>NZ_CP028426.1:0-315059 GCF_003010915.2 Gulosibacter molinativorax | reverse complement strand
TTCGCGATCGCGTGGAGTGCGACCGTCGTCTTACCTGAGGATTCCGGTCCGTAGATCTCCACGACGCGGCCCCGCGGCAGACCACCGATACCGAGTGCTGCATCCAGCGCAATCGAGCCAGTCGGGATCGCGTCGACCGGGGCGCGTTCCTCGCTACCGAGGCGCATCACCGATCCCTTGCCGAAGTGGCGGTCAATCTGGGTGAGGGCGGATTCGAGTGCCTTTTCACGATCTTTTGCTGCGGCCATGATCTTGCTCCTTAAGGGCTTTCGGTGTTGTCGCCTACAGGCTGTCTTTCGCTGATAGAGAGCGTTCCGACAAGGCGGGCGGTCCGCTTTCGACCTGTGCCCACAGCGTAGATTTAGCCACCGACATTTCCGTCTGCGGGATCCGCCGCTGTGGAGAACACGTCATCCACAAACCACACGCATGACACTACACCTACTCGAACAGCTGTTCGATGAATTTCGGCAGGCGTGTCGAAATTGATAAGTGACTGGTCAGCGCTAGCCGCGGCCCCGCGGATCCAACCGACCGACGCCATACCAGCGCTCCTTGGGCACGCCCATGCCAGCGCACAGCGCCTCCCAGACCGTGCGTGCGTCGACGCCTTCGTCGAGTGCTTCCTTCGCGGTGCGGTCCTGGAGCCGATCGAGCACGACATCGCGGACCACGCTCGCGCCGTAAACCTCACCGAACTCGTCGGTGACGGCACGCTGGAACTCGCTCAATCGCATCCAGCCATCGTACTGGGAAACGCGAAAGCGCTCCGTTGCGGGAATCGCAACGAAGCGCTTTCGACCATTAGGACCGGCGTCGCTCTCAGTGAGCGCCGACGGGTTCCTTGTGCGAACGGAGGAGGTCGTCGGGCACGGTGTCAGGGATGACACCGGCGAGGCGCTGCTCGCGAAGCTCGTGTTCCTCGTGCGCGAGGAGGCGGTTACCTACCTCGTGATAGATCTGGGACAGGGGCGTGTCAAGCGCGCTCGCTACCGAAGCAAGAATCTCGCTCGACGCTTCCTTCTGACCGCGCTCGATCTCAGAGAGATACCCAAGCGCGACGGATGCGCGACCAGCGACTTGCCGGAGTGTTGCGCCCTTACGCAGACGGACGTTCCGGAGCACCTCTCCCATTTCATGACGGACTAGCACCATGCGGAACCTCCTTTTCTCGAAGTTGCATTGCTGAGGCTCATGGAGTGTACAACGGGGCCCCGACAAAAAACATTCCCTGCCACCGGCGAATGTTCAGAGTTCTGCTTGATTCGCAAGATGCTCGATGACGTTAAAGATCGCGGACTCGATCGTGGCGAAGCGGATGCGCTGCCGCGAGCCGACCGGATCGTTCTCGCGCACGAGATTAGAAAAGTCCAGCTGGGAGACGTGATCGCCCCACAGCGACGACACGCCAACGAACACGGTTCCGGCGGGCTGATCCTTCGACGAGGGTTCGGGGCCTGCAACGCCAGTAGTCGAGACACCGATGTCTGCGTTCCGACCAAACATCTTGAATTTCTTTCGCACGCCCTGCGCCATCTGCAAGGCCACGTCTCGATGCACCGCGCCGTGTTCCTTGAGCAACCGCTTGTCCACGCCGAGCAGGTCGTGCTTGATGTCGTCCTGGTACGAGATGATGCCGCCGAGAAACGACCCCGAAATGCCCGGCACGCGGACGATCTCAGCACCGAGGGCGCCACCTGTCAGCGACTCCGCGACCGCGATCGTCAGGTTCGCCTCGAGCAGGAGTTTCGCGAGCTCGAGCGTCTGCGCAGACGGTTCATTCACGGTGCTGTGCGTCGGACGCTCGGGAGGAGTGACCTCCCCCGCTGCTTCCTGGACGGGCTCAACCCCACTCGCGTCGGCAGCCGCTTGGGCATCGCCCTCGGCGGCCATGTCATCGGTGGTGATCGCCGGTATAACTTTGGCTTCTTCGGAGTGTCCCGCGTTCGGCTCGAATGCGTGGTCTGATGTCAAGGCAATCCCTCTCGGCTCAGTTCACTTCGTTGGACTTCTTGGGAAAGTATGCCCGCACGAGATAGTCGATTCCCGACCAAATCGTGAGGATGAACGCGAGCGACATGAGGGCCGTATTGACCCAGTGCATCCAGTCGCCGAGCAGCGCTGGGAACGGCGCGATCGCGAGCGAGATCGCGACCGCCTGGACGACCGTCTTGAGCTTGCCGCCGCGGCCCGCGGGGAGCACGATGCGACGCACCTCGATCAGGCGCCAGATCGTGATGCCAATCTCGCGCAGCAGGATGAGCCCGGTCACCCACCAGGGCAGCTCGCCGAGGTAGGACAGCACGATGAGCGCCGCCCCGGTGAGCGCCTTGTCCGCGATCGGGTCGAGGATCTTGCCGAAGTCACTGATCAGGTTCCGGCTGCGGGCGAGGTGCCCGTCGATCGCATCCGACCCAATGCCAACCACGAAGAGGGCGAGCGCGACCCAGCGCAACGGACCGCCAGCACCCGCATCCGCGACCATGGCCCACACGAGGGCGGGCACAAAGAGGATGCGCACGATCGTGATGATGTTGGGCACGGCCCACACACTGACCGGGCCCTCGCCACGGCTCCACACGCGCCTAGTCAATGCGCTGCTCCTCGCGCTATTCGCGTCCCGTGAGGCCCCAGGCGTCTTCGTTGTCTTCCGAATCCGAACCGCCCTCAACCTCCTCGAGACCCTCGTATTGGGCGGCCACGAGATCCTCGGGGCCCTCGTACTCGGGTTCGGCAGCGCTCGCCGGCGGCTCGTCGCCGCGAATCATCGCGAGCACCTGCGGGAGCTCCTCGGGCGTGCGCAAAACCTCGCGCGCCTTCGAGCCCTCGGAGGGCCCGACGATCTCGCGGGATTCCATGAGGTCCATGAGTCGGCCGGCCTTCGCGAAGCCAACGCGCAGTTTCCGCTGCAGCATCGATGTCGACCCGAACTGCGAGGTGATCACGAGCTCCGCTGCGGCGAGCAGCGGCTCGAGATCGTCGCCGATGTCCGAATCGATCTCACGCTTCTCGGCGGGCGCGTTGATATCGGTGCGGTACTCGGGCTGTGCCTGCTCCTTGACGTGGCGGACGACCTTGTTGATCTCGTCGTCGTCGACCCACGCACCCTGCACACGGATCGGCTTCTGGCCCGCGGGCGAGAACAGCGCGTCACCCTGACCGATGAGCGCCTCCGCGCCGACCTGGTCGAGGATGACTCGCGAGTCGGTCGAACTCGTCACCGCGAACGCGAGGCGCGACGGCACGTTGGCCTTGATCAGACCCGTGACGACGTCGACCGACGGGCGCTGCGTCGCAAGCACAAGGTGGATTCCGGCCGCACGCGCGAGCTGCGTGATGCGCACGATCGAGTCTTCAACATCGCGCGGCGCGACCATCATGAGCTCGGCAAGCTCATCGACGACCACGAGGAGGTACGGGTACGGCTTGAGTTTTCGCTTCGAGCCTTCCGGGACCTGAACCTCGCCCGCGCGAATCGCGGCGTTGAAGTCGTCGACGTGGCGGAAACCGAAGTTCTCGAGGTCGTCGTAGCGCATCTCCATTTCCTTCACGACCCACTGCAGCGCCTCCGCGGCCTTCTTGGGATTCGTGATGATCGGAGTAATAAGGTGCGGCACACCCGAATACGGCGTAAGTTCCACGCGCTTCGGGTCGACCAGCACCATGCGCACCTCGGAGGGCTTCGATCGCGTCAGGAGCGACACGATCATCGAGTTCACGAAGCTCGACTTACCGGAACCTGTGGAACCGGCGACGAGCAAGTGCGGCATCTTCGCGAGGTTCGCGAGCACAAACCCGCCCTCAACATCCTTACCCACGCCGATGGTCATGGGGTGCGTCGCCTTGATCGCCTTCTGCGAGCTCAGCACGTCACCGAGCCGGACAACCTCGCGGTCGCTATTCGGGATCTCTACGCCGATGGCCGACTTCCCCGGAATCGGCGAGAGGATGCGCACCTGATTCGAGCGCACGGCATACGCGATGTTCTTGGTCAGTTGGGTGACCTTCTCGACCTTGGTGCCCGGCGCCACCTCGACCTCATAGCGCGTGACCGTCGGTCCGCGAGAGAAGCCGGTGACCTTCGCATCCACCTTGAAGGACTGGAACGTCTGGTTGAGCGCGGCGATCGTCTCATCGTTCGCCTCGGTGCGGGTGCGCGCGGGCTCGCCGCGCTTGAGGAACTGCTGCGTCTCGGGCAGCTCGTATTCGTCGTCCGCTTCCTCGGCGCGGGTGTCCCAGTTCGCGGTCTCGTCTTCTTCAACCGCGGCGAGGGCGTCGGCCTCACTCGGCTCACCGGATGCGCTTCCACCTGCCGCCTCCGCAGGTCGCGGCGGAAGTTCGGCCGTGTCCGTTGGGCTCTGCGCGAGGGTCTGCGCCGAGGTCGACAGCACCTCGGTCGGCTGCTCTTGCTCGGCCTGGAAATCGAGCGTCGGCTCCGACTCAGGCTGCTGCTTGCGCTTCTTGCCGCGACCCTTGCCGCTCGGCATGACCCTGGTCGCCGCGTCGTCGGCGCCGAACAGATCGGTGAGCTCGTCGGCGCCCTCGCGATTGTCCGGGTCCACCAGCGGGGTGTCGTAGGCAGGATCGACTTCGCGGCCCGATTCGTTTCGGCGCCACCAGGGCACCTGCTCTCGCTCGCGATCCGGACGCGCGGCGTCCTCCTCGCCCTCGCCCGAAGCCTTCGATGAGCCCTTGGTGTCGGCATGGTCCACGCCCACGAGCCAGTTCCAGCCGTCGCGGATGCGCCGCGGCAGCTGCCTGGGCGGGGTCTTCGTGATGACAAAGAGGGAAAGGATGAAAATCAGCGCGAGCAGAACGGTCGCGGGAATCGGCGTGATGAGAAACCCGAGGGGTGCCCCGATCATCCACCCAAATACGCCACCCGCCTTGGCGAGCTCCGGCATGCCCATCGCCGGCTGCGGCTGGCCCGCGTGCAGGTGACAGATCGCGCAAGCACTGAACAGTGCCATCGCGAGTCCGAGCATTACCCGGTTATTGTCGTCCACGGAGGCGGGGTGACGGAAAAGCCAGAACGACAGCCCCATGAGCACGACCGGTAGCGCGTATGCGACGAGGCCGAACAGGCCACCGAAGGTGTACGCGTTGAGGTTCATCGCGACGACGTTTCCAGGGAAGAACCACACGGTCACTGCGCCGGCGATGGCCAGCAGGAAGAGGATCATCGGGAACGTGTCGCGGCGATCTTCCTTGGCAATCCGCTCGGGGCCGACCGCGCGAACGGCACCGCCCACGGCGTGCGCGAGGCCGTTCCAGGCACGAGTGCCGAGAGCCTGCTCTTCGATCGTGAGCTGAACTTTTGTGTCTTGCTGCTTGGAGGAAGACTTCGCCGACCGGCCACGGGACCCTGAATTGGAGCCCGTGCTCCGGTTTTGGGCACGCTTCGGCGTCGAGGTAGACATGGCTACAACGGTACCCGGCGGCTCCGACTTGGCCGCAACATCCGCCGGAGTGCCCGAAACTACCGTCTCAATCGGATCACGGCCGGGACCCGCCAGGCACGCGAAAGGCCGGGGCCGCATCCCCGTGTGGAGATGCGGCCCCGGCCTTGAAACTCAGTGCAAGCTACTCGGTTTCCGAGGGGTTCGCGAAGGTCACGACCGGCACGATCATCGGCCGGCGGCGCTGCTTGGTGCCAGCCCAGCGGCCAACAACGCGGCGCACGGCCTGCGAGAGACGGTACTTGTCGCGCACACCGTCGTCCAGCGCATCCTCGAGTGCCTTGCGCACCTGCGGGATGAGCGGCTCGAGAACCTGGTCGTCCGGAGCAAAGGCGCGGGCGTGGATCTCCGGGCCCGCGACGATCGTGGCGTCGGTCGGGTCGATCACCGCGAAGACCGAGATGAAGCCCTCCTCCGAGAGCACGCGACGGTCCTTGATGTCGTCCTCGGTCACCGAACCGACGGTCTTGCCGTCGACATAGACGAAGCCGACCGGCACTTCGCCGACCTTGCGTGGCACACCCTTGAACATGTCGATGACCCCACCGTTCTCGGTGATGATCAGATTGTCTTCGTGCACGCCCGAGCTCAGCGCAATCTTGGAGTTCGCGACGAGGTGGCGGTATTCACCGTGCACCGGCATCGCGAAGTTCGGCTGGATGACGTTGTAGCAAGCGAGCAGTTCGTCGGCGAAGCCGTGGCCCGACACGTGCACGTGGGCGTTGCCCTTGTGCACGACATCGGCGCCGGCCTTCATGAGGTTGTTGATCATATTCGACACAGCAACCTCGTTGCCGGGGACGAGGCTGGATGCGAGCACGACGCGGTCGCCCTCCCCCACCTCGATCGCGTGGTCGTGCTGCGCGATGCGGTTGAGCACCGCGAGCGTCTCACCCTGCGAGCCCGTGCAGATGAAGACGACCTCGTTGCGGCGCATGCCGAGCGCCTTCTTGTAGTCGACGAGCGTCCCGTCCGGCACATCGAGGTAACCGAGGTCCATCGCGATGCCCATGTTGCGGGTCATCGAGCGGCCAACGAGGGCGACCTTGCGACGATTCGCGACGGCCGCATTCACCACGTGCTGGATGCGGTGGATGTGACTCGCGAAACTGGAGACGACGACGCGGCCGCGGCTCGTGCGCACCGCCTCGTGGATCGCGGGGCCCACGCTCATCTCGCTGCCGGAGTGTCCCTTGACCTCGGCGTTGGTCGAGTCGCACAGGAAGAGGTCGACGCCCTGCTCACCGAGGCGCGCGAACGCGCGGAGGTCGGTCAGTCGACCGTCCATCGGCGTCGGGTCCATCTTGAGGTCGGCGGTGTGGATGAAGTTACCGGCCGCCGTGGAGACGTGCACACCGAGCGAGTCCGGGATCGAGTGGTTGATCGCGATGAACTCGCAGGTAAACGGGCCGAACTCCTCGATGTCGCCCTCGGCGACGGTCAGGGTGTAAGGCTTAATGCGGTGTTCGCGCAGCTTCGCCTCGACGAGCGCGAGCGTCAGCTTCGACCCGATGAGGGGGATGTCCGGCTTGCGCTTCAGGAGATACGGGACACCGCCGATGTGGTCCTCGTGACCGTGGGTCAGGAAGATGCCGACGATGTCGTCGAGGCGGTCCATGACCGACTCGATGTCCGGGAGGATGAGATCCACACCCGGCTGGGTGGACTCGGGGAAGAGCACACCGCAGTCGATGATGAGGATCTTGCCGTTGACCTCGAACGAGGTCATGTTGCGGCCAACCTCGCCGAGCCCGCCGTGCGGGATGATGCGCATGGTGTCGCGCTTCAGCTTAGGAAGATTTACCGCGGGTGCGGCCTGGGTAGAAGTATCGGTCATTCAGTACCTGTCATTTGGCGATAACACCCGCTAGCGGTGGCTACCGAGTGGTGCCCGCGACCTTGGGGAGTGCGCCGCCGGCGGCGGCGTTCCGGTCTGGGCGGAAGTTTGAGAAGTCAACACCCGCAAGTCCACGCACCTGAGCGACGTCATTTTCGATGAGCGTCGCCTCCGACTCTTCCGGCCCAACGAGCGGCAAACGCACGCGAGGAGTCGAGATTCGGCCGAGTCCGTGAAGGATGTATTTGGTCGACACCGTACCCGGGATATGTGTCATCGTCGCACGGGCAAGTGGCTCGAGAAGCTTGTGTTCAGCGGTGGCTGCGGCGAGGTCGCCGCGGTTGACTGCGTCCACAATTGTACGGTACGGCTGCGGAGCGATGTTTGCAGTGACACCGATCAGGCCGATCGCGCCGATGGAAAGCGCGGGCAGAACCATCGGGTCGTCACCCGAGAAATACAGCAGATCGGTCTCGTTGAGCACGCGCGAGACCTCGGCGAGGTCACCCTTCGCATCCTTCACCGCGAGGATGTTCGGGTGCTTCGCGAGCCGCAGGATCGTTTCGTACTTGACGGGCACGCCGGCGCGGCCGGGAATGTCGTAGACAATCATCGGCAGATCGGTCGCGTCGGCGACCATCCGGAAGTGCGTGAGGAGGCCGGCCTGAGTCGGCTTGTTGTAATACGGAGTGACGGCCATGATCGCGTCGGCGCCGGCCTCGGCCGACTGCTTCGCGAGCTTGATCGCGTGCGCGGTCTCGTTCGACGGGCCACCCTGGATGATCTTCGCGCGGTCACCTGCGACCGACTTCGCCACCTTGATGAGCTTGAGTTTTTCCTCGTCGGTCAGCGTCGAGGTCTCACCGGTCGTACCGGAGACGACGATGCCGTCAACGCCTTGCGAAACGAGTGAGTCGACGTGCCGCTCGACGTCCTCCCACACGACCTCGCCTTCGTGGTCCATGGGAGTAATGAGGGCAACGAGCACCTGGCCAAATGGATTCTCTAGAGTCACTCCCCCAGCGTACCGCTGATACCGAGGAACGGCATTCGCGGCCAATCGATTCGGCGCGCCCGCGTGCGGCTGCGAAGATAGTAGCCATGGAAAATCCGCAGGAGTCCCGCTCGAACCCCGAGTCACGGGCGAAGTACCGCATCCGTTCGTTTTCGATGCGTGGCCACAATCGAATGGCCAAGGACTACGACGACGTCCTCGAATACCACGGCGGCACGTACATCATTTACGCGGATGAGGGACCCGCGACCGCGACGATCTCACCTGACGCCGTGATCGATTTGAACGAGGAGTTCGGCCGTGAGGCGCCCCTCGTCGTCGAGATTGGTCCGGGCAATGGCGAGCAGCTCACCCACGCCGCCGCCGCGCATCCGGAGTGGAACTTCCTCGCGTTCGAGGCATGGCATCCCGGTGTGGCAAAGTGCGTCGGCAACTTTGCCCGCGCGGGGCTCGAGAATGTGCGCATCATCGAGGCGGACGTCGCGCAGGCACTGCCGATCGTTTTCGGGCTCGAGGTGGCCCACGACGAGCGCGCTGTGCAGGGTGGTTCAGGCGTCGGTGTCGACGGCACGGGCGTCGCGACCGGTCGGGTGGATGCGTCACATCCGAATGCGGGGAATCCTCGCGCACACGAGCTCTGGACGTTCTTCCCCGACCCGTGGCGTAAGGCTCGCCACCACAAGCGCCGCCTCGTGAGCGACCTCTTTACCTACACCGCCGCGGGCGTGCTCGAGCCGGGCGGGATCTGGCGGATGGCGACCGACTGGGAGAACTACGCGTGGCAGATGCGCGACGTCATCGAAGACTCGGCGTGGTTCGATAACCCGCACCTCGGTGAGCGGCCCGACCCCGACGACCGCGAGCCCGAGCGCGGCGGGTTTGCGCCGCGCTACGAGGGGCGCCTGCTCACGCACTTCGAGGAGCGCGGCCACAACGCCGGGCGTCCCCCGCACGATATCGTCGGCATCCGCCGCCCGGAGCCGCTCGCCGAGTAGCGAAGCACGCCGATGGCCGAGTAGCCGAAGGCGTATCGAGGTCAGCACCGTTCGATATGGCGACTCCGTCACCTACTCACGGATCGGGGGTGTGCCGGTCATTTCGATACGCCGCTTCGCGGCTACTCAACGACCATTTGGGTCCTCAGCGGGTCGCGGTGGCCTCTACCGCGAAGCCCGTGTCGAGGTCCGCGATCCGGATCGAGGTGATGCCGTTCGTGTCCACGCGCACGGTCTCTTCGATCAGCGGCCCGCCTTCACGGCGCACGACGGGCATGTCGCGCAGGTCGTCGCGACCCTGCAGCTCCGGGTCGAACGGCATGACGATATCGACGAGTGGCGAGAGATCGCCGGTCGGCTCGCCCTGGGCATCCAGGGCCGAGTACTCGACAAACCGGAACCAACCCACGTTGTGCGCGGCCGGGTATCGACGCCGCACGATGATCTCGCCGTTCGCATCCGGCGCTTCGGTCGGCGCGATCTGTGGGTCGAAGGTGACCTCGCGGCCACCATCGTGTTCCCGAAACACGCCGATTCCTCGCGCGAGCCGGTCGCGCAGGGCGTAACCCGAATCCGGGTCGGCCGCGATCGCGAGACCGATCGCGGTGGATGCGCCCGGGTGCGGCGAGCGATGCACGCGCCGGCCGAAGCGCTCGCGCAGGAGGCGCGGGATGAGCGGCAGGCCGGATGCGCCACCCACCAGGTAGATCCCGGCGATGTCGGTGCCAGCGAGGGTCTCGATCGAGTCGTCGCCGAGGAGCTCCGCGACCGTCGCGATCGCGCGCTCAACGAGTTCACTCGACGCCTCGTAATACTCATCGACGGGCACGGTGATGTCCTGATCCCCGAACTCGAGGAAGATGCGGCGCGACTGCGGGGCGATGCGTTCCTTCGCGCTGCGGGCCTCGTCGAGTAGCCGCGCGTAGGCGCGCTCCCCCATCGCGTCGTGTTCGAAATCCCCGGCGCGGCGCGCGAGCAGCGCGAGGACCTCGTCAAAGTCGTCGCCGCCGAGGTGGTTGACGCCGAGCGAGCGGACGATCTCGTGCCGGGTACCGGCAATCTGCACCATCGAAGTGTCGAAGGTGCCGCCGCCGAGGTCGAAGACGACGACGGTCGAGCGCTTTGAGTTGATTCCGCGTGGGTGACGGTGGGTGTACTCGAACGCCGCGGCGCTCGGCTCGTTCACGAGGGCGAGGACCTCGATGCCCGCGCGCGAAAACGCGTCGAGCGTCAGCAGCCGCTGCCCCGAGTGCGCGTTCGCTGGCACGCCAACGACCGCCTGCAGTGGACCGGTCGCAAGCTCGCTGCGGCGAATCACCTCGGCGATGTGGTTCGCGAAGGCGGACATGGCCTCGCCCAGGGTGATCTGCTCTTCGCCGATGCGCACCGGCGTCGCGGCAGTACTGCCGGGAGCTGCGAGCAGGCGCTTGAACGAGCGAGCGACGGGCACACCCGCCCGGGCGAGCTCGACCGCATCCCACCCGGCGACGATCCGGTCGCCGTCGAGGGCGATCTGCGTCGGAATGTAGTCCTGCGTGTCCCCCTCGCTGTCGTCAACCGTCAATACCGGATAGTTGCCGCGGTCTGCCGCGGCAATGATCGTGCGTGTGGTCCCGAAATCAATGCCAAATCGCATGTCGCAAACGCTAGCAAGACGAAGAAACGACTAACCAGCCACGAGCGCGGCGCGCGCAGGCAGCCGCAACTCCCGATCGGTTGCGGCGCGATCCCCAGCCCGGTGCGTGACGCAGACGACGGCGCGGTCCGCGAGCGCGGCACGCAAATCCCGCAGCAAGGACTCGGCCGCCTCTTCGTCCAGGTGCGCGGTCGGCTCGTCGAGCAGGACAACCGGCGCGCTCGTGAGCAGCGTCCGCGCGATCGCCACGCGCTGGCGCTGTCCGCCGGAGAGCCAACTGCCGTCGGCGCCGATGCGCGTGTCGAGCCCACCGTCGAGGGAGTCGAGGAATTCGCCGAGGCCGACTCGACGCAGGACCGCCTCGAATTCGACATCGGTCGGCCTGTCGTCGACCGAACGCGCGAGCATGAGGTTTCCGCGGAGGGTCGAGTTGAAGAGGTGTCCCTCCTGCGGGCACCAGGCGATGCGCCCCACAGTGTCGGCAAGCACCGGACGGCCGCCGACGAGCACCTCGCCCGAGAGCGGTGGCAGGTGCCCCATCATCGTCGCGAGCATCGTGGATTTCCCCGATCCGGATGGCCCGGTAACGGTGAGCCATTCGCCTCGCTCAACCGTGAGGCTGAGGTCTTCGAAGACGGGACGTGTCTGGTCGGGCCAGCCCGCGCTGACATTGCGTAACTCGAGGGCGGGCGCGCTCTCGTCGAGAGCCGCACCAACTTTGCCATTGTCTGCTTGCTCGTACGAGCGGTCCACGGTGTCCGCGATGTCCGCTCCGGCTGACAGATCCGCGGAGACGTCCGCACCGAGCACCCGTTGCACCGACTCGAGCAGCAGTCGCAGCCGCGGCCAGCGCTGAATCGCGGTGACGCCGTCGGTGAGGGGCTCGGCGAGCGCGAGCATACCGAGCGCGAACGCCGCGAGGAGCTTCGCATCCACCGCGGCGCCGAGCGGCGCTGAGGCTGAGGCCCACACACTAGCCACGAGCCACAGCGTGCTCCCCACTGTTGCGACGATCACGAGCGCGTGCGCCGCGCCCTGGGCCCACGCGGCGCGACGGGTCAGCCGCATTGCATCGGATTCGAGGGCGGAGAGTTCGCGAAGTGGCTCGCCCTCGACGCGGTGCACCGAGAGTTCGCGCCCTGCCTCGAGCAGCGCGGTGAAGCGCTGCGAGAGTCGCGAGCGCAGCCGCTCTTCTTCGCTGGTCGCGCGGCGATCGGCGACCAAGGCGAGGGCCGGAGCCACGACGAGCGACAGGATCCCAAGCAGGATGAGCGGCGCGATCGCGGCGGGGAGCCAGATCGCGGCGGCGATCACTGCGAGCACGAGTGTGAGGAACGCAACCACGGGCGGCACGACCACACGCGGCACCTCGTCGCGGATCGCATCCACTTCGCGCACGAGCAGGTCGAGCGCGGCGGGACCGGTGCGAAGCTTCTTGAAG
Organism: Gulosibacter molinativorax; assembly: GCF_003010915.2. NCBI lineage: Bacteria > Bacillati > Actinomycetota > Actinomycetes > Micrococcales > Microbacteriaceae > Gulosibacter > Gulosibacter molinativorax. The sequence goes on along the minus strand of NZ_CP028426.1, from coordinate 302,676 downwards.
CGCAGCGCCGTGGTGGCGAGGGTCGTCCAGAGGCGGTGGCGCAGGCGCCCGGCGAGCCGGAAGACCGCGTCGTGCACCTGCAAGCGCTCGAGGTAGCGCAACACCGCGCGACCGATGCCGAAGAATCGGACCCCGACGATCGCGACCATCAGCAGCAAGATCGGCGGCTGTTCCGCCGCGCGAACGATCAGCCATCCCGAGATGGACGTCTGCGTCACGCTGAAGACGACGGCGAGGAGCGCGAGCAGGATGCCCAACGCGAAGCCCCAACCGGCGGGACGCAGCAGTCGCGCCAACTGCGGAAGCATCGGCCGACGCTTGCCTGCCCGCAGGTCGGCGAGGTCCGGCGTGCCGGAGTCTCCGCTGCCGAAGTCCTCGGTGACCGAGTCGTCGGCGCGTGCCGCGTCGTCTCCGGGTTCCGGATGCATGCCCCGGTCTGGTGCCGCCACGGCGGTTAGGTCGCTCCACACGTTATTCGCCGCTTCGCTCGTCGCCATCGAACCGCTCGTCGACGCGCCGACCACGTTCACCCGGTGCTCGCACATCGCGTGCACAAGCGGGTCGTGGGAGGCAAACAGCATGGTCGCCTTGCCGCGCCGCGCTCGGAGTGCGCGGCGGACGAGCTCGGCCGAGCGTGGATCGAGGTGCGCCGTCGGCTCATCGAGCAGCGCGGTGGTCGCGCCGCCATCGATGCGCAGCAGCACGCGGGCCACCCCCAGTCGGCGAAGCTCGCCCGGGCTCAGCGCGTGGGGCGGGGTGTTTGCGGGGTCTGTGACCGACTCGAGGAGCCCGAGCTCCCCCAACACGCGCAGCACAGCCCGGCGCGCCGCCGCATCCACGTCGAATCCCGTGTCAGTTTCAGTGTCTGCTGCCGGGTCTGCTTCGCCGACCGACCCTGCGGCCTCCGCGGTCGAAAATCCTGCTGCTGGCGCGACGCGGGCATGCAGCAGCAGCTCATCCATGACGGTCTCACCGTAGGCATGCGGATGCTGGGGCAGCCACGCCAGCCGATCGGGATCGATGCCGGTAACCGCGCCCGAAACCAGAGCTTCGGCCGGACCAGTAGCCTCGGCCTGATCAGCAGCGTCGCTCTGTCCGGCAACCTCGACCTGATCGGCAGCATCGGCCCGATCCGCATCGCCAACCTGATCGGCGCCGCCGCGCGCATCCTGCCCGCTGCCAAGCCGGCCCGCGAGCGCCGCGAGCAGGGTCGTCTTGCCCGCGCCGCTCGGGCCGTCGAGGAGCGTCGATTCCCCCGCGGTTGCCGTGAACTCGAACTCATCGAACACCGGTTCTCGCCCCGGATAGGCGACGTGCAGCCCCCGGACTGCCACCGGCTGCGGCTCGGTCGAAGCACGCGTGGCCTCGTCAACGCGCCACAGCGGCCGCGCCTCTGGCTCGCTGGTCGCTTCCTCGACCCGCTGCAGCGCCACAACGCCGTCCTCGGCGGAGTGGTAGGCAGAGCCGGCCTGCCGGAACGGTGTGTAGCAGTCGGGCGCGAGGATGAGCACAAGCAGACCGACCTCGAGGTCGAGGCCGCCGTACACGAGCCGCACGCCAATGAAGACCGCGACGACCGCGATCGAAATGGTGGAAATGAGCTCCATCGCAAGGGACGACATGAATACCGTCCGCAGCGTCTGCATCGTCCGCGAGCGATAGTCGTCCGAGAGCTTATCGAGCGCGCCCACCTGCTCGCGCACCCGGCCGAGGCCGACGAGCACCGGGAGGCCGCGAGCGAGCTCGACGAGGTGTCCCGACATCCGCAGCAGCGCATCCTGCGCTTTGTCGACCGCGTCGCGCGTCGTCAGGCCGATCAGGATCATGAACAGCGGGACCAGCGGGATCGTAAGCACGATGATGAGGGCGCTCAGCCAGTCGGCGAAGAGGATGCGGATGATCAGCGTGAGCGGGATGATCGCGGCCGAGACCATCGCGGGCAGGAACGTGGTGAAGTACTCGTCGAGGTCGTCGAGCCCGCGCGTTCCGAGCGTGCCCATCGCGCCCGTCGGCGCGTCACTGCCGCGCAATACCCGGCGCACGAGCCCTTGCCGCAGCTCAATCTTGCTCGCAGCGACTGCGCGCGCCGAATAGGTTCGGTTCGCCCACGTCGCGATGGCCTGCAACGCGAGGCCGAGGAGACCGACCCAGAGGAACGACAGCTCGAGGCTTTCCTGATGGAACACCGTGGCGATCGAGCGCGCGAGTGCCTCGGCGACAAGCACGAGGCCCGCCGCGTTCATGGCTGCGACGACGGCGAGGACACCGAGGGCGCGCTTGCCCTCCGTGCCGAGGCCGGCGATCGGTGACCGCCGACGGCGCTCTTTCATGCTCACTTCTTGCGAACCGCCGGCACGATCTCGTGGATCTCGGGGATGTGCTTCGTCGCGAGCCGCTTCGAGAACGTGCGGTAGCTCCAGGCCTGCGTGATGATCACGGCGGGCAGGCCCAGGAGCGCGATCACCGTCATCACCCCGAGGGTGTAGTCACCGCTCGCCGCGTTCCACACCGTGAGGTTGAATGCCGGGTCGATGGTCGACGGCAACACAACCGGGAACACCGCCGCGAAGATTGCCGCCACACCGAATGCGAGGAAGACCCCCATCGTGATGAACCCGGCCTTCTGTCGCTTGGCACGAATCAGCAGGTAGGCAGCCACGAGCGCGATCGCGGCCAGCACCACGAGGGTCCAGGTGAACGCGCTGCCGGACTGCACCTGCACGATAATGACCCAGGCGAGTAGCGGCAGGATGAGCAGCGGCGTCCACCGCAGCACGAACGCGCGCGACCGCTCGCGCAGCTCGCCCTCGGTGCGCAGCGCGAGGAAGTTGGCGCCGTGGATGAGGCTGAAGCCGACCAGTGCGAGTCCCCCGATGACCGCGGGCCAGCTGAACCAGGCCCAGGGTCCCCCGACGCGGTCGCCGTTCTCGTTGAGCGGCAGGCCGGTCGTGGTGACTGCGAGGAGCGCGCCCACGAGGAAGGATGCGAGCAGCGACGCAATGGCCATGAGCCGGTCCCACGTCGCCGTCCACCGTTCGGTGTGGTGCTTACTGCGGTATTCGATCGCGATGGCGCGCACGATGAGTGCGAATAGCGCGAAGACCAGCGGGATGTACAGGCCCGAGAACAGTGACGCGTACCAGTACGGGAAGGCGGCGAAGGTCGCGGCACCCGCAACAATGAGCCACACCTCGTTCCCGTCCCAGACCGGGCCGATCGTGTTGAGCAGCACGCGACGCTCAGTGGGCGTGCGCGCGATGCCGAAGAAGTGCATGAGCACGCCCATGTCGAAGCTCTCGAGCATCAGGTACCCGAACCAAAGCACGGCAATGACTACGAACCAGAGAGTTGGCAGATCCATTAGTTGTCTCCTCGAATCTCAGTCGGGTCAGAAGGCGAAGTCGAGGACGTCGTCTTCGCTCGTCTTGCGGGCCGTCTTCGTCCTGCCGGTCTCGTCCGTTGAGTCCTCGCCGGATGCATCCTCATCCGTGTCGTCGTCACGGTGCGCGAGCTCCGGCATCGCGCTCGCGACGCCGCCACGGACGTAATTGCGCATGAGAAAGAGCTCGACCAGAAGCAGCACGCCGTACAGGACCGTGAACGAGATCAGGCTGAACAGCAGCTCGCCCGTGCTAACTCCCGGTGAGATTGCGGCCGCCGTGAACATGAACACGCCGTCAAGTGCCTCGGGGTTCGGCACGACCACGAACGGCTGGCGCCCCATTTCGGTAAACACCCAACCGCTCGAGTTCGCAATAAACGACAGGGCGATGGATGCGACGGCGGCCTGCATGAGCAGCTTGGACTTCGGGACGGTGCCCTTGCGCGTCAGCCAGAGCGCGAGGACGGCGGCGAACGTCGCGACGCCGCCGAAGCCGATCATGATGCGGAAGCCCCAGTACGTCACCTCGACGATCGGCAGGTACTCGATTTCCTCGCCCGCGCGGTCGCCGTACATCGGGTCGTCGGGCAGGTTGGTGCCGTAGAGCTCCTCGTACACGGGCAGCAGCTCGTTGATGCCCGGCACGTCGGTCGTGAAATCGCCCTTCGCGAGGAAGGACAGCACGCCGGGGATTTCGAGGATCGGGACGATGTCTTCACAGTCCTTCGAGCCGAGGCTGCCGACGCTGAGCACCGAGAACGACGTGCCGGTGTGGCAGGCACCCTCCGCACTCGCCATCTTGAGCGGCTGCTGCTCGTACATCAGCTTGCCGAGCCCGTCACCCGTACCGACGAGTCCGATGAACGCCGCGATGCTCACGACACCGGCGATCCGAAGCGACTTCAGCCACACGCGGTGGTCTAGCTTGTCGCGACCAGCGATCTCGGGTGCCTCGCCGACGACAACGCGACCCTGCGCATCCACCGTGTCGATGCCGTCATGGCGGCGGCGCCAGAGGTGGTAGAACGAGACGCCGACAATCACGCCGGCGGCCACCGAGAGCGCGCCGAAGATCGCGTGCGCGTAGGCGGCGAGTGCGGTGTTGTTGGTCAGCACGGCCCAGACGTCATTCATCACGGCCCGGCCGTCAATGAGCTCGACACCGACCGGGTGCTGCATCCATGAGTTCGCCACGATGATGAAGAAGGCGGAGAGCATGCTCGCGACGACCGCGCTCGCGAGCGCATACAGGTGGACGTGCTTATTGAGCCGCTTCCAGCCGAAGATCCACATCCCGAGGTAGATCGACTCGAAGAAGAACGCGAGCAGTCCCTCCATCGCGAGCGGCGCGCCGAACACGTCGCCGACGAAGCGGGAGTATTCGCTCCACGCGAGCCCGAACTGGAACTCCTGGACGAGCCCGGTCGCCACGCCCATGATGAAGTTGATGACGTAGATCTTGCCCCAGAACTTCGTCATGCGCAGGAACAACTCGTTCCCGGTACGCAGCCAACGCCACTGCATGAACACGAGAATCGGGCCCAGCCCGAGCGTCAGCGGCACCATCCAGTAGTGGTAGACGGTAGTAATGCCGAATTGCCACCGGGCAATGAGAACGGGATCGAGCTCCACGGGCTTCCTCTCAAGAATGCGTCGGAACCCGCCCGAAGCCCTTGGCCACGAACGGGATTTGTTCTACGCTTTGTCGAAGACAGATTCTTTTCTACCGCATCTGGCACCTTTTTTCTACAACACGTAGAATTGAGATATGCAGCTGCGGCCCGATAGCGGGGCTGTTGGGATGAATTACCTCGGCGCGCCACAAGCAAGGCGCCGAGGAACACGGGAGGCACACTTGGGCGAGTTGGAGAAGCGGCTGATGGAGCTGCTCTGGGCGGCGGACGGCCCGCAAACGGCGATCGAACTGCGCGCCGGGCTCGACACCGGCGAGCCCGGCGCCAACGGCAAGCCGTATCCCGCAATCACCACCGTCCTGACCGTACTGAGCCGCCTCGAGAAGAAGCAGCTCGTGAAGCGCGAACGCGACACCCGCCCCCACCGCTACCAGCCCGTGCGTTCGCAGGCCGACTACGTCGCCGACCTCATGCACGAGGCGCTCTCCGCCAGCGGCCAGCGGGATGCCGTGCTCGCGCGATTTATCGGCCGCGTCGACCCCAGTGAGGCTGAAACCCTCCGACAGCTGCTCTCGAAGTAGCGCCGCTTGCTCGCGCTCTCGTTCGGACTCGCCTCACTCGCGGTCGCGCTCGCGTGGCCGGTACCGATCTCGCTGGCAGGCGCGAAGTGGACGCGCCGCTCCCCCGTCTTCACGCTCGTGCTCTGGCAGGCCATCGCGCTCGCCGGTGGATTCTCGATGATCAGCTCGCTGCTGTTGTTCGGCCTGCGCAGCTTCGGCGATTCGCTCTCGGGCGCGGCGGCAAACTTCCTCGCGAGGACGTTCGACGGGCGCCTATGGGTCGGCGATTTTCCCGCAGGCTTCGGCATCCTCGACGCGCTCGCGCTGTGCTTCGCCGCGATGCTCTTCGCCCACCTCATCCTGAACCTCGCCGTCACGACGACGCGCACCGTGCGGCAGCATCACCGGCACCGCCAGCTCATTGAGCTGTTGAGCACGCCCGTGCCTGGCAGGCGCCACACGCACCAGATCGCCGTGGACGCGCCCTTCGCCTACTGCCTCCCCGGCCTCATGTCGGACATGACGATCGTCTCCGAGGGCCTCGTGCGTCGCCTTTCTCCCGGGCAGCTGGGTGCCGTCATCGCGCACGAAGAGGCGCACCTCACGCAGAAGCACACCGTGGTGCTGACGGTGTTCGAGGCCTGGGCGAGCGCCCTGCCGTGGTTCCCCATCGCGAGCCGCGCGCAAGCCTCCGTCGCGGTGCTCATCGAGATGCTCGCCGACGATCTCGCGCTGCGCAGCGTGTCGCGCGACGACCTCGTCGCCGCCATTCGCGTCACCGCGCTCGGGCAGCAGGATGCGCCGGGCGCGCCGGTCGGGGCTGTCATGTCGGCCTCTGTGCCGGCCCCTCGTGCCGGTTGGTTCCGTCGCACGTTCGATTTTCTGTGGGGCTCGGCTGTCCCAAAGACCAACCCGGTCGAGGCTCGCGTGCGGCGTTTGCTGGATGCGCCGCGGCCCCTCAGCATCCCGGCTCGCGTGAGCGCGATTGCGGGTTCGGGCCTGCTGCTCGTGCTGCCGCCCCTCGCCATCTTCTAGCGCAAGGACCTTGAGTAGCGGCAAAGCCGCGTATCGAAAGTCCAAAGGACCTTGAGTAGCGGCGAAGCCCCGTATCGAAAGGGCCGCTGCGCGGCTACTCACCGACCGGCACGAACGGGACCTACTTCTTCGTCTCGACGTCGCCAGACAGGGCCGCGATGAACGCCTCCTGCGGCACCTCGACGCGGCCGACCATCTTCATGCGCTTCTTGCCTTCCTTCTGCTTCTCGAGCAGCTTGCGCTTACGGGAAATGTCACCGCCGTAGCACTTGGCCAGCACATCCTTACGGATCGCCCGAATGTTCTCGCGCGCGATGATGCGCGCGCCGATCGCGGCTTGGATGGGCACCTCGAACTGCTGCCGCGGAATCAGCTTCCGCAGCCGCTCGGCCATCATCGTGCCGTACGAGTACGCGTTGTCGCGGTGCACGATCGCGCTGAATGCATCCACCTTCTCGCCCTGCAGCAGGATGTCGACCTTCACGAGGTCGGCCGCCTGGTCACCGATCGGCTCGTAGTCGAGCGAGGCGTAACCCTGCGTGCGCGACTTGAGCTGATCGAAGAAGTCGAAGACGATCTCGCCGAGCGGCAGTGTGTAGCGCAGCTCGACGCGCTCCTCCGAGAGGTAGTCCATCGAGATGAGGCTGCCACGTCGGGACTCGCACAGCTCCATGACCTTGCCGATGTACTCCTTCGGCACGAGGATGGATGCGCGCACGATTGGCTCGCGAACCTCCTCGATCTTGCCCTCGGGGAACTCGGACGGGTTCGTGACGTGGTGCACGTTGCCGTCCTCGGTCACGACGTCGTAGGTCACCGAGGGCGCGGTCGTGATGATGTCGAGGTCGAACTCGCGCGAGAGTCGCTCGGTGATGATCTCGAGGTGAAGCAGGCCAAGGAAGCCGACGCGGAAACCGAACCCAAGCGCGACGGAGGTCTCGGGCTCGTAGTGGAGCGCCGCATCCTCGAGCTTGAGCTTGTCGAGCGCCTCGCGAAGCTCGGGGTAGTCGCCCGCGTCAATGGGGTAGAGACCCGAGTACACCATTGGTTTCGGCTCAACGAAGCCCTCGAGCGCATCCGTCGCCGGGTTCTTCGCGGAGGTGACCGTGTCACCCACACGCGACTGGCGCACATCCTTCACACCGGTAATGAGGTAGCCCACCTCGCCCACCGCGAGCCCCTTCGCCGTGCGCGGCTCGGGAGCCGAGACACCCATCTCGAGCAGGTCGTGGGATGCGCCGGTCGAGATCATCTGGATCTTCTCGCCATTGCGCAGCTTGCCGTCGACCATGCGCACGTATGTCACGACGCCGCGGTAGGTGTCGTAGACCGAGTCGAAGATCATCGCGCGAGGGGCTGCATCCAAGTCACCCTTCGGCGCGGGCAGGCGGTCGACGATCACGTCGAGAAGCTCCTTGACGCCGTCGCCGGTCTTGCCCGACACACGAAGCACGTCTTCGGGCTCGCCACCGATCAGGTTCGCGATCTCGGCCGCGTAACGCTCGGGGTCGGCCGAGGGCAGGTCGATCTTGTTCAGCACCGGGATGACCTCGAGGTCGTTCTCGAGCGCGAGGTAGAGGTTCGCGAGCGTCTGGGCCTCGATGCCCTGCGCCGCATCCACGAGCAAAATCGCGCCCTCGCACGCTGCGAGCGAGCGCGAAACTTCGTATGAGAAGTCGACGTGGCCCGGAGTGTCGATCATGTTGAGGATGTAGTCCTCGCCGTCGATGTGCCACGGCATGCGCACGGCCTGCGACTTGATCGTGATGCCACGCTCGCGCTCGAGGTCCATCTTGTCGAGGTACTGGGCGCGCATCACGCGGTCCTCGACGGAACCCGTTAACTGCAGCATCCGGTCGGCCAGCGTCGACTTCCCGTGGTCGATGTGGGCGATGATGCAGAAGTTACGGATGCGCTCGGCGGGTGTTTCGAGCGGCTGCAAGATTTTCGGCGTGTTCGGCATGGTGCCTGCCATTGTCCCACGAACTGACGCGCGCGAAATCATCGCGCCATAAGCCGGGTTGAAACTGTATGAACGGCGTACACTTGGTGTTAATTACCCCCGATCAACGGCGAATAGGACCGTCATGTCCAACGATGTTCTTCCCGTATCCGCAATTCGATTCAAGGCGGAGGCCGCCGACTGGCGCGAAGCAATAACGATCAGCGGTGACCTGCTCGTCGCGAGCGGCGCCACGACCGACGAATACACCGAAGCGATGGTGAAAACCGTCGAGGAGCTCGGCCCCTACATGGTGATCGCTCCCGGTTTCGCGCTCGCGCACTCCCGCCCTTCCGAGGCCGTGAAGCGCACTGGCCTGAGCTGGGTCACGCTGGCCGAGCCGGTCGAGTTCGGCAGTCAGGCGAACGACCCGGTCGATCTCGTCGTCGGCCTTGCGGCCCTCGACCACGACTCGCACATCCAGGTGATGTCAAAGCTTGCCGGCGTCCTCGCGAACGCCGAAGTCCTTGCGCAACTACGCGCATCCACCGACCCGGAAGAAATCCGCGCAGCCCTGCTCGGTGACTAACGGGACAGCAAAAGGAGAACTAATGAAGATCATCGCGGTCTGCGGCATGGGTATCGGCACCTCGGTACTCCTCAAAATGAACATCGACCAGGCGCTCGACAACCTCGGACTCGAGGGTGACGTCGAGGCCGCCGACATCTCGTCGGCACGAGGGGCTGCGGCGAGCGCCGACCTCGTGATGACGAGCGCAGAGCTGGTTGAACAGCTCGGCGACATCGACACCCCCGTCATCGTCGTCGATAACTTCGTCGACCAGGCAGAGGTGCAAGAAAAGCTCCAGCAGGGGCTCGAACTCTAACTCCGCGTCTAGCGGCGCGGGGCGCCCGCGCCGGAAAGTAAGGTGATCGGGATGGACTGGCTAGTCGTAGTCCTGGATTTCATCGGTAAACAAATTCTCAACGTGCCGGCGTACCTCGTCGGCATCATCGTCGCCATCGGTCTGATCGCGCTGAAGAAGAGCGCGGGCCAGGTGATTGGCGGCGCTCTCAAGGCCACACTTGGCTTCCTGATTCTGAATGCCGGTGCGGGCGTCGTGGTTGCAGCCCTGGATCCGCTCGGTGGCCTCGTCCTCGCCGTGACCGGCGCGGAAGGCGTTGTGCCCACGAACGAGGTCATTACCGCCATGGCGGCCGACCAGTTCGGTGCGGCGAGCGCCTACATCCTCGCGATCGGCTTCGTACTCATGCTCGTGATCGCGCGATTTACGCCTTTGAGCTACGTGTTCCTCACGGGCCACCACATGGTCTTCATGGCCATGATGCTCGCGGTGCTCCTTTCGATCGGCTTCGGCGATCAGAACCTCTGGCTCACGGTGCTGGTTGGCGCATTCCTCCTCGCCGTGATGATGGTCGTCATGCCGGCCTTCGCGCACCCGTGGACGAAACGCGTCACTGGGAATGACACGGTCGCGATCGGCCACTTCGGCACCGTCGGCTACATCGCCGCGGGTGCGGTTGGTCAGGCCGTGGGTAAGCACTCGAAGTCGACTGAGGACATCAAGTTCCCGAAGGGGCTTTCGTTCCTGCGCGATTCGATGGTCGCCACCGCGCTCTCGATGGTGCTGATCTACCTCGTGTTCGCGATCTGGGGCCTCATCGCACTCGGACCGGACGCATACCAGTACATGCCGGGTTCAGAGGACGGCGGCGCCTTCATCATGAACGCGCTCATGCAGGGCCTCATGTTTGGTGTCGGTGTCTCGATCATCCTCTACGGTGTGCGCACGTTCCTTGGTGAGCTGATCCCCGCCTTCCAGGGCATCGCGAAGAAGGTCGTCCCGGGCGCGAAGGCTGCCCTCGACGTGCCGATCGTGTTCCCCTACGGCCAGAACGCGGTGCTGATCGGATTTATCTCCTCGTTCGTCGGCGGACTCGTCATGCTGCTCGTGCTCGCGCTCTGGCTCGGCCCGGCTTTCGGCCTGGCGCTCATCCTGCCCGGCATGGTGCCCCACTTCTTCACCGGTGGTGGCGCCGGCGTCTACGGCAACGCGACCGGCGGTCGACGTGGTGCGATGCTCGGCGGCTTCGTGAACGGCCTGCTGATCACGATCCTCCCGGCGATCCTCTACCAGGTCATGGCGAGCGTGGGTCTGTCCGGCTCCACCTTCGGCGACGCCGACTTCGGCTGGTTCGGTTCGCTCATCGGTCTCTCGGTGCAGGTCGATTCCACGGCGGTCGGCGCGGTCCTCGCGATCGCGATCGGCGTGGTGCTGCTCGTGCTCGCGATCCTCTGGCAGGTGCGCGTCGTCGACAAGGGCTGGGTCCCTGGCGAAGAGCACCAGAAGTTCGTGGATGAGCAGCGCGCGGCGGCGAAGGAAGCGGAAAAGGCCGCTGTGGCAGCAGCAAAGAAAACTCAGGCCTAAGAAAGCATTGCATCGGGCTGGGGTACTGGTAAGATTTCTCTTTGGCTTACGCGTACCCCACTCGACGCGATGCGCCTGGCGGCCCCTCTACCCGCACGGCGTGAAGTTCATATTTCACTTCCAGGAAAGATTTAACGTTGGCAAACATCAAGTCGAAGATCAAGCGCATCGGTACCAACCGCAAGGCAACCGAGCGTAACCGCGCTTACAAGTCGGAGCTCCGCACCGTCATCCGCAACGTCCGCCGTGCCGTTGAGGCTGGCGACGCCGAGAAGGCACAGTCGGCTCTCGCCCTCGCGTCGAAGAAGATCGACAAGGCAGTTTCGAAGGGCGTCATCCACAAGAACCAGGCCGCGAACCGCAAGTCGGCTATCGGCAAGCAGGTTGCTTCGCTCAGCAAGTAACCGATACGTCAATGGGGCTCGATCACTTCGGTGATCGGGCCCCATTCGTTTTCCCGCTAGCGCGGCCGGTTTGCTGGCTGCCCCGCAATACCGAGCACGCCGAGCACTCTTCGAGGTTATATTTCCCTCCTGGTTCGCTACCCGTGCCGGAATTCGCAGGCGGTCCCGGCGCGCGAAGGCGCTGCGCGGCTGGCTAGCGCGGCTGTAGTGGGAATTCGCGCTCTCGCGACCAGGGCACAGTCCAGCCGACCCCGTCGAGCACGCTCGACAACAGCATTCCCGTGAAGCCCCACACGAGGTCGCCGCCGAAGCGTGCGGGCAGCTCGAACGCAGCACCGCGGAACGTCATGCTCTTATGCCGCAACACCGAGACACCGCGCGCCTCGGGCGTCAGCAGATCGGCGACCGGCACACGCATGACCTCGTTGGATTCGGTGCCGTCTGCCCGCACAGCACTCGTCTCGCGCCACCACCCGATGACCGGCGTGACGAGGTTATTGCTGACCTCCATGTAGATCGCGGGCAGCGATCCGAGTACGTCCACGCCCGCCGGGTCGAGCCCCGTCTCCTCATTCGCCTCGCGAAGCGCCGTGGCGGCCTCGTCTCGGTCCCCCGCTTCCGCCCCGCCGCCGGGAAACGCAATCTGTCCGGGGTGGTGCCGCATGTTCGCCGATCGCCGGGTCAGCAGCACGTCGAGGCCATCCGAGACCGCGCTGATCTGCGCATCCGCCGGCACGTCGTCGAGCTCGCCAAAGAGGATGAGCACCGCGGAGTTCCGTGGCGGCACGTCGCTCGGCTTCTTCGGAATCGAGAAGTTGATGTCGAACCCGCGCGTCAGCGCGTCTTCGAGCTGGATGCGGGCCTCGGGTCTGCTGGTGGTCACTCCCCCACCCTAATGCTCGCTACCGAGAGGCTAGACGCCGCTGAAGTCGCGGGCGGCCACGCAGCGCACGAGCCGCTCGACCGCGTACTCGGGCGAGCGCGAGCCACCCTTCACGAGGTGATCGGTCTCCGCGACAAGCATGATCGCGCTCGCGAGCTCGAGCTCGCTCCAGCCGCGAGTTTCACGCCGCGCCTGACCGATCTGCCAGGGTGCGCCGCCGACGGTCTTAGCGAGCTGCGCATCCGACCCCGCGAGCCCATACACCTTCGCCATCATCCGCAGCTTCATCGCAAACGCCGCGACAATCGGCACGGCGTTGAGGCCGGTGTCGAGCCCGGAGCGCACGAGCAGCATCGCCTCGGCGAAGCGACCCGCGATCGCGCTGTCGGCGATCTTGAATCCGGTGGTCTCGACGCGGCCGCCGTAATAGCGCTCCACGAGTTCGGGAGAAATTTCTTCATCGCCCGACACACTCATGAGCTGCCGGCACGCTGCCGCGAGCTCGGCGATATCGGTGCTGAATGCGGCGACGAGCGCCTGCACCGCCTGTGGCTGCGCGCGGCGACCTTGCATCCGAAACTCCGCCATCGCGAAGCCGAAGTACTCGTTCGCCTTGAGCGGCACACATGCGATTTCGATCGCGTCGGGCATCGCGCGCACGGCGTCGAGCAGCTTCTTCCCGCGCACCCCCGAGGCGTGACGCAGCACGAGGGTCGTGCCCTCGATGGGTGCCGCGACGTAATCGAGTGCCTCCTGCAAGAAGGCGTCGACCGTCTGGTGCACCCGCTCGGCGACCACGAGCCGCGGCTCCATGAACAGCGAAGGGCTCACGAGGGTGGTCAGCTCGCCCGGCGCGTAGGAGGATGCATCGAGGTCGTGGACTTCGAGCGACGGGTCCTCGGTGCGGAGCATCGTGCGCAGGCCAGTGATGGCCTCCGATGCGAAGAAGTCCTCAGCCCCCGAAACGAGCACCACCGGTGCCGGTCGGACCTCGCGCCAATGCACCTGCGGGATGCGCGATTTCGCGCTCGCCTTAGCGCGCCCCTTCGTAGCTGCCACACGACCTCCTAGCCGACCTCAATCGTACGGGAGGTGGGAGATGTCGGCGCTCGGTGCCGCACCGATTGTGCGTTCCCGAAAATCCGGTCTCTCGAAATCGAGAGACCCAGGATTCGGCGCTACGGTGATGGACATTGCTCGAGACCGGTTCACCACCGGCCCGAACGCAGGCAACTTCCGACCAATGAAGGTAGGCGAAACACAGTGACCGATCCCTTACTCAATGCGGCCAGCGACTACTACGAGCTCTTCTCCGAGGTCTCGGGCGCCGATGCGGAGGCCTGGGCGCGCGCCCGCGCATTCGGTGACGAAGTACTCCCCGAGATCAACGACTACTGGCAGCGCGCCGAGTACCCGCTCGACCTCGTGCGTCGCGCGGGCGAGTTGGATCTCTTCACCGACGGTCTCGACGTCCCTGGGCATGCCAAGCTCTCGCCGCTCGGCGCCGGCCTGGTCAACATGGAGCTGTCGCGCATCGATGGCTCCATCAGTACCGCGCTCGCGGTGCAGGGTGGGCTCGCGCTCCGCTGCGTCGTGCTCTACGGCAGCGACGAGCAGCGAGAGCGCTGGACCGAGCCGCTCGCCACGGGTGAAGTGCTCGGGGCATTCGCGCTGACCGAACCCGACCACGGCTCCGACTCGGTGAGCCTCGCGACCACCGCCGTACGCGATGGCGACAGCTGGATACTGAACGGCGAGAAGCGTTGGATCGGCAACGGCGCATCCGGCGGCATCACCGTCGTGTGGGCGCGAAGGTCCGACACCGGTGAGGTCGGCGGATTCATCGTTCAGCAGGACACCCCGGGATACGAAGCCGAAGTAATCGAAGACAAGGCGGCTATGCGCGCGATTCACCAGGCCGCGATCACCTTCCGCGACGTGCGCGTGCCCGACTCGGCGCGGCTACCCGGCGCGACCTCGTTCAAGGACACCGCCGCCGTCCTGTCGGCGACCCGAGTCGGCGTCGCCTGGTCGGCGCTCGGCCACGCACTCGCCTGCTACCAAGAAGCGCTCGAGCATGCCAAGACCCGCGTGCAGTTCGGTCGGCCGCTCGCGAAGTCGCAGATCATCCAGCAGCGGCTCGCGAATATGTCAATGCAGATCACCACGATGCAGCTGCACTGCCGTCGCCTCGCCGAACTCGAGTCGGCCGGGAAGCTCGACGCGACTCAGGCATCCATGGCGAAGGTGAACAACACCCGCCTTGCCCGGGCGATCGCGGCCGACGCCCGCGACATGCTCGGCGGCAACGGCATCCTGCTGACGCGCGATGTGATCCGCCACATGGTCGATATCGAGGCGATCCACACCTACGAGGGCACCGACACGATGCAGTCGCTCATCGTCGGCCGCCAACTCACCGGGATGGGCGCGTTCGTATAGCGCGTCACGCGCTGATCATCTCGTGATCCACCAACTGCGAAGAGGTCTGGCCGAACCAACATCCTCGTGTGTGTTCGACCAGACCTCTCACCATGCGCGGTTCTCGAGCGGTGCCTGATGGCGCTGCGAATCGGCGCGCGGTTATTCAGCGGCGTCCGTTTTCGGCATTCCGTAATACTCGAGCACGGCATCGTCTCGGCCCGCGCTCACTTCAAAGAGTTCCAAGAGAATATTGTCCGGCGCCATAAACATGAAGTACTTCGACCCAACAGATTCGCGGATTCCAGGTTTCGGTCCCATGTCGAGCCCGGCAGCCGACATGCGAGCGAATAGGTCCTCGATCCCGACAACCTGAACCCCAAGGTGGTGAATCGCCCCTTTGCCTTCGTCTTTCGGGGGCTGTTCGTAGAAATGCAGCGCACCGATTCCGATCTTCATGAAGACATTTCGTGCGCCGGCATATCCACCGTCCCATTTGACCTCGGCGTCAAACCATTTGGTCCAAAATTCAACTGCTGCGTCGAGGTCGTGAGAAAGAAGATGCGCGTGCTGGAGGTGATATCGAGCTGGTGAATTGTGCGGATAGCGTTCGCGCGGATATTCCAGCTCGGCGGTGGCAAGTGGATCGATCGTAGTGCTAGTCATGAGTTCCTCCATAGATGAGTGAGTAGGTTGAAAAATGGTGTCCGAAACAATTGGCTCGTTGTGTTGCTAGCGCAAATAAACTCGGTCGTGGTCAAGCTCTCGCAGAATGGCGAGTTCGCTTTCTGTGGGTTCCGGTGTTGTGACGAGGTCCGCTGCAATCTGTAGGTCCCAGCCCGTTGCGCGCCGCACCTCTTCGACCTGCACACCGGGGTGGATGCTCGTAAGCCGCAGTTCCTCGTCCGGAGGTTCTCTCGACATGATTCCCAGATCGGTGATGACCCGGGTCACACCCCGGCCGGATGGCATCGGTCCAGTCGCGTGCTCCGCTGCGCGATGTGGACTCGGTGACGTGCAATAGTCCAGTCGTTCGACGAAGGTTCGCGCGGTGTGTCGACGCATGACGAGGAACGCCTCCCCGCAATTCGCCATTACCTCGACCGCTCCCCCTGATCCCGGCAAGCGAGCCGCAGGAGCGTCGACATCGGAACCGATGATGGATGAGTTGAGACTCCCGTAGCGGTCGACCTGGGCGGCGCCGAGGAACCCGACTTCAATCCGGTTTCCCTGCAGCATGTAATTGAACAGGGCGGGCATCCCCATGACGCATTCCGCGCCTGACACGAGAACCGAGTCCGATACGGCCCGCGGGAGTTCTTGCGGATGAGCGCCCGTGATGCCGGATTCGTAGACGATCTCGACCTCGGGCGAAACGGTCTGTTGGGCGAGAGCAACGGCCAATGTTGGCAGGCCGTGCCCCGCGAATACGACGCGACGACCGGCGAGCTCACGGGCCGCCACGACCGACAACAGCTCGGTGTTCGTATAGGGCCTCGAAACGGCCAGGTCAGGATGCTCCTGAAGTTCGATTGTGCTCATTATCGACTCCCGTAATTGACTGGTTGCGAGTATTGGGGCGTGACGGCGAGTTCACGCCAGCGCTGCGGTTCTTGTAGCGCGACCCACTCCGCATATGACGCCGTCGCGTGGATGTTCGTGTCAAGCCACTCCACAATCTGATCGTGGTCGCGCGCGAGCTCTGCCCATTGGCGGATGAACGCATCGTCTCGGCTGTAGTAGCCCTGGACGGACGAAGGAA
Source organism: Gulosibacter molinativorax (assembly GCF_003010915.2). Lineage (NCBI taxonomy): Bacteria > Bacillati > Actinomycetota > Actinomycetes > Micrococcales > Microbacteriaceae > Gulosibacter > Gulosibacter molinativorax. The sequence continues at coordinate 286,203 of NZ_CP028426.1, read as the reverse complement.
AGGAGCCCCACGGCACCTCAACAACGGCATCGACAATCGTGGCTGGCACAATCGTGCGATTCGGGTCGGATCGGATGACCTCGTCATCCACGATCTCTTCCACGGTCACAATCACTTTGCGTCCGGCGAACGCAACTTCCTGCTGCATACCGAGGATGCCCCAGGCCTGCACGTTCCCGTGGCGGTCCGCGCGCTGCGCATGAATTATCGACACGTCCGGGTTCAACGGCGCTACCGCATAGAAAGACTCACCCGTGAATGGGTCGATGACCTCGCGAATACCTTCGTGCCCTACAACCATGTCGCTACCGCGATAGGACTTGGTCGGCATGAACGGTAGTTTCGACGCACCAGCGAGGTAACGGGCAACGAGGCCACCATGGCTGTATTCCTCAATCTCAAGCGATCGTGGATACTGCTTTTCAACCCGCCTGCGCACTTCTTGCAGCGACCCGGCAGAGCTATTCCCCATGAACGAGATGATGATCTTGTCAAGGCATTCGCCCGCCAGTAATTGGTCGATGAACAATTCGCCGGACATGCGCGCAAGCGTGAGTCCTTGGATTCGTTGCCTGATGATTTCGTGCGCGGCGGCGACCGGGACGAGGTGTCCAAATCCTTCCAGCGCGATGGTCATTCCCGGGCGAACATACTTGGCAATTGCGTCATGAAGTGAAGTGGTTTTATCCACGATGGTGTCCTTTCGAGTAGCAGAACTACCGACGTCAGAATGCATCCTGCTCGAGGGTCAGGTCGCGGCCGCGGGTTTCCGGCGCGAAGATTGCGCCGATGATGCCGATCAGTGGGTAGGCCATCATCACGATTGCGATAGGCAGCCAGCTATCCGTGCTCGCTGCCACAACTGCAGCGGCGATGAAGGGAGCAAGACCCCCTGCAAAGATTGAACCCACTTCCTTCACCAACGACATGAAGGTGTAGCGGCGCTTTGCCCCGAAGATTTCGACAAACCAAGACGTTTCCACGACGAATGGGCCGGGCGTCGAGCCGCAGATAAAGACTACGAACACCGCTGAAATCCAGAACGCGTTCTCCGTGTGGATCAGCGCAAGGGCAGGCACGATAAAGAGGAACTGGAAGATTGTCCAGAAGAGATACACGGGTTTGCGACCAAAGCGGTCAGTGAGGTGGCCAGTCAGAGGTATGACGGCGAATCCCAACAGAGTACCGATGAGGATGCCTGTGGTCGCGGCGCTGCCATGAATCCCGATGGTCGCTGCAACGTACCCGACGAGAAAGGTCTTGATGAGATAGGGACCGGAATTCTCGGCAATTCGGATCGCGAGCGTGACAATAAAGGTTCGTTTCGATGCCTTGACGTCGGCCCAGAGCGAAGTCTGTGCTTTCGTTGCCGCGACGTTTTCGGCTCGATTTTGACGAATTTCGACGAAAACCGGCGATTCCTTCACTGCGACTCGCAGATACATCGCAACAGCGGTGGTGATGATGCTTGCGACGAATGGGATTCGCCAGCCCCAGTCCATCAACACGTCTTGAGGCAAGAGGCTGATGGCAGTCCAGCTCGCCGTAGCCAGCAGAGTACCGGAATTGGTACCGAGCCCGACGATCGCGCCGAAGAGACCGCGCTTGTGTGTGGGCGCAGACTCGACCATGAGCAGTGAAGCGCCGGCGAGCTCCGCGCCGGACCCGAATCCCTGAACGAGTCGAAGCACAACGAGCAGGGCCGGCGCCCAGAGTCCGGCTTGCGCATACGTCGGCAGCAGGCCGATTGCGGCGGTCCCGATTCCCATCATGGCAATTGTCACGACGAGCACGAACTTGCGGCCCAACTTGTCGCCAAGGTAGCCGAAATAGATCCCACCAAGCGGACGGATGAGGAAGCCGGAGCCATAAATAGCGAAGCTAGATAGGAGCGCTACCGCTGGATCCTGCTCGGGGAAGAACTGCGGCCCGAACACGAGCGCCGCGGCGAGACCGTAGAGCGTCAGGTCGTAGTACTCCATCGACGTTCCCAGCCAGGTCGACCACGAGGTTCGCCGCATCTCTTTTTTGGGCAATGCCTGCACCGACGAGGAATTCGATTGTTCAGAGTGCGGTGACTGCACTGTCTCCGCCTTCGATATAGACGTCTTTGGATTCTCCAGGTAGATCAGGTTCCAGGACGGTCCCGGACGTTGGCACAGGCCGCAACTTCGCGACGAGAGTGACCGGTTTGGGGACCTGCATCCATAGTCACCCGACTCCACCTATGCATGCCAATACCTAGTTGTGCGAATATTTAGAAGACATTGGTTATAAGTCTTCATCCGGCGTCGGCATCACCTCATTGAGGACTTCCAAGACAGCTTTCGTTGCGGGCGTCAGCCGCTGGGGATTCCAAGCAATCGTGGAGGGGCTCACATACTGTTTCCCTGCAAGCGGCACGAACTTCACGTTGTGCGCTACGTGACCAACCACTGAACTCACCGTCAGTGCCACTCCCAGACCGGCGGCGACCATCGAAAGGATGGCGCTTGTCTCGGAACCAAACTGCACGTACTTCGGAGTAAAACCGTTGTCCATGCACGCGTAATTAACGAAATCTCGGAGCGTAGTCGATGACTCATTTTGCGGATAGCCGACGAATTCTTCGTTTGCGAGTTCAGTAAGTGGCACTCCCTCGCTACTGGCAAGCTGGTGATTAGGCGGAACAGCCAGGACAAGTCGCTCGTTCTCAACCACCCGACTCGAAACCCCTTCGATCTGGTCTGGCCCGCGAACGAATGCGATATCCAGATCGCCGTCCAGGACGCGGTGCAGTCCGTCACGCGAGAATACCCCCGACGTAATGGACAGCGTGATACCAGGCTTCCGTTCCCGCAGGGATGAGGCCGCGATCGGAAGGAGCGATTGCATGGCGATTCCACCAATACCAATGTGGACAAGCCCGATCTCGCCGTCCCTTGCTTGCGCGACGATGGCTTTCGCCGCATCAAAGCTGTTGAGCGCCTGCTTCGCGGCAGGCAAGAAGGCCTCGCCAACCGAGGAAAGCGTGACCGTTCGAGTCGAACGGTCAAACAGTGTCGCGTCGAGGGAGCGTTCGAGTTGGGAAATCTGTCGGCTCAAGTAAGGCTGCGCGAGGTGCAAGCGCTCCGCCGCGCGACCGAAATGTAGCTCCTGGGCCAAGGCCACAAAGGCTCGAATATGCCGTATCTCCATGTCCGGGATCCTACAAGCGAGTCATCAGCCCACCGGGACCGTCGCGTTCGCGTAGCGCGGAGAGCTCGCAATTTCGTCAGCTGACTCACCCGACCACGGGTGACGCCGAATTTAGGTCACCTAGACAGCTCGCTGCGGCTCGTCCAGATCTGGATGTTGTCGCGGTCGCCGAAGACCGCGAGGTGGCCCTGGGTGTCGGTACGGAACGAGGCAGTGCCAGAGGTGGCGAGCATCCCGAGTGCGTCTTCAGTGGGGTGGCCGTAACCGTTTCCTTCGCCGACTGAAATCAGGCCGACCGCCGCGGAGATCTCGGCATAGAGCGCGGCGTTCTGGTCCCGCGAGCCGTGGTGTGAGACCTTGACGATGTCGGCAGCGACGGGTTCGCCGAGCAGCGGCGATTGCGCTGACTCCCCCAGGTCGCCAAGGACGATCAGGCTGAGGCAAGACGCCACGCAGGATGCGGTGGGTTCAGCCAGGAGCGTCAGGCTGGAGTCATTACCTTCCGCGAATGACGGGCCGCCGTCGCTGCTGCGTTTCGGGCTCAGTACCCGCCACTGCAGGTCGCCCAGCTCGAGCGAGTCGCCGCGCGCGCCGAAGTACACGGCGATGCCTGCGCCCTCGAGTAACGTCGTGACGGGTTCCCGGCGAGCCTCCTCTGTGTCCGGCAGCCACGCGGCCGTCACCGGGATGCGCAGCTCCCCCACCGCTCCTGAGTGATCGATGTCGAAATGGCTCAGCACAAGCAGATCGATTCGGTCGATGCCGAACTCGGCGAAACAAGCGTGGAGCAATTCCGTATCCTCGCCGGTATCGATCAACACCGTGGCATCGCCGCTGCGCACGAGCAGCGCATCCCCCTGCCCGATATCGCACGCGACGACCCGCCAGTCGACGGGACGCCGCAAATTGGTCAGCGTGATTTGCGTCGTCGCGAAGAGGAGCGCAAATGCGAGTCCGACCGCGAGAGCCTTCCTCACCGGCAGGGGCGTGCGGCGTCGCAAGGCCAGCCAGACCGCAACGCACAGCGCGACCCACGAGAGCACGCCAAACGGCCCCGCAAGCCACGGCACGCTCGCCGCCGGCAGTTGGTCCACGGTCTCGGCGATCAGCGCGATCCATTGCGCCGGTAGCCACGCGACCCACGCGATCGCGAGCCCGACCGGCGGTGCGATGGCGCCGATGAGACACGCGCCGAGCCCCACCACCGTCGCGATCGGCGCGGCTGGTGCGGCCAGGAGATTCGCAACGACGCCATAGACCGGCAGCGTCGCATCCAGCATGAGCAGGATGGGTTGGCACGCGAGCTGCGCCACCATCGGCACCGCAATGAGCAGCGCGATCGGCGGTGGCAGCCACAGCTCGAGCCACTTCGCAACCGGGCGCGTGCCGATGAGGAGTCCGCCAGTGGCCGCCGCGGAGAGTGCAAAGCCGTAATCGTGAGACAACCACGGATCCGCAACCAACAACACGATCACCGCGAGTGCGAGCACCGGCACCCCGGCGACCGGCCGAGACACCGCCTCGAGCGCCAGGACGATCACGGCCATTGCTGCGGCGCGAATCACCGAGCCCTGCGGCGTGACGAGCAGCACGAATCCGGCGAGCACGAACCCCGCCGCGGCGATTCGCACCGGCCTTGACCACCCGCACAGTCGCCCGAGGCCGACCACCCCCACGACGATGATCGCGATGTTTGAGCCAGAAACTGCCGTCAGGTGTGTGATCGAGCTCGCCTTCATCGCGCGATCCAGTTCGTCGTCGACAAGGGACTCGTCCCCGACGGCGAGGCCCGGAACGAGCATCGCGCCAGAACCGGGCAGCTGTCTCGCAGTCTCGATGAACTTCGCGCGCAAGTGGTTTCCAACCTCCAGTACGGGATGCGCACCCGCCACGAGCTCGACCGGTCCCTTCGCGAACGCGAGCGCGACGACGTCGTCGCCCGAGCTTGTGGGCTCGAGGGCGGCAGTGACTCGCATCGCAACGCCAATCCCCGGGGAGCCCTCCGGGAGGTCGGCGAACACGAGTACCGGGGCCGTCGCGGGAACACCGTCAATCGCCGTGAGCGTCGCCGGGAGTCGATGGCCGTAGGCGCCCTCGCGCGGCAGTCCGGCCAGCACAAAATCCAGCGTCACTCGCTCGCCGCCATCGATCGCCACAGCGACAGGTTCGGGGACGCGCGAGTCACCTCGCGCCGCGGCCGACGCCGCCACGAGGGCAGCGGCTGCGAGGAGCACGCAGGTAATCGCGACCCAGGCGGCGCGCCGAACGAAGCACACCGCCACGAGTGTCGCGGCGAGGAGTCCCAACGCAATACCGGCCGCGGCGGTCAGAAACTCCGTCGCCACCCAGCCCGCGCACCACGCGCTAACGGCCGGCAAAATCAGGCGCCAGTCGGCCTGCCTCGGCGCCGCGTTCATACCGTGACGAGCGGTGCGAGCTGTTCATACGTCGTATCCCCGATGCCGCTGACTTGCTTCAGCTCCTCGATCGAGGTGAAGCCGCCGTTGAGCTCGCGAAAGTCGATGATCCTTTGACTCATTGCCGGGCCGATGCGAGGGAGTGTCTCGAGCTCCGCCGAGCTTGCGGTGTTGATGTTGACCAGGCCGCCGCTGGAACCGCCGCTCGAGCCGCCGCCACCGCTCGAACCGCCAACAGCTCCCCCGGACCCGCTCGCATCCCCGGCACCCGGCTCGGCAGCCACGTCGGAGACTGCAGGCGGCGTCTCCCCCACCTTCGGCACGTAGATCTGCTCGCCGTCAATCGCGGGCCGGGCGAGGTTGATCTGGGCGGTATCCGCCTCATCCTGCAGTCCACCGGCCGCCGTGATCGCATCGACCACGCGAGCGTTCGGCCCCAGCTCGTACACGCCCGGCGATACGACGGCCCCGAGCACGTGGACGAGCGTTCCGGAAGTCGGCACCTCGACTGCAGTCTCAGCCGCCGACTCGGGTGCCGCAGTCGACGTCGGGGAAGGCGTCGGCATCGCCGCGTCCGAGGGCACGCCAATCGCTGAACGGGGCTGCAGCGCCAGCATGAGCACGACCACGGCGCAGGCGACGAGCCCGAGCACCACCGCGGCGCCAGCGCCGACCTTGATCCGCGGGCGCTGCGGTTCCGCGAAGAGCCGAGCCAGCTCCTCGTCACTCGCCTTCGTGATCTCTTCCACGCGGGCAATGTAGCGAGCCGTGCGGTGAAGGTCGTCGGGATCACGTCATGGCTGTGCGTAACCCGCTATCCACAGCCGTCATCGCGACCACCCAGGCCAACGAGCGCGCTCCAGCAAATCCGGCAGGATGCGCCATCACAGTCACACGCGACACGCACATATGCAGACCTAGGCACCCACGCGGCGCGCACCTACACCGCGGCGTACCGATCCCGCAGACCCTCCCAACCGACCGCCATCGCATCCATCCCGACGACCCGGCCGACGGCCTCGCCGTCGAGCTGCAGCGAGAGGACGGCGAAGCACACGTGCCAGCCCGCGGCCGTCATCGCGGCCATTTCGCGGGAGTCGAATTCCTGCTCCAAGACGAGCGTCACGCCGCCCTCGACCGCATCGACGCGCCAACTGACCTGCCCGTCGCCCCAGCGGTGCCGGAGTTCCTCGCCCGCGACCACGCTAAGCACCGAGGCATCAACCGGCTCGTCCTCCGGGTTCTCGTGCGATACCGCGGGTCCGACCGCCGATAGCGGCCGGTCCGGCACGATCGGCGACCAGCCCGCGAGCACGGCCGGCTCCGTGATTGCGGCCCAGACCTCGTCTCGCGTGTGCGCAAGTGGCAGCGTCATGTGGAGCGATAGCCCGTTCGGTGCATCCTGAATCGTCGCCGTCACCGGCAGCGAGCCGATCGCTTCGGACACTCGTTCGCGTGTGTGATCGTCGATCATGGCCCCTCCATCGTCTGTCTGGCGCCGAAATATCCGGCCCGGCCACGATACGCAAACGGCGTGGTAGTGAGCCGAAAGCGACCCGCTGCCACGCCAAGAAGCGTCGGCCGATTAGCCCGATTAACCCTTCACGACCACGTTCACGAACTTCGGCGCCTTCGCGATGATCTTCACGATCTCCTTGCCCTCGATGTTGCGCTGCGCGCCCTGCGTCTCGAGCGCGAGCTGCTTGAACGTCTCCTCGTCGATGTCGGGCGCGACATCGAACGAGTCGCGCACCTTGCCGTTGATCTGCACCACGGCGGTGACGGAGTCCTCTACGAGCAGCGCCGGGTCGGCCACCGGCCATTCGACCAGGGCGACCGAGGGCTCGTGCCCGAGCTTCGCCCACATCTCCTCGGCAACGTACGGCGCAAACATGTCGAGCATCATCGCGACCGTCTCGGTCGCCTCGCGCACGGCGGGATCGGCCGCACCAACACCACCGTCGATCGCCTTCCGCGTCGCGTTCGTGAGTTCCATGAGGCGCGCAATCATCACGTTGTACTTGAACGTCTCGCCGAGCTTCGGCACCTCATCGAGCACACGCGCGGTGACGCGACGCAGGTCGCTGTTGCCGGATGCGAAATCAGCGCCGGGCTCAGAGGTCACGTCGTCCGCGAGTCGCCACGCGCGGGCGAGGAACTTCCCGGAGCCCGAGACCGACACATCCGCCCAGTCGACGTCCTCCTCAGGAGGCGAGGCGAAGAGCATCGTGGTGCGCACCGCATCCACCCCGTGTTCGTTGAGCTCGTCGCCGAGCTTGATGAAGTTGCCCTTCGACTTCGACATCTTCGCGCCGTTCAGCACGACCATGCCCTGGTTGAGCAGCGCGGTAAACGGCTCGGTGAAGGAGACGTAGCCGAGGTCGTAGAGCACCTTCGTGATGAAGCGCGCGTAAAGCAGGTGCAGGATCGCGTGCTCCACACCGCCGATGTACTGGTCAACCGGAGCCCACTTCGCGAGCTCCTCCTGGTCGAACGCCACCTCGTCGTTCTTCGGTGATAGGAAGCGCAGGAAGTACCAGGACGAGTCGACGAACGTGTCCATCGTGTCGGTGTCGCGCACCGCGGGGCGGCCATCGGGCGTCGTCGTGGTCTTCCACTCGGTCGCGGCGCCGAGGGGCGAAGAGCCCTTGGGCTTGAGGTCGAGGCCAGCACCGTCGGGCAGGCGCACCGGCAGCTCCGACTCGGGCACGGGCACCTCGTTGCCATCCTCGTCGTAGACGATCGGGATGGGCGTGCCCCAGTAACGCTGGCGCGAGATGAGCCAGTCGCGCAGACGGTAGTTCTTCGCCGCACGGCCGGTGCCACGCTCGCCGAGGAGCTCGATCGCCTTCGCGATCGCCGCATCCTTCGTGAGCCCGTCAAGTTCGCCGGAGTTGCTGAGCTGGCCGTCGCCCGCGAGCGCCACGCCGGTCACGGCCGGGTCGTATTCGACACCCTCTTCGGGGTCGACCGGCTCGACCACAACCTGAATCGGCAAGTCGAAGGCGCGCGCGAAGTCGAGGTCGCGCTGGTCGTGCGCGGGCACGGCCATAATCGCACCGTGGCCGTAGTCGGCGAGCACGTAGTCGGAGGTCCAGATCGGCAGCCGCGAGCCGTCCAGCGGGTTGATGCCGTAGCGCTCGAGGAACACGCCAGTCTTCGGACGATCCGCGTTCTGGCGGTCGATCGCACCCATCGACTGCGTCTCGACGAGATACTCGCGGAAGCGCTCCTGGGTTTCGGCGGATGCGGTGGCAGCGAGTTCCTCCGCGAGGTCACTATCCGGAGCGACCACCATGAAGGTCGCGCCATAGAGCGTGTCGGGGCGGGTCGTGAAGACCGAGACGGGTTCGTCGCGGCCCTCGATCGCGAACTCGACGTCGGCGCCGTACGAGCGACCGATCCAGTTGCGCTGCATCGTGAGGACCTTGTGCGGCCACTTGCCCTCGAGTGCGTCGAGGTCCTCGAGCAGCCGGTCGGCGTAGTCGGTGATGCGCAGGAACCACTGGGTCAGCTTCTTCTTGACGACGATCGCGCCCGAGCGCTCGCTCGTGCCGTCGGCGAGGACCTGCTCGTTTGCGAGCACGGTCTGGTCGACCGGGTCCCAGTTAACGCTGGATTCCTTGCGGTATGCGAGGCCCTTCTCGTACATCTTGAGGAAGAGCCATTGGTTCCACTTGTAGTACTCGGGGTCGGAGGTGTGGAGCACCCGGCTCCAGTCGAAACTCGCGGCATAGCGTTGCATCGAGTCACGCTGCTGGGCAATGTTCTCGTAGGTCCATTCTCGGGGGTCGCCGCCACGCTTGATCGCGGCATTCTCGGCAGGCAGTCCGAAGGAGTCCCAGCCGATCGGGTGCAGCACCTGGAAGCCGCGGTGGCGCCAGTAGCGCGCGACCGCGTCGCCGAGCGCGTACTGCTCCGCGTGCCCCATGTGCAGATCGCCCGAGGGGTACGGGAACATGTCCAGCACGTACTTCCGGGGGCGGTCGTCCTCGTTCTTCGAGGTATTAAAGGGGTCGAGCTCGTCCCAGATCGGACGCCATTTTGCCTCGAGGCGGCGGAAATCGTACGTGTCCTCGGGCTGGACGTCGTCTCGTTCAACGGTCACTGCGGTTCTTCTTTCGACGAAAGCGGCTTTCGGCAGGTGCGGATGCAACCTCCCCAGTTTAGCGAGGAGGCGACACGGATGCGCGGGGCCGAGATTCGGGTGGGGTCAGCGGATGCGCGGGGCCCAGATTCGGGTGGGGTCAGCGGATGCGCGTCCCGAGGTCAAGCTCGTCAATCACGTCCCCGAGTCGGGCACGATCCGCATCCCCGAGCCCCAGGATCGGATGCGGGAGGCTGCGCTGTGGGACGAGGCCAAGGTGCTCCGCGAGCGCCGCCGTGACGCGGTAGCTGCCGTGCGCGCCGAAGAGGTCCCACAGCGGTTGCAGGCGCGCGGATTCGACCTCGGCGAGAGCGGCATCGCCCGCGAGCGCGGCACGCGTAATCTCGAGCGCAGGCTGCGGCAGGGTGCCGCCGATCACCGAGAACCAGGAGTCGGCGCCCGCGTTCATCGCCGCGGCGGCACGGTTGTCCCCCGAGATACCAATACGGATGTGTTCGGGCACGGCCGCGCGAATCGTCGCGATCCGGCCTGCCACCTCGTCGGCGGGTGGCGGTGGAATCTTGATCGCGGCGACGTTCGGCAGCGCGGCGATTCGCGCGTAGAGGTCGGTCGAAAAGGTGAAGTGCGTGGTGCCGGGGTTGTCGTACACGACAAGCGGCACCGAGAGCCCGGCCGTGACCCGCTCATAAAGTGCAAACACGTCGTCCCCGGTGAGCGCTTGATAGCTCACGGGAGCCAACAGCACCGCGTCGGCGCCCGCCTCCTGCGCATCCTCCGCGAGCGCCTGCACGTGTGAGGTGCGGGTCGCGCCGATGCCGACAATGGCTGGGACTTCCCCCGCCTCCTCGACCGTGGCTATTGCCACCTGCCGCCGCTCTTCACGGTCAAGGTAGGCATAGGAGCCGGTCGACCCGAGGGCGCCGATGGCATCCACCCCGGCGGCCGCGAGCCGCGAGATGATGCGACGGTATGCATCCTCGTCGATCGAGTCTTCGCGAAGTGGCGTCAGTGGGAAGGCAATCATTCCGGTGAACATGCGTCACATCCTGGCAGGCAGGCCTGCCAAGCGAACTGTTTCCCCGCACAACGCTGGCCGGCGCGGCTCGGCTGCTTGCACCGCGTTTTCCCCTCGAATAGGCTGTCACTGAGCAATCGTCCGTGCTCCAGTCGTTTCGGCCCGACTACGGATGTGGCCCCCGCCTTGAGTGCTACGGCACGCGGGGGCCGCTCTCACCTCCGCCGCCTCTTCTCGGCCGTGCATACCGTCGACGGTCACCGTCTTGATTCTGGAGTGCAGGGCGCGGGTGAGGTATTCACCACCGCCGACCGTGAGCTGTCGGTAGAGGGCGTAGGAGACGATGTCTGGCGCCCACAGGAGCTGCTCGTCGGCGGGAGACGCCCAGAACACGCGATCGTTGCGACCGATGTGCCCCGCCTTGCGCAGCTGCTTGACGGTGCGCTCATCGGCAGATCGCACCGACGCCCGGTGGCGTTCCTCAGCCACGACGAGGTCAAGTTGCGGCGCGTGGGTGCCGGCAAACAGCGTCGCGAAGAGTCGCGCCATGCATTCCGACCGCGCCACCTCCGCATTCGCATCCTCCGCCGACACCGGCGCCTTCACCGCGACCAAGGAAACCGTGCCGCGCGGACCATGCGCCACATGCTCGATGAGCCGACGCAGCCTCGCTCGCCCCGCCGGGCTGCGATTCGCCTCGCTAGAGCGCCAGAAGTCGCCGCCGACCAGCTCGCGGAGACCGGAACGAATCGCATCCGCCTCGGCGAATGGCGCGACGAAGGCGGTGAGCAAATAAAACGGCTGGCTCCCGGCCCACCCGCGACGCTCCAGTGCGGCAGGGGCGAGGTAGCTCTCGTCGACGAATGCGACGTGGGAGGACTTCGATTGCGCATACGCGCGCTCCAGTAGCGGCCGACGGACTTCACGAGCTGAGCTGGTGACCACGGGATACCTCCGGAGCGAGCCGCACGAGCAACATTCGAACGAATTATCGAAAGTCTGCCAGCGGCCTCCGACATCGCGCGTCGACCGCGGCCCCAGCCACCGAGCCACCCGGCCCCGAGCCACCGAAACTGTTCAGGTTTCGCTTTTAAGCTGCAGGGATGGTCAATAATCTGCTCGACTGGTTGATTGGCGCCGTGCAGCAGATGAACCCGGTTCTCGTCGTATTGGTGGCCGGACTCGCGATCATGCTCGAGACGAGCATCCTTATCGGGCTCGTCATTCCTGGCGACTCCGTGCTGCTCGTCGCCTCCACCGCGGTCACGAGCTGGGGCATGTGGGGTGGACTTGTAGCGGCGGCGATTGTCGGTGCGCTCATCGGTGAATCGCTCGGCTACTGGCTCGGGCGGCTCCTCGGTGAGCCGATCAAGAAATCCTGGCTCGGCCGAAAGATTGGCGCGAGGAACTGGCAGGCCGCGGAGAACTTCCTCCAGAATCGCGGTGGCCTCGCGGTCTTCGTATCCCGTTTCCTCCCCGTGCTGCACTCGATCGTGCCGGCCACGGCCGGCATCGCCGGGATGCGGTATCGCACGTTCATGAAATGGACCGCGCCAGCGTGCATCATCTGGGCATTCGCCTACGTCTCGGTGGGCGCCGCGGCGACCGCGAGCTACCAGCAGCTCAGCTCGCAGCTGAGCTGGGCGGGCTATATCTTCATCGCCATCATCGGTGTCTTCCTCTTCATCGTGTGGCTCGGCAAACGGTGGCTCGGCCGCCGCTTCTCCGAGGACATCGAGGAGTCCGACGGCATCGAGAAGTCCGACGGCATCGAGAAGTCGGACCACTAAGCGCCCTCTCGAGATCGCGGTCTAACCTGAGCGTGTGTGCGGCAGGTTTGTAGTGGCAAGGGCGAGCGCGGATCTCGCGGTGGAGCTCGACATTGAGCAGGTTCCGGAAGAACCGATCCCGGAGTCCTATAACGTCGCGCCGACCAACCGCATCCCCCTCGTCGTCGAGTCAAAGGGCATCCGCCGACTCGAGCTCGCGCGCTGGGGGCTCGTCCCGCGCTGGGCAAAGGACATCTCGGTGGGCGTGCGGGCGATCAACGCGCGCAGCGAGACCGCCGCGTCGAAGCCGACGTTTCGGGATGCGGTCGTCAAGCGCCGTGGGGTCATCCCTGTCGACGGCTACTACGAGTGGCGCAAGCGAGCTGACGGCACCAAGCAGCCGTACTTCATCTACCCCGAGGACCGCTCGTTGATGCTGTTCGCCGGGCTCTACGAGTGGTGGCGCACGCCCGAGGATGAGTGGCTGCTTTCCGCGACCATCCTCACCCGCGACTCCGCCGGCGACGAGATGAAGAATCTGCACGATCGCATGCCGGTCTTTATGACGAAGCAGGATGTGCCGACGTGGCTTGCCGAGGACACTCCGGGCGATCAGCAGCTCGTGTCGGACTTTGCCGATCGGGCCGCAACGGTCGCGCGGTCGCTCACGATGCATCCCGTAGACCGTCGAGTTGGGAACGTTCGGGAGTCTGGCCAAGATTTGGTTTCCCCAGTCGTGGAAGACTGATTGGGTGAATCCGAAGCACCGCCCACGCCGCACCCTTGGCGAGCTCATCGCGAGCATCCCGTTCATTCGTGTCTTCGTCAATAATGCTTTCCGAGTCGAGGACTCGATCAAGCGGTTTCGGATGCGTCGGGCACGGGAACGCGGGCACCTCGAAGTTGTCGAGACGTACACGGGCATTGGCTCGAACACGCGAGTGCGGGTACTCGGCCGCGTGCAGATGATCCCGGCTGCCCTCCGACGCACCGGCCGGCGGCGTTTCCCAACGCTCCTCTTGCGGCGGAATAAGGAACAGCTCGTGCGCGGCTGGCGCAGCTTCGTGCGTGTCGCGGTGCCCTATAGCCAGGTGACCGTGCACATCAACGGCTCAACCCACCAGTTCGAGTCGGACCGCGGCGGCATCATCGACCAGACGATCGAGGTGAACCTCGAACCGGGCTGGCACACCATCCATCTCGAGAGCGTCGACGGGCAAATCTCCGAGGCGCCGGTGTTCATCAAGCCAAAGGAACAGCGCTACGGCATCGTGTCGGATATCGACGACACCGTGATGGTGACCTCGCTTCCCCGCCCGCTCCTCGCGGCGTGGAATACGTTCGTGCTCGACGAGCACGCGCGTGTGGCGGTGCCTGGCATGAACGTTTTGTACCAGCGCCTCGTCTCGAAATTCGGGCAAGAGACCACGCCGGTCGTCTACCTCTCGACCGGGTCGTGGAACGTCGCGCCGACGCTCAATCGCTTTCTCGGACGAAATCTCTACCCGTTCGGCCCGCTGCTGCTGACCGACTGGGGGCCGGTACCGCAGCGCCTTTTCCGCTCGGGCACCGACCACAAGCGCGCGAACTTGCGCCGCCTCGCCGAAGACTTCCCCGACGTGAAATGGCTGCTCATCGGCGATGACGGCCAGCACGATGAGAAGCTCTACGGCGAGTTCGCCCGCGACTTTCCCGACTCCGTACTCGCCATCGCGATTCGCCAGCTGTCGAACACCGAGTCGGTGCTCGCCGGTGGCCGCGCGAGCACCTCGGCGCGCTGGCGTCGGCACCACCGCAACGTGCCGTGGGTGCACGGCCCGAACGGCGCGAAACTCATCCAAGAACTCGCACGCATCGGCATCCTTGATCCGGACCCCGCGGCCGCCGAGCTGGTTGGCCTCTCCGAGTCGCTCGCGAACACGTCACGGGCCGTCCCCTTCCCGCCAGCCGAGGTTGAGCACGAGTACAAGCTGGAGCTCGACCAGGCGCACGAGCCGGACCACGCGTCAGGCGCCACCGAGGCCCGGTAGCCGCAGCGTAAACCTGGTCTGCCCGGGCTCGCTCTCCGCGCGAATCTCGCCGCCGTGCGCCGTCGCGATCGCCTGACTAATCGCGAGCCCAAGCCCGGTCGACCCAGTGCCGCCAGACCCCTCGGCCCCTCGTTCGCGCGCGGTGTCGCCGCGCACGAAGCGCCCGAAGATGCTCGGCATCACGTCGGGATCGATCCCCGGCCCGTTGTCGGTCACACTGACCTCAAGCGCGCCTTCGTCGCGCCGCGTCGACACCGTGACGGTCGTCCCCGCGGGGGTGTGGGTGCCGGCATTGCGCAGCAGGTTTGCGAGCACCTGGTGCAGTCGCAGGGCGTCCCCGTGCACCAGGAGTTCTTCGGGTTCAGCATCGAGCACCCACTCGTGGTCTGGATGCGTGGCCTGCGCATCTGCGATCGCATCCAGCACGATTCGGGTGAGATCCGTCTCATCGAGCCGTAGCTGCTGCCCCGCATCCAGCCGCGCGAGGAGCAGCAGGTCCTCGACGAGGTCGGTCATCCGCACCGACGCCGAGTTGATCCGCTCGAGTGAGCGCTGCTGCGATTCGTCGAGGTTCGCGTCCCCGCGCTGAACCAGCTCGGAATAGCCACGGATTGCGGCGAGCGGCGTACGAAGCTCGTGGCTCGCATCCGCCACAAACTGCCGCAGCCGCCGTTCGCTTTGCTCGCGGGCGACCAGCGCATCCTCGACGCTATCGAGGAGGTGATTGAGCGCGGAACCGACCTGCCCGACCTCGGTGCGAGGATCGGTGTCGACCTCGGGCACCCGATCTGGGATCGTGCCCTCGCCCGCCGCCAGCGGCCGCGCGGACACCTTCACTGCGGTCGATGCCACCCGGCCGAGCGGGCGCAGCGCCCGGCTCACGAGGTTGGATGCGAACAGCGCGAACAGGGCGATCGCGATGGCGGCAACGATCGCATACACGATCATGAGGTTTCGCGTGGTTGCTTGGGCGTCGGATGCGTCCAGCCCGGCGATCACTACAAGTCGCGTTCCGCTCGCATCGGTCAGCGTCTCGGACTGCACGCGCATCGCCCCGAGTCCCGGCACCGAGACGGTCTTCGGCGCGGCCTCCACCTGCTTCACCACGGCGACCGCCTGTGACTGTGTGAGGGTCGTGACCGCGCCATCCTCGCCGGTGTACTCGGCGCGAATCACCTGGCCGTCGAGCGCCATCAGCACGAGCGTGCCGAGCCTCGATTCGTGCTGGCTGCCGCCCACCGCATCCCCGAAATTACCGTCCGGCGGCGGGTTCGTGAACTGCGCCCGCAGCGACTGCGCAAGCTGATCGTCGAGCCGATCGAACTGATCCCGGTGCAGCGCCGTCACCGAGAACGCGCCCACGACGATCGCAAACAGCGCGAGCAGCCCGACGAAGCTCAGCACGAGCTTGCGGCGCAGCGTCATCGGCCGCCTCGCGGGCTTCTCGGACTTCTCGGACTTCGGGGGCTTCGGCGACTGGCTCATGCTTCCTCGCGGATCGTGTATCCGACGCCGCGAACCGTGTGGATGAGCGGTGCCCCGTTCGAGTCGATTTTCTTGCGAAGATAGGAAATATAGAGCTCGACGATGCTCGACTTCCCGCCGAAGTCGTAGCCCCACACCTCGTCAAGCAGCTGGCTCTTCGAGAGCACGTGTCGGGGATTTTTCATGAGGTAACGCAGCAGCTCGAACTCGGTCGAGGTAAGCGTGATCCGCTCACCGCTGCGGAAGACCTCGTAGGTGTCCTCGTTCAGCTCGAGATCGGCGACTCGCAGGATGTGCTCGTCTTCTGCCGACAGCACCTTGATGTGGCGACGCACGAGGGCCCGAAGCCGCACCACCACCTCTTCGAGGCTGAACGGCTTGGTGACGTAGTCGTCCCCGCCCTCCGCGATTCCCGCGATCCGGTCATCGAGGTCTTCCTTCGCGGTGAGAAAGAGCACCGGGGTGTCATCTTTCGCATCTCGGAGCCGCCGCAGCACCTCCATACCGTCGATGCCGGGCATCATGATGTCGAGCACGATGATGTCGGGCACGAACTCCCGCACCGCGTCGAGCGCCTGCCTGCCGGTGGCCGCGACGCGCACCTCCCAGCCCTCGGCGCGGAGCGTCATCCGCAGGAGGTCGGCGAGGTATTCCTCATCGTCAGCCACGAGCGCTCGGATCGGGGTGCCGTCCGGTCTGCTCATGGGCGTGGGTACGGGACTCATGGCCTTATTCAACATCATGTGCCATTGCGCATCCTCTTCCTATGACTGCGCTATGGCCGGGCTGTGAACGCGATCGGCACGGTTGAAACCGAGTCCACAGCAACCGGTACTGGTGACTTTTTCGAGTATGTCGTAGGCTCAACCTAGCTTCTTTCTCGAACATCCATTCGAGAACCATGGAGGGGCTTGACCATGATTGTGAGCGAACCCATTGAAGTCGACCTCTCGTCGGACGGGGCGCCTGTGCGCTTCATCTGGCGGAGCGTCTGGTACGGCGTCACGAGCGCGCCTGAGCCGTGGCTCGGGCGCACGGCGTGGTGGCATTCGGCCGCCCGCGCCCCACGCGGCGGGGGTGTCCCGCTCGAACGCGAAATGTGGCGGGTGGATGCCGTGCCGCTGCAGGGCACGCGGGTTCGGCTCGACGGCAGCTTCGATCTCACGCGCCTGCCCGACGGCAGTTGGCAGCTCGCCGAAGCGTGGGATGACGAATTGGAAATGAGGTTATTCGCCTGACATGAGCGTGTTCCCGCACCTGCACGTCGCCTCGGCGCAC
Source organism: Gulosibacter molinativorax (assembly GCF_003010915.2). Taxonomy (NCBI): domain Bacteria; kingdom Bacillati; phylum Actinomycetota; class Actinomycetes; order Micrococcales; family Microbacteriaceae; genus Gulosibacter; species Gulosibacter molinativorax. Next base: position 268,924 of record NZ_CP028426.1, on the reverse strand, counting down.
TCCAACCACTACGGCACGGCACGGCCCGAAGAGCTCGTCGCCCGGGTCGCAGAATGGGGTGCGACCGAAGCGGCGATCACCGATCGCGACGGCCTCTACGGCGCGGTCCGGCACATCCGTGCCTGCATCAGTGCGGGAATTGCACCCGTCGTCGGGGTCGACCTCGCGCTGCGCTCGGCTGAGGGAATCACGACGGATGCCCGGGTCACGGTGCTCGCGCACGGCAGTGATGCGCTGGGCTCGAACGCGGGGCTCGGGTGGGCGGCCCTGTGCCGACTCATCTCGGCCGCGCACGTGCCGCCGCGCAAAGCGAGCGCGACGGCGAAGCGCGAGCACCGCGCCTCCCTCGAGCCGAGGCGGTTCGCGCCCTTCCTCCTTGCCGAGACCGAACAGCAAGGTGCAGGGCGAGACGGTAGCGAGCAGCTCGGCACCGTCCTGCTCGGGCCGCACTCCGACGTCGGCCGCGCCCTCGCCGCAGGCCACAAGGAGCGCGCCCGCGAGCGCCTCGGGCAGTGGCAGCGGCGCCTGCGCGGCGCGATCGCCGTCGAGATCGTCTGCCACCTCACCGAGCCGGGGACGAGCGCATCCCTCTCGCACGCCGCCGCGATGCTCGAGCTCGCGCACGACGTGCGGGTACCCGCCGTCCTCACGAATCAGGCGCGCTATCTCGAGCCCGACGACGCGGTCACCGGGGATGTCCTCGACGCCGCCGAGGCGCTCAAGCCCCTCGGCGAATTTCAGCCCCAGCCAAACGGTCAGGCGTGGCTCAAACCGCCCGAGCGGATGCGCGCCCTCGCCGATCTCATCGTCTCCCGCACATCCCTCGGCTCGGCCGCGCGCGAACGCCTGCTCGGGCAGACCGCCGAGCTCGCGGCCCGCTGCCGGCTCGACCCGGAGCTGGATGTGCGCTGGCGCCAGCCGAAGGTGCCCGAGCAGGGCGTGCTCGGCATCACCGGCGATAGCGACCGCGTGCTGCGAAACCGCTGCCTCGCGGCGCTCAACGAACGCTTCGACTCCCCCGTCGGCGCCCAGCGCGAGACGCTCGAGCGCAGGCTCTACCAGGAGCTCGACACGATCTCGGGGTTCGGCTTCGCGACCTATTTCCTCGCGGTCGCGAACGTCTCCGAGCTCATCCGCGACATGGGCATCCGCAATCAGGCGCGCGGCTCGGGCGCCTCGAGCCTCGTGAACTACCTCCTGCGCGTCTCCAACGTGAACCCGATCGAGCATGACCTCGTGTTCGAGCGCTTCCTCGGCAACAAGCGCTCGACCCTGCCCGATATCGATATCGACGTCGAGTCCGACCGCCGCCACGAGATCTACCGCGCGATCTTCAACCGCTACGGCAGCGAGCGCGTCACGCTGCTGTCAATGCACTCGACCTACCGAGCGCGCGGGGCGGCACGCGACGCCGGCCTCGCGCTCGGGCTCGAGGACCACCGCGTCGACGAGATCGCGAAGTCGCTCTGGCGCTTCAACGCGGGCCAGTTCCGCGAGGTGCTCGCCGAGAAGCCCGAGCTTGCCGAGCTCGCCGAGAAGGCGCAGACCGACCGCGACCTTAACCTACTCATCGACCTCGCCGAGCGGCTCGATCGCCTCCCCCGCCACCTCTCGATGCATCCGTGCGGCGTGCTGCTCGGCGACGCGACTATGCTCTCGACCACCCCGGTGCAGCCGAGTGGCATCGGCCTGCCGATGAGCCAGTACGACAAGGACGACATCGACGACATGGGCCTGCTCAAGCTCGATGTGCTCGGGGTGCGGATGCAGTCCTCCCTCGCGTACGCGGTCAAGGAGGTCGAGCGGGTGCACGGCGCCCAGGCCGCGGTGCGCGGCGGGCTCAGCCCCGACGTGTCCTACGTCTCCCCGACCGGCCACATCGTCCTCGATGAGATTCCCAAGGACGACGAGCGCACGTTCGAGGCGATCCGCTCGACCCACACGCTCGGGATGTTCCAGATCGAGTCGCCCGGCCAGCGCGAGCTCATCGGCAAGATGCAGCCCGACGTGTACGAGGACCTCATCGCCGATATCTCGCTGTTCCGGCCCGGCCCGATGAAAGGCAACATGGTCGGACCCTTCCTCGACGTGAAGCACGGCTTCGCCTCGCCGAAGTGGCTGCACCCCGATTTCCGCCCGTTCCTGCACGAGACCTACGGCGTCGTCGTCTATCACGAGCAGGTGCTGCGCATTTTCCACGCGTGCATGGGCATCAGCCTCGCCGAGGCCGACGAGCTGCGCCGGCGCATGGAGCGCTCCGCCGAGGGCATCGAGGAACAGTTCCGCGCGAAGACCTCTCGGAACCTGGATGCGTCGGGCAAGCGGAAGTTCACCGACCGGCAGATCGACGAGATCTGGGATGTGCTGAAGGGCTTCGGCTCCTTCGGCTTCTGCAAGGCGCACGCCGCGGCCTTCGCGCTGCCGACCTGGCAGAGCGCGTGGCTGAAGACGCACTACCCCGCCGAGTTCTTCGCGGGGCTCCTGACCCACGATCCGGGGATGTATCCCAAGCGGCTGCTACTCGGCGACGCGCGCAGAATCGGGGTGCCCATCCTGCCTGTCGACGTGCAGGTCTCAACCGAACACTTCGTCGTCGAGCGCGTCCGGAACACCCCGCCGGGGTGGGCGACGCGCACAGGCGACCTCGGCATCCGCCTCGCCCTCGCGGAGATTCGGGGGATGAATGAGGCCGAGCGCAAGCGCATCATCGCCGAGGCGCCCTATGAGAGCCTCGGCGATTTCCTCACCCGGGCGAGGCCGTCGCGCCCGCTCGCGGAGCGGCTCGCGCTCATCGGCGCGCTCGACACGCTCGAGCCGGGGCACCCGACCAGGGGCGAGCTGCTCGCCGCGATCCGCCGCCGGCCCCGCATCCGCCCGAAGCCCGCGGCCCCCGATGCGCTCGAGCTCCCACTCACGCTGGGACACCACGGCCACGCGCCGGTCGAGCACACCGGCGAGCCCGAGCTCACGTCGCGCGAACGCATGCAGGCCGAGCTCGATGTCCTCGCGCTCGACCTCTCCGAGCACGTCATCGACAGCTATCGGCCGCTGCTCGACGAACTCGGGGTCACCCCCGCGGGCGAGCTGCTCGGGATGCGCGGGGGCACCGAGGTGACCGTCGCCGGCGTGCGGGTCGCGACCCAGACCCCGCCGATGCGCTCGGGCAAGCGGGTCGTGTTCATCAGCGTCGACGACGGCACGGGCTGCGCCGACGCGACCTTCTTCGAGGATGCGCAAGAGCGCAGCGGCAGCGTGCTCTTCGGCACGCCCCTCCTCCTGATTCAGGGGAAAGTGCGCCGCACGGGCGACCGCGGTGTCTCGGTGCAGGCCGATGCCGCGCAGGATCTCAAGCGGGTGTGGGAGGACTGGTCTTCGATGCGTTCGAGTGTGCTTGCCACTCATCCCACAGGCGAATGATTTCTCGCTCCACCAGCCCGTGGATGCGCGGATCGCTCAAGAGCCGATTGTGGCCAAGCGTGCTCACCGCGCGGTTCGAACCGCCACGCACTTTGCCGCGCAGGCCCACGATCTCGTCGTAGATCGGCGAGATCGCAGAGATTCGGCGGTCCTGCGCATCCATGTGCTCAAGCTCGAGCTGCGCCGGAGTGCCCGGCCGCAGCGTTACGACCTCGCGGGTCAACGGCGTGAGCCCACGCACATACTTCGCCGTCGTCGCGCCGGCGAACGGCGCGGCCAGGGTCACCGCGCCCACCGCGTAGCGAAAGTCCGGGTCATCGAGCAGCACGCGCTTCGCAACCAGCCCACCCTTCGAGTGCGACACAAACACCACGGGTGTGAGGTCGCCGTGGGTGCGCAAGAACCGCTTGACGTGCTCCGCGAGGTATTGCACCGACTTGGTGTTGAGACCAAGCTGCGGCACGACCGCCACTTGAAAGCCACGCTCAACGAGCGCGTCGTTCAGCGGTGTGAGGAACTCCCACGAGGTCAAGAGCCCGGCGAGCGAGACGACCACGGGCTTGGCCGGATCGGCCTCCTCGGGGCGCGCGAGCAGCGTGGCGCGACGGCCAAACAGCTGCCGAGTCACGCGCATCTCGTGCGCGCGCACCTGCCACACCACCCAATAGCTGCTATCGGCGACCGAAGTCCACGCGCGGATCGCCTGACCGCGAGCCTGCCGCCGCCACTTCGGCACCTGTTTCAGGACTTGGAACCCCTGCCACCGCACGAACCGATACCACTGCTTCGCCTCGTGACGCACACTCCGGCGCTTCGGCTTCGCCATTCCGCGGGCTCCCTTTCGGCTCGTGGACTACGCGGGGAGCACCTCGCGGAGCAGACCAGTGTCCACGTCCGCCACGAAACCGCGCACGTTCTTGTGCTCAATAAACGGCGACTGCGCGATGCGGCGGATCGACTCGCGAACGCTCGCATCCACATCCTTGAAGGACTCGGCCTTCCAGTGTGCGCGAGCCCCGGTCTCGCTCATCAGCAGGTCGTCGAACTCGTCCTCCGAGAACGTCGACAGGCCGCAATTGGTGTGGTGAATCAGGATGATTTCTTCGGTACCGAGCATGCGCTGCGAAATCGTCACGGAACGGATAATGTCATCCGTCACGACGCCGCCCGCGTTACGAATGATGTGCGCGTCACCGAGCTCGAGGCCGAGCAAGCCGAATACTCGCAGGCGGGAGTCCATGCACGTCACGACCGCGACCTTGCGGGACGGACGAAGATCCATCGGGCCCGGGTATGTGCTGGCGTACTGCTTATTGGCATCAAGCATGATGTCGGTCTCTGACATTCGCTGCCCCTTTCGATTTTCTCTCGAGTGTAAACCGCCGTACAACTTCTCACGGCGCGGTTATGGATGCAGCAAGATCGTCACGAGGAAAATGACCGGCACCGAGAGGATCGTCGTGACGAGGATGGTCTCGCGCGCGAGCGACTCCCCCACGCGATAATTCGCCGCATAGGTATAGATGTTTTGCGCCGTCGGGAGTGCCGCGGTGACGACGACGGCGAGGAGCATCGCGTCGTTGAGGTGAAACACGAACGCCCCGAGCAGCCACGCGATGGCCGGGTGGATGAACGACTTCAGCACCGTGCCCGCCGCCACTTGCCACTTGTCCTCGCCCCGAAACGGCAGCGCGTTATCGCGCAGCGACATGCCGAACGCCAGCAGCACCGCCGGCACGCTCATCCCGCCGACGAGCGCGATCGGCTCAAGAATGAAGCTCGGCGGATTCACGTTCAGGATGTTCAGGAGCAGGCCTGAGAGCGCGCCGATCACCACCGGGTTCGTGAACGGTCGAACCACCAGCTGCCACCACTTGAGCTTCCGACCCTTACGAGTCGCGGAGGTCACGTCGAGAATCCCAAGCATGACGGGCCCCATGATGAGCTGCTGGACCAGCATGACCGGCGCCACAAGGGAGCCGTCACCCAGCACGTACACCGCGATCGGGATTCCCAGATTGCCGGAGTTGACGTAGCTCGAGTTCATCGCGCCGATCGTGGTCGGCCCAACGCCCCACTTGAAAATCACGCCAAGCACGCAATACATGCCAGCGACGATGAGCATGCCGAGCGCAGTCGCGACAAACTGATCGCTAAACAGCACGGAGAGCTCGGCCTGAAACATGAGGCCGAAGAGCAGCGCGGGAGTCGCGACGTGAAAGGCCAGCCCGTTCAGCACCTGGCGCCCCTGGGGCCCGAGCCACCCGGTGCGGTCGATCAGCACACCGATCACGATGATGATGCCGATGACGCTAAAGCCCTCGAGCACTCCTAGCACGCACGCCTCCGCTCCACTCGCCCGAGGCTACCGAGTGAAGTCAGCGACCGCGCGAATTATCCCCGCTGCAGGTCTGCTGATTGAGCAGCCTCGCGAGCAAACTTACGGTACTCGCGCGGCGACTTTTCGTAGGCGAGGCGGAATGCGTTCGAGAAGTGGGTCGCATCCGCGAATCCCCAGCGCAGCCCGATTTGCCGAATCGGGTCTTTGCACAGCGGATCGATCAAATCGCGCCTGGCCATCTCAAGCCTGCGTTCACGCCCCAAGTTGACACGGTCGCGCCCTGTTCCTTGAACAGCGCGTGGAGGGTCCGCACCGAAATATAGTGGGCATCCGCGATTCGCTGTGGGTTGAGGTCGAGGTCCCCGAGGTTCGCCATGATGTACTCGCGAATCTTCATGAGCAATTCGACTTGCGAATTCGAGCGACCCGAGACACGCAAATTCAGGCGCTCCATTACAGCGGCCGAGATCATGTCGATTATCGACTGCACGACCACAATGCCGCCCGGCTTTTCAAGCGCACTGAGATTTGCGGATACGCCGGTCAAGAGTGGGGAGATGATTGCGCCCAGCCCAGCGTGACCCGAAATGTGGAGTCCGCCAATCTGCGCGAATCCGTGTGGCGGCAGAGAAATGAGTTGCTGCGGAACCATCATGAGCAGGGTGTTGCCCTCGAAGAATTCCCGGCGGTACGGCATCAGCGTGTCGAAGATCGCCACGTCACCACGTTCGAGGTCGGCGGATCGCTGCGCTTGGAACAGCCGCGAACGGCCAGTCACCTGATGCACGACGACGTAATAGGGCTCGCCGCCCTGCTGCGTCAGCTGCTCGAGTGGTGCCGACCGGTGCTCCGTGGCCGACATGGTGAAGAAACGAACTCCGCCAACCGTGAGGCTTCGCATCCGCGCGCGGAATTTCCCGTTCGTCGACTCGATTGCAAGCGGAAGCCGCAGCGACGTTGCTGCTACTCGCCAATCCTCCACGCTGTGGATATCAAGCTCGACCAATTTCGATTGTTCTGACATAGCGCCTCCCTTGCTGGGGCATTAGTCCATTGTAGGAAAAACTTCGTTGAAAACGCAGGCGCCACCACAGTCAAAAACCAAACTGAACCCGGTCCCACTATGCCGGAAAAGCATACCGACGTTAGCGCCCTATCGCATCAACCGTGCGTCTACGGTCACCCCCATCAGGTGGTTGCGAAAATTCCAAGATCGGCTCGTTGCGTGACTTCACCGCGATCCAACCGCCGACCAACCGCGCAACACTTGCACCAAACGGTTCGCTGGCCGCAAAGTATCGCGCCATCGAGCCAGGTACGAGCACCAACCTGACTGCGCTTTTGTCACCACTTTCACCCGAATCCATAGTTGAGGATGCGCGCCCCAGCTCATGAACACCCGGAGCGAAACGCTTAGCACCACCCGCGTGACGCCATATTCCAGCAGAACGCCAATGACGCGAAGCACCAGACCAACGCCATCGCACACAAAGCCGACAAGCTATTACAACAACTGTAGGTTTTAATCCCTGGTCGATCAGCGCCCCAATTCACCTTGAATCGCGCGACCACCCCAGATTCAGCCTTGCACCGGGACGCGTGCAGATCCGCGTCCCACCATAGGAGTCACCACCACAGTCGGAGCACCTGAAATAGAGCATCAACCGCCACGCGATCGAGTATCGAGCGAATTTCTGGACCATGAATCAATAATTCAATCGGCCAGTCTCAGGATGTTCACTGCGTTTCGATTTGCAATTACGCCAGGAATTGCAAAGAATATAACGAAGCCAACACGAGAATCTTTCGTGGTGCAGAGACTTCGAATCTATCAAGCGAATCTAGCTTAGGAGCAGTTCAATATGGCGCGCAAAGTCGTGTATCAGATTATCGACGACCTCGACGGCTCCGTCCTCCCGGACGGCCTCGGTGAAACCGTCAAGTTTGGCCTTGACGGTGTGGAATACGAAATCGACTTGAGCAGCGAAAATGCGGAAGAATTTCGCGAACAGCTCGGTCAGTACATTCGCACTGCACGCCGCGTTGGGGGCCGCGCACAGCGTGGCACCCGCACCCAGCTTCCCGCCACCGGCCCAAAGCGCGATCTCGCCGCTATTCGCAAGTGGGCAAACGCTAACGGATATGACGTCGCTGACCGCGGTCGCGTCCCGCACTCGATCCTCGAGGCATACGACGAGGCAAACAGCTAAATCTCTTTAGCCCCCTTCAATCCAGAACCACCGCATCGCGCAGACACAGCAATAGAGTCTGCGCGATGTGGCGTTTTCCGTACCGATTGCCCTTATTTCTGGCTATTACTGCCGCCGCCATCGCCGATTTCGGCGATCAACCTCGAGGCCGGGGCATTGATATTGAATCGAATCCCGATGGCACGAATAGCAAAGCAGAGCGCTGCTCCGAGAAGCTCAAACGGGATGCCGATCACCGACCTGGCCCCGCCGGTCAGCAGTATTAGGCCGACCACGAGCCCGGCTCCGAGTAGCGCCGGAATCGCGTAGAGCCCGCTTGAACTTGTCAAGATTGTTGGCACCTTCGCCGTCATCACATCCCGAATCGTGCCGCCACCCACCGCGGTAATTGTGCCGAGCAAGATCGCCGCGAACGGGCCAAGCCCGTAGTCCAGCGCCTTCACCGCCCCGACGACGCAAAAGAGGCTCAGCCCGACGGTGTCGAATAGCATCACCAAGCGATTGAATACCCGGTGGGGTCGTGTGATGAAGAAAGCGATCAGCGCACCCGCAAGCGCCACCGTGAGGTAATACCAGTTCGTAAACGCAACCGGGGGATATCCCCAAGCAAGACATCACGGACGATGCCGCCGCCCACAGCCGTGATTAGCCCGAGCACAACGACACCGACAATATCGAGACGAACGATTTTCGCTGCCGTGAGCGAGCCATTCAGCGCAAAGGCGAATGTGCCGAGCAGGTCAATGACCAACACGAAGATTTCAGGGCCCGTCATTAGTGTTGTCACCAGCCGTTCTCTTGCCGATTAGACTCGCGCTCTCGCCGCATAGTCTTTCGCACGTGACGGAGCTGCCACGCGACGGTGAGCGTCCTCACACGCCGGGGAAGCAGCCGATATACAAGCACGACCATGGCCCAATACAGCTCTGCCACGAACCGGTCGCGTTTCGACCATTCGGGATAAAATTCCCTCCGCAGTCGGGCCGGTAACATCGCGAGTGCAATACGCCAAACGACCGGCAGCAGGATTCGAAGATATGCCGGGGCGCCCGCGGCATATCGAAGCTGCTGAAAGATCACACGCGCATCCTGACCGGCCCGCTTCGACGCGAGTTCGGCATCCCACCAGCGATCAAATTCTCTAACGCTTCCGTGCCACCTTGCCGCCGGAACTTGCAGCACCTCGCTAATCGCCGCAAAGCATGCGAGCAGACTTTCCTCGTCGGCCGACGAAGCTTTCCCAAAAACTCGCTCGTGTGCCGCGCGGGCCGCGTAATACAGCGTGGATGCAACCCACAGTTGCAATTCGGGATCTCGCGCGTCATAACGAATATCGCCCGAGCGACCACGCACAGAGCGGTGAATTGTGTTTACGCGCTTCGTCACGAATTGGCGTTCGGATTCGTTTCCGTGCACCACCGCAATCACAAAATCGAGCGTGCCTTCGAGCCGCCGTAATGGCGCCGCCGCGAAATCACTGTGTCGGGCGACCCCGGCGGCGACCGCGGGATGCGAAATTTGCAACAGAATCGCCGCTCCCCCGCCGATCAACACGATCGCTTCCGCCGACATCCGGCGACCTGCAGTAAGCGAAGTTCCCGTCACCCGATGAACACTACTCTGACGAACCTCGGCGATGCGCAGCTTCGGCACCGCACTCGCTGCGTAAACCAAGAGTCGAGCTGCCGATGGGTATGCGCTTCAAAATCACCGACCGGATTGATTCACCAGCGCGCACGACTCGACGCAAATACCCGACATAACGGTGGCCTCATGGGACAATTGGTGCGCGTAGAAACTCATCTGTCGGCGCAAAGTTGCGCTTCTCCAGTGCGTTTCGAGGAGCACCATGTCCCGTTTTCGCGTCGATATTGACGAACCGCTTATCTCTGCACTGCAGACGGAGCCGCGAGCCAGCGTATTGTCGCTCGCGCGCACCATCGGTTTCCCGCGGGCACTCATTTCGACGCGTCTACAGGCACTGCTCGACGAAGAATTCATTCGGATCGTCAGCGTCGTGCATCCACAATTGACCGGCCTAACCCTGCTCGCGCACGTCTCAGTATCGACAGACGACATTGTCGGACCGGTTGCGGAATTCGCCGCGCGAATTCCCGAGACAGTTTTTGTCGCCAGCGTCGCCGGCGAACACGACCTCATTATCGAAATGCGTGTTCGTGACCGGGATCACCTGCGAGCGGTGCTGACGCAGATTCGGATCCGCCCCGATGTTGCGAACACAGACACGCTCGTGTTCGCGCAGGTCTATAAGGGGTATTTCGAGCACGACGCGCTTACGCCCATCCACCTGGATGCATTGGATCAGCGGCTCTTGCACGAGCTCGAGACGGACGGTCGCAAGAGTTGGCAAGAACTCGCCGAGGTCGTCGGGCTGTCACCGTCTGCGGTTCGCACCAGGGTGCGTCGAATGCTGGAAGCCGGGGCGGCCCAAATTGTACTGCTTCGCGAACGCGACTCCCAGGGCTCCGCGATCACTTGCGGGGTCGGGCTTTCGCTGCGCGATTCGGCAGCGGTCGTGCTGCCGCGGCTGAGCGATGAGCCGTTTGTGGAGTTCGCGGTGTCCACCATCGGGCGCTACGACGCGCTGCTTACCCTCCGAGCGGTGACGCCACGCGCGCTCCACGAAGCGATTGAATCCGTTCGTGCACATCCCGAAATCATTGGCCTCGAATTGTGGGCCCACCTCCACACCATCAAGGAAAATTTCGCCCGCCGGATCGATTAAGGAAGATCGCCCGCGCGTCCGCCGCGGAGGCCCCAAAAAACTCGCCACTCGTCGATAAGGTTGCCAGGGAGAAATGACCGAGTATCATTTTCGAGTCCCTTGCGCTCCCAGCAAGGCCGGTTCTGGTACGTGGTCCGTACCGAGACGGAACTAATCCATTGAGGTGTCACCATGCCAGAATCCCGGACCGAGCTCGATGATCGGCTCATTGCCGCGCTGAAAATCGAACCAAGAGCAACGGTCCTGTCGTTGGCACAGTCGACCGGCTTTCCGCGCGCGGTCGTCGCAACGAGGCTGAAGGACCTGCAGGAATCGAACGACCTGCGCATCGTCGGCGCGACACATCCGGAGCTTTCGAACACACAGACCGTCGCGGTCGTGTCGATCTCGGTGCAGGGCCCGATCGCCCCCGTCCCGAGATGCCTCATGTCAATATGCCCGCGAAATGATCTCCATGCCTCACTTGTGAATGCCCGCGAAATCGTGCCCAACCCGGGCCAGGGTTTCGCGGGCACGGGTTAGCTCGCTTTGCGACGCACCCCACGACTGGTGTCAGGCAGTGGCTTCACGGTCGCGGCTTCCAACTCCAGCGTCGGGCGCTGCGCGAGGCCGGTCAACCGGCGTTGGAGGGACACGATCCGGCGGGCGAGTTCGGCGGGGTTCAGGCTGTCGCGGTACGCGGTCAATTCCGCGATCTGCGCGGGAGCGAGCACTTCCGCGTCCAGGAGCCGATCGAACGGGGTTCGCGGGTCGTCGTACACCCGTTTGCGGCGGCCGACGCGGTCGGTGCTGTAGCCGGTGGGTTTGATCGTGGGTGTGAAATAGTTCAACCGGTCATTGACCAGCGGCCACAGCTGGTTCAGTAGCGTCAGCGCTTCGGGGGTGTCATACCGCCAGTAGAAGCCGTAGTGCCGCACGAGATGGTTGTTCTTCGACTCGATCGTGGCCTGATCGTTTTTCTTATACGGGCGTGAGCGGGTGAAGAAAATCTTCCGGTCCGCGGCCCAACCGATCACTTCGTGGTTGATGAACTCGCTGCCGTTATCGAAGTCTAAGCCGGTGACTTCGAACGGGATGCTGGTGACACCTGCGTCGAGCGCGGCGAGGATGTGGATAGTCGCGTTGTTCCGGATCGAGCGGGTGAACCCCCACCCCGTGCGCATGTCGGTCAGGTTCAATGTCCGTGCGAACTCGCCCTTCAGCGTGGGGCCGCAGTGCGCGACGGTGTCGCCCTCGAAGAACCCGGGCTCGTCCTCGACTTCGTCACCGGCTTTGCGGATCTGGATCGAGGAACGCAGCAAGGGTGAGGGTTTTGTGGTGCTGATCCCGCGCAGCGGGTCGCTGGCGCGGGCCGGGGCGAGGTACCGGTCGATCGTGGCCGCGCTCATCGCGAGCAACTCTTCGCGTACGTCGGGCGAGTACCGCTGCTGGCCGTGAACGAGTTCGTGGTGGCGTTCGAGGGCATCGAGCTGTAGTGGCATGGAGACGGCGAGGTATTTGCCGCACTGGCCGCCGGTCGCGGCCCACACCCGCTGCAGTACCTTGGTCGCGTCGTAGGAATACTTCCGTGGCCGTGGTTTGCGTTCGGTCGTAACGGCCCGTGGTCCTGGTTTGGAGGCTTTCGCGAGTCGGCGTCGGGCGTTATCGCGGGACCAGCCCGTGACCGCGACGACCTCGTCCAACAGCCGGCCACGGTCCTTTTTCGAGGCGTTGGCGTACTGCCGGGCATACTTCCGGGTGATCTCTATTCGGGCGGCCATTGACAACTCACTTCCCATGCCTTGAGCGTCACCGTTTCACGGGCCTTTTTATGTGAGGCATCGAGGGTGTTTCGCGGGCACTTGAAGTGAGTCTTGTCGCGTCCTCGAATTCGTGACCCCGATCAAGCAGGCTGTGTATGTGTCAACGGTCACGGGCCCCTTCGAGATCGTGATGGAGGTGCGCGTTTCGACGCAGGCGGAATTGCTCGAAATTCTCGACCAGGTCCGGTCGCATTCTTCGGTCGCGAAGATCGAGACGCTCACCTACGGCCGCGTTATCAAGGGCTACCTCTCCCACAAGGTGCTCGAGGAAATCGCCCTCGATGACAAGGACCACCAGCTCATTGCCGCGCTCGGCGAGGACGGCCGCATGTCGTGGCAGGATCTCGCGGACATCGTAAATCTATCGCCCTCGGCGGTCCGCACCCGTGTGAATCGCCTCCTCGACGCCAACGCGCTGCGGATCGTTGTCATGGAACGTGGCGGGCAGTACGGTCGCATTATTTCGATCACGGCCACCCTGACGCTCAGTCAGGAGAGCGAAAAGGTGCTCGAGACGATCGCAGCCGAGGAAGAGATCGAATTTGCGCTCACGGCGATCGGCAAGTGTGATGCGGTCATCGTCATTCGAGCCCGCTCGCAGGGATCGCTGTTCGAGCTGCTCGAACGAATTCGCGCAGTCCCCGGCGTAACAAAGCTCGAGACCCGTAGCCAACTGCAGCACCCGAAGGAAGTATTCGCGCGTTTGCTCTGACGCCACTTTCTTGACGTAACTGTCCTGACGCGGGTGTCCTGGCTCGACTGCTCTTACGCGACGGCTCTGATCAGCGCCACATTCGGCGCACGTTACGGAATTCTGTACGTTCGGTGAATCCTCGTGTCTATTCGTCACAATGGGGCTATGTCCCCATCCGCAGAAGTAGTCAGAGTGTCAGTCCTCGATCGCGCAAACGCCCGGGCGGGCGCTGACGAATCGGAAGTCATGTGGGACGTGATCGCCCGCGCGCAGCGCCTCGAGTCACTCGGCTATTCGAGGATCTGGGTCGCCGAACATCACGGCGTGCCGGGCATCGTTGGCTCCGAGCCCGCGCTGCTGATGGGCGCGATCTGCGCGAGCACGAGCGACATTCGCGTTGGCTCGGCCGGTTTCATGTTGCCCGCGCACTCGCCGCTCTCGGTCGCCGAACGAATCTCGACGCTCGAGGCGCTCTACCCCGGACGCATCGACGTGGGGCTCGGCCGCTCGGTCGGCTTCACACAGTCGGTGCGCGAGGCGCTCCGCCAGAGAAAGGATGCGGGCAGCAGCTTCCCGGAGGACCTCGCCGAGGTGCAGGGGTACCTTGCGGGCCGAGCCGAGATCACGATGCAGCCGCCCAATAACGCGGCCACTCCCCTCTACGTGCTGGCCCACGGCGCGAGCCTCGATTTCGCCGCCGCCGCGGGTCTCGGTGTTGTCGTCGGCGGACCGTCGCTGCTGCACTCCCAGCCTGGCGATAAGCATGCCGGACTCGAGCGGTATCGTCGCACGTTCGCGCCGTCCCGCTGGTTTGCCGAGCCATCGGTGGTGGTCTCCGTCCCCATCGCAATTGCCGACTCGACCGAGCGTGCCCGCGAGCTGCTGTTGCCCGAGGCCTGGACGCTGGCGGTCTCCCGGACGACAGGATCGTTCGATCCCCTCCAGCCCGCGGCGAACCTCGACGAGTCGTTACTCGGTGATCGCGAGCGCGAGCGCGTCGAAGCGAATTTTGCATCGGCGATCTACGGCACCCCGGACAAGGTGCGGGAGCGCATCCTGACCCTGCTTGGCTACACCGGCTCAACGGAGGTCTTGGCGAGCGGGGGGATGCACGACCTCGAGGGCCAGCAGCGCTCCGACGAACTCCTGGCCGGACTCTTCGGCTAATGGTTATTGGCTGAGGGCTGGCTACCGGCCGAGCGCTGGCTGCTACCGGGGTCTTCGGCTGACGGCTCTCGGCTGACTGCGCCCGGGTGGGCACTCGCTGCTAGCGGCTAGTCGTCGCGCAGCACGCGGGCGCGCTTGTATGCCGAGACGGATGCGTCGCCCGCGACCCAGAACCGCCAGGGCCGGTCGTGCGCCCGCGATACCCCAACGCGCGGTCCGCTCGCAATCTCGGCGACGGCCTCGTCTCCCATCGTGAGCGTGACCTCGCTCGTGGGGTTCAGCAGCGGCGTCCCGTAATCGGCCATCGTGATGCCGAGGGCCCGCGTGAGGCAGCCCGGGCCTCGCGCGAGCCACGCATCCTTCACGCCCGGGCGTCGTTCGCGCGCGAGTTCGAGACCGTCGATGACCCGCCCCGCGCGTACCAAGACGGCGGCCGCGTCGCCTTCCGGGCTGCACACCACGTTGCAGCACGTGTGCCCGTGCATCGAATAGCAGTAGAGGTGACCCGCCGGGCCGAACATTACCCGGTTGCGCGCGGTGGGTCCGCGATAGGCGTGCGACGCCGGATCGCGTGTACCCTCGTACGCCTCAACCTCGGTAATCGATACGGCGACGGGCCCGCGACGCAGCACGGCACCGAGCAGCAGTGGCGCCGTTTCGATGGCCGAGTCGTGAAGGTGCAGCATCTCGCCACTCTATCTGTGGTCGGCCGACTGGTCGGTTACCGGACGATGCCGGTCAGAGAGGCCAGCCGGTTACAACAGGATGGCACCGAGGAGCGCGCCACCGATGACGACCGCCCAGGCCGGAACCTTCCATTTCGCGAGCGCCAGCCACGCCACGAGCGCGATGCAGAACGACATGATTGACGTCACGCCCGACGTAAACACCGGCGAGTACAGCGCCGCCCCGAGCAGGCCAACGACGCCCGCATTCACTCCGGTGAGCGCCCGGCGCATCTTCGGGTTCGCGCGCAGCTGCTCCCAGAACGGCAGGACCCCGAGCAGCAGCAAGGCGCTCGGCAGGAAGATCGCGACGAGCGCGATTGCGGCTCCGGTGACGCCGGTCGGCGGCTCGTTCGTGACGGCACCGAGGTACGCCGCGAAGGTGAACAGCGGCCCCGGGACCGCCTGCGCCGCGCCATAGCCGGCGAGGAATGCATCCTGACCCACGAGGCCGCCCTGCACGACCTCGGCTTCGAGCAGTGGCAGCACGACGTGACCGCCGCCGAACACGAGCGCGCCCGCGCGATAGAACATGTCGACCAGGCGCAAGGTGCTATCGCCGGTCGCGAGATACAGGGCCGGGAGCCCGAACAGCAGCACGAAGAAAACCACGAGGCACGCCACGCCAAACCACTTCGGCAGGCGGATGTGCAGGGCATCGTCCCCCGCGGTGGTCGCCTCGGTTCGGAGAAAGAAGAGCCCGATGAGCCCGCTGACGATGATCACGCCGATCTGGGTGAGGGCGCTTGGCAGCAATAGCACCGCGACGACAACACCGACCGCGATGGTCGCGCGCGCCGCATCCGGAGTCAGCGATTTCGCCATGCCGAACACGGCCTGCGCGACGACCGCGACGGCCACAGCCTTCAGCCCGTCGAGCCAGCCGGTTGCGCCCTGGCCGAGCAGCGCATCGGCGCCGAATGCGAAGATGACGAGGACGATCGCCGACGGCAGGGTGAATGCGAGCCAGGCCGCGAGCATCCCTAGCGGACCCGCGCGGTGCAGCCCCAGTGCCATGCCCACCTGGCTCGAGGCTGGGCCGGGAAGGAACTGGCAGAGGGCAACGAGGTCGGCGTACGCCCGGTCGGAGAGCCACTTTCGCTTTTCGACAAACGCCTCGCGGAAATAGCCGAGGTGGGCGGTCGGTCCGCCGAAGGACGTCAGGCCGAGCCTGAGGAACGCGGCGAACACTTCACCGGTGCGTCGAGCCTGACCGGTCGTGGGCTCGATCGTGGACTCTTGCGACATGAACCCGAGTCTCAGCGGTCGGGGTTACAGTTTGCTTAACTTCTCAACTAATCGCCGACCCGATCGGAGCTGCACATGTCCATCGACCCTCAGGTTTTCGCTAACACCGTGCGTGAGCTGCATGCCAGCGAGCGCGACGGCGTCGCCACCAAGACCGCGGTGATCCGCAGCGTGTTCCCGGCGTCGCAGGCAGAGGTGTGGGATGCGGTTTCCTCGAGCGAGCGCATCCCCGAATGGTTCTTGCCGATCACGGGGAACCTCGAGGTCGGCGGTCACTACCAGACCGAGGGAAACGCGGGCGGCACGATCGAGGCCTGCGACGCGCCGAACTCTTACGCGATCACGTGGGAGTTCGGTGGGCAGTCCTCGTGGGTTCGGGTCGAGCTCTCCCCCGCCGAAGACGGCACCGAACTCGCGCTCATTCACGAGGCACCCATCGGCGACGGCGCGTTCTGGAAGCAGTACGGCCCGGGCGCGACCGGCGTGGGCCGGGGAGCTCGGGCTGCTCGCGCTGAGCGTGTATGTGGATGCGACCTCGGTAATCGATCCGGAGGACGTCGGCGCGTGGAGTGCAAGCGCGGAGGCACACCCGATGATTCAACACATGGCGGACGGCTGGGCGGATGCCTCGATCGCCGCCGGGGAGGATCCGGAGGAGGCCAAGGCCGCGGCCGCGAACACCTACGCGTTCTACACCGGCGCATCCGAGGCACCGGCGCAAGACTAACCAGGCCTGAAGTCACGAGACGGCGGCGGCACGAGTGACTTCGTGCCGCCGCCGTCTCGTCTCGTTGACCTTGCGGTTGCCCAGCCGCTATACCTGCACGCGCTTGCGCAGCGCTTCCCGAACGAAGGTCGCGCCTTCAGCACCGCCGAAGTTTGCGGCGAATCGTTCGTCGGCCACGTACATGTCGGCGAGCGCCAACACGTAGGCCTCGAAGTCGGCCTCGGAGGTGCCCGACTTCGCACCGGGCACGCCCGCGAGCCACGCCACGTGCCGGCGCGCGAGGTCCTGCGCGGCCTCTGACTCGGGGTCGGTCGACGGGTCCTCGGCGGCCGCCTTCCACTCAGCCATCAGGGATGCGGTGCTCGCCTTGAATTCGTCCTGTTCGGCCTGGCTCAACTTGCGCCACCACGAATCTCCGCGGGCATACGCATCCTTGCCCCACCGCTGCTCGACCTCCTCTTGATACTGCGTGTGGTCGAAACCATCAAACATCTGCTCGGCCATGAGCGCTTCCTTTCCCTCTAACGCATGGATCGTGTGCTCGACGGCGGCGATCTGCCGGTCGAGCCTGCGCTGCTCCTGCCGGAGCAGCTCGAGATGGGTGGTCAGGACCTCGGCCTCGTTCGTCTCGCGTTCGAGCACCTCGCCGATCTGCGCGAGCCCGAGTCCGAGCTCGCGCAGCAGCAGGATGCGCTGCAACCGCACCAGCTCGGCCTCGCCGTAGTAGCCATACCCGTTCCCGCCGATTCGCTTCGGCGGAAGCAGCCCGATGCTGTCGTAGTGCCGCAGCGTGCGGCTCGTCGTCGCGGCCAGCCGCGCGAGTTCCTGTATTGACCACTCCATGCGTTCCACGCTAGAGGTTGACGCAACGTCAATGTCAAGCGGTAGTTTTGCGAGCAGTTTTTGTAAGCGGCTTTGGCCTAGCTACGCTCGAGGCCAGCCGCGTCGATGAGCGCGTCCGCCGCGGTCGCGAATTTCACGTCGCGGTCGGTGATTGCGCCGACATCGTGACTCGACACGCGCAGGTGGATGCGGTTGTAGCGGACGTCGAAGTCTGGGTGGTGCTGTTGCGCCTCCGCGAGGTCGGCGAGCTGCGTGAGGAACGCGAACCCGGCCTTGAAATCCTTCGCCTTGAGGTCGACCTCGAGTCCGCCGTCGACGACTCGCCAGTTCGGCAATGCGTTCGCGGCCTCGGCTTCCGTGATTTCAGACATGACTTCTCTCCTCGTCGAGTGCGGCAGTATCGGGTGCGGTGCTGACGCCAGTCTCACACCGCAGCCAAATGGTGTCGAGGTGCTCTCGCCGACTTGGCAGGAATCAAGAAGCGATACCCATCGCGCGGGCCTAGCGTTGGCGTCATGGATATCACCATTCACTACGCATTTCTGCCCCACACTGACCCAGAGGCTTCGCTGAAGTTCTACCGCGACGCCCTCGAATTCGAGGTTCGCCAGGATGTTGGCGAGGGCAACATGCGCTGGCTCACCGTCGGCCCCGCCAACCACCCCGAAACCAGCATCGTGCTCACTCCCCCTGCCATCGACCCGGGTTTGACCGACGACGAGCGCCGAGTGATCCTCGACGTGATTGCCAAGGGCGCGTACTCTGCGCTGACCCTCGCGACCGACGACCTCGACGGGCTGTTCGCGAAGCTCGAGGCCGCCGGTGCCGAGGTCGTGCAGGAGCCGACGGAGCAGTTCTACGGCGTGCGCGACTGCGCCTTCCGCGACCCCTCGGGCAACCTCATCCGTATCAACCAGAACGCCTAATGTGCGACCCGTGGTGGAGCGCCGCGTGGGAGAATCGGGTAGTGCCCAGTTCTCGCAGCGACGAAGAGAAGCGTCAGACCCTCGTGACGCTCCGCCGCGTGCGCGATCGCATTGATCGCGAGTACGCCTCGCCGCTCGACGTCGAGGCGCTCGCGCGCGGCTCGAACATGTCCGGCCGCCACCTCAGCCGCGAGTTCAAGCGCGTGTTTGGCGAGTCGCCGTATTCCTATCTCATGACCCGTCGTATCGAGCGCGCGATGGCGCTGCTGCGTCGTGGCGACCTCAGCGTCACCGAGGTGTGCTTCGAGGTCGGGTTCTCTTCCCTCGGCACCTTCAGCACGCGTTTCTCGGAGCTCGTCGGTAAGTCACCGAGCGCATATGCCGCGGAGGATGCGGATGCGGTGGTCGGCATCCCGTCTTGCCTCGCGAAGCAGGTCACGCGCCCGATTCGGCAGCGCTCGGAATCGATGCGCTAGCAATCGACCTGACGCGCGGAGCGCTTTGCCCCGGAGCAAATTGCCTCGGAGCACCGCGTCTGGCGTTCTCGGCTAGGCCTCAGGTTCTGGTTGCAGCAGGTCGTGCGCGAGGAGCGTGCTGCCGGCGACGGCTGCGGGCATCGTGAACACCGCGCCGAGCGGGATGAGGAAGCACGCGCTCGTCGCGGCACCGAAGCCCAGAGTCTTGCCTCGCTTCGCACCCCGCAGCTGCGCTCGATCGCCCGGCTCGATGCCGCGCGCCGTGAGTGCCCGCGAAGTGAGCTCATCCGCCAAGACCCAGCCTCCGAGCAGGAGGCCGACGGCCGCGCCGATCAAGCCACCGACGACCGGGATGAGGCCCAAGAGCGCCGTCACGATCGCGATCCCAATACCTTTGAGGATCAGCAGGAGCGAATCGCCAACGCTCCCCCAGAAGCTGTATCCGCTCTCTGGGACGGTACCGAATTCGTGCCGCTCGACGCTCTTCCAGATGCGGTCGTAGAACGGTTCGCCAACGACGAGGGTGACTGCGGTGAACGTGAATCCCGCGATGATGAGCGCACCGATGAAGACTGCCGCGCCGACCACGAATTGGGTGACGTTCGCGAGCCAATCGACCCAGCCACTCGTCCAGGGCGTGAGCCACGCGACGATGTCGGGGAGCGAAAACCCGAGCCAGACGAGCGCCGCAGTGAGCAGTATCGCGACGATGAGCGCGGGGATCAGCCCCGCCGCCATGACCCCCGGGTTGATCTTCCACCACCCGAAGCCGCGAAGGAGCATCCGAACACCCTGCCAAAAGCCACGCATCCGGCGATTATTTCAAACCCTGTCAAACTAGGGCTATGAAGACGCTCTTGAACATCATCTGGCTCGTGCTCTCCGGGTTCTGGTTGTTCCTCGGCTACATGCTCGCGGCGCTGATCATGTGCATCCTGATCGTCACGATCCCGTGGGGCATCGCCGCCGCGCGAATCGGCGTCTATGCCCTGTGGCCGTTCGGCCGCGAGGTGGTGGAGAAGCCCGGCGCTGGCGTCGGTGCCCTGCTGGGGAACATTATCTGGGTGTTGCTCGCCGGCTGGTGGCTCGCGCTCGAGCACATCGTCACCGGCATCGCGCTGTGCATCACGATCATCGGCATTCCGCTCGGCATCGCGAACTTCAAGCTCGTACCCGTTTCTCTCATGCCGCTCGGCAAGGAGATTGTGGAGCGTCGCTAGCGAGCTCTTCCCGTTTTTCGTTACCTGCTGAGCACGCCGACGTCGTGCCGGGGCTACGTTGAGCTCCCCAGCCTTTCTAGAACTACTCAGACGTCACAGTCGTCACACTTTCCCGTGGCGGGCAGCGTCATGAAGCACTCGGGGCAGATCGGATATTCGATCTCGCGCTGCTTGGGTGCCTTGCCGCTGTCGGTCACCGGCACCTTTCGGCGTGGATGCGTGACCGTCCAGCCGCGCTTTCCCTCCGAATGTTCGACGTCGCCGAGCACCGCATAAATCTCCATCTCCGATCGAAAACCGGTCGAGTATCCCGAATGGATTTGAATGGCTGGACCCAGCGATCGCCGAATCGCCTTGATGTAGCCGCTGCGAGCGTAGAACCCGATCACGTCGAGCCCGTCGACGAACTTGCGAATGAACTCGTGGTTCGACTCGGGCACGCCCTGCGCTTGCAGTGCCTCGTCGAGGTTGGCATACCGACGGTTCGCGGTCTTCGCCTCGTCCGCGTCCGCGGGGATGTCCGTTTCTGTGCTGTTCATGTGGTCCTATCCCCGAGTGGCTGCCGTACAAAATCATGCAAAGTCACAATTCTATGAGCAAGCGGCGCTTCATAAGACCGTTTCGCTACTGAGTCGGCGGGAACTCCCCCGCGTGAATGACCTCACCGGTGGCTTCGTCGTATGTGAACGTCGAGATTGCGCTTCCTGACGCACCGGCATTGCCTTCGCCCTCGAGCGGATACCGGTAGTCGACCTCGATCGACGCGTCGTCGATTCGCGAGACGTTCGGGTAGAACCCGAACGAGGTATAGGTCGCAGTCCCGATGAACTCGCCTTGGTGAAACAGGATGATCTGCCACGGCGTCGAAACCGTGCCGCCTCGGGCGGTAATCAGAATCCAGGAAAGCGCCGCACAGTTGTCGTAATTCTCGAGTTCGGCCTGCTCGGGCGCCCACTCGAAATCCATCCCTTCAACCACGGGAGGCAGGTAGGGCATCGCCGAGTCGAGGGCGACCTCGGGACTCGAATCCGCACAGGCATCGCTCGACGTTTCTTCAGCGACTGGCGTTGAAGGTGCGGCAGTCGCTGATTCCTGCTCAGGCGCTGGGGCGACGTCCGGCTCCGGTTCCGAGGTGGAGCCCGTACCAGATCGGTTCTCGTCGGACCCCGTCGATTGAGCTGACTGACTGGCGAAATTCGTCGGCCCTGCTCCACTGCTCGAGCCGGTGCACCCTGCTAGAAGCAACGTGCCTGCCAGAACGATGGCGGGGAGTAACAAGAGATTTCTACCGCTCGTGTTTCGC
The DNA here is from genome assembly GCF_003010915.2 of Gulosibacter molinativorax. NCBI lineage: Bacteria > Bacillati > Actinomycetota > Actinomycetes > Micrococcales > Microbacteriaceae > Gulosibacter > Gulosibacter molinativorax. The sequence continues at coordinate 247,079 of NZ_CP028426.1, read as the reverse complement.
ATGATTTCACCCTATGGAGTCTTGGCCTTGTGTCACCCATTCGTAGTGATGATGAAACCAGGAATTCTCCGCGCGCGTCACCAAATGTAGCGCAGAACAAAGATCCCCGACTCCGGCACCGGAGTGCCGAAGCCGGGGATTTGCTAGGACTGGGCAGCGCCCTTATTCACGGTTGCGTCAGCCGGTGCGACGGCGTCAGCGGCACCCAAGGCAGACCCCTCGGCGTACGCCTCCTCGCCGTCGGCCGTTACCTCACCAGGCTCAAGCGCAGCGCGCAGCGGTACTTCCTTGATGAACAGCACGATCACGAGGCCGAGCACCACCATCGGGATGAGCATCGCGAACACCGGGGTGAGCGCGTCGTTGTACGCGCCGACGACGATGTCGTAGAGCGCGGTCGGCAGGTCGCTAACGCTCTCGGGGGTGAACGAATTCACGTCGCCGACCTGACCCGTGGCGGGCATCCGTTCCGCAAACAAGTCGGTAAGTCGAGAAGTGAACAGCGCGCCGACGACCGCACCACCCAGGGATGCGCCGATCTCGCGGAAGAAGTTGTTGGCTGCGGTCGCCGTGCCAACCTGGCTGTCGGGGAACGAGTTCTGCACGACCAGCACGAGGATCTGCATGCCCAGACCAACGCCCGCACCAAGGACGAACAGGTAGCTCAGAAGCACCCACGTCGGGGTCTCCACGGTGAGTGTCGACAGCAGCCACAGCCCAATGCCAAGGACAATCATGCTCGCGATCGGCATCCACTTATACCGGCCGGTCTTTGACGCGATGAACCCGGTGACAATGGCAGTCAGCGTGAGTCCAAGGATCATTGGAAGAAGCATGAAACCGGAGATGGTCGCATTGACACCAGCCACGATCTGCAGGTAGGTGGGCAGGTACGAGACGGCGCCGAACATGGCCACGCTGATGAACAGCCCGGCAGCGGTAGCAGCCACGAAGTTACGGCTGCGGAAAAGCGACAGCGGGATGATCGGCTCGGCTGCCTTGGACTCGGCGAACACGAACAGTGCGCTGAATATCACCGCAATCACGCTTAGCCAGATGATGGTCGGCGAGTTCCACTCGTACTCGGTGCCGCCCCAGGATGCGACGAGAATGACGGCCGTGACGGCGATTGCCATCGTGATGGTTCCCCAGATATCGAACTTCACCTTGGTGTCGTGCTTCGGGAGCTTCAGGAATACCGCGGCGAGAATGATCGCGATGATGCCGAGGGGAATGTTCATCCAGAACGCCCACCGCCAACCGATGCTCTCGGTGAACCAGCCACCGAGCAGCGGGCCAGCAACTGCCGAGATACCGAAGACGGCACCCATCACGCCCATGTACTTCGAGCGTTCCCGCACGGGCACGACGTCGGCGATGATCGCCTGCGACAGGATCATCAGTCCGCCGCCACCGATACCCTGCACTGCCCGACCAATGATGAGCCACGTCATGTCCTGCGAGAGCCCGCCGATCACCGAGCCGACGAGGAAGACCGAGAGGGCCCCGATGAAGAGTCCCTTGCGCCCGATCAGATCGCCCAGTTTGCCGTAGATCGGCATCATGATCGTTGCCGCGACCAGATACGCCGTGGTCACCCACAGCATGTGGTTGACACCGTTCAGCTCACCGACGATCGTCGGCAGGGCCGTGGAAAAGATCGTCTGGTCGAGCGAGGAGAGCAGCATCGCCACCAGCAGGCCCGCAAAGACGAGCAGGATGCGGCGCTTGTCGGTTGGCGTGGATGCGTTGTCAACATCCAGGTTCGTTGGGGAGGCAGTCGAAGTAGTCACCTTCCTATATTTCCCGCCCGGGGTGCCCGGCACATCCTGCAGCCACAGCATTTTGGCGTACTGCGATCGCAGTAGCGGCGGCCCGAACCTACGGCACACCAGGCGAGATGAGGCCGGTTTCGTAGGCCACGATCACCAACTGCGCCCGATCGTGCGCGTTGAGCTTTGCCATGATTCTGTTCACGTGGGTCTTCGCCGTCAACGGAGAGATGAACAGTTCTTCGGCGATGTCCTGATTGGTCTTCCCCCGGGCGACCAACAGGAGCACTTCCCGCTCGCGGTCGGTAAGATTCGCGAGCTCGCTTGCGTCGAGGTCGACCGATTGCGGCACGTGCCGAGCGATCAGCGCCCGTGTCGCGGTTGCGGATAGCAGCGAGTCGCCCGCGTGAATGGATTGGACTGCCCGGACGATATCCTCGGGCTCCGCACCTTTGCCGATAAAGCCGCTGGCCCCGGCGCGCATCGCGCTGACCACGTATTCATCCTCCTCGAATGTGGTCAGGATCAGCACCCGGATTTTTCCTGCCGCGGGTTCGGCGCAGATCTGCTCGGTCGCCGAGATACCGTCGAGCTCAGGCATCCGGATGTCCATGAGCACGATGTCGGGGCGCAGCGACAGGGCGAGCTCGACCGCTTCACGGCCGTTCTCGGCCTGACCAACGACCGTAATGTCGTCTACGGCATCGAAGAGATCCACGACGGCCTGCCTGATCAAGACTTGGTCGTCGACCACGAGAACGGTAATCATACGGTGGTGTCCTTCGTCACTGGGAGCCGGGCGGTGACCTTCCAGCCCTCGGCATCCGGTCCCGCCTCAATACTGCCGCGGACGCTCGCAACCCGCTCGCGCAGTCCGGCAAGCCCAAACCCCGAGCCGTTAACTGCGCACTCCGGATCCTTTTGTTCAACGCCGTCCGGCGCGACGGGATTGGTGACCACCACGGTGAGCACGTCAACGCCCACCTCGACGAGCACGTGCGCGCGGTGTTCGGTGCCGTGCTTGTGCGCGTTGGTCAGGGACTCCTGGATCACCCGATACGCGACCCGACTCGTTGCGTCCCCGGCCCGGGCGAGGTCGCCGTCGACGTGCACGGTGGTCTCCATCCGGACGGCACGAAACTGGGTGACGAGGTCATCGAGCCGGTCGAGGCTGGCCTGCGGCGCGATGGCGGGCGGCTCATCCGCCGAACGCAGCATCGAGAGGAGATCACCGATCTCGCCGAGTACGGCGCGTCCCGCGGTGCGGATCGTGGCCAGGGCGTGCTTGGCTTTCTCAGGTCGGGTATCGATGGCCGAGGATGCGACACCCGCGTTGAGGTTGATCACGGCTATCTGGTGCGCGACCGCGTCGTGGAGGTCGCGGGCGATCCGCAATCGTTCCTCGCTCACTCGCCGCTTCGCTTCGGCATCGCGGGTCTCTTCCGCACGCTGCGCTCGCTCGACGATCGCGGCGATGTACTCACGGCGCGACCGCGACCCATCCCCGGCGGCGGCACCGAAGGCCACGATGAAGCCGAATTGGAGGACCCTCGGGTCAAACACGCTCCCCTTGGTCGCGAGCAGACCGAGCAAAACAATGACTGGCGCTACCATCGCGACAATAATGAACCCCCGGCGCCGCGAGGTGCGACTTGCGACGTGGTACATCGCCACGGCCACGGCGACGCCGGCACCCGGCGACAGCGTTCCCGTCGCCGCCGCGGCACCGAAGATTGCCAGCAGCACCACGAGGATAGTGTGCGGCCACTTCCTTCGAAACGGCAAGATCGCCGCGGGGATTAGGGAGAGCACCCAACCCGCTGGGTTCGCGGGCGTAAATTCTTGAACCGGTGCCTGGACGAATGGGGTGCCCAGGATCAGTAGCGTCACCAACGCATCCGGCAGCCAGCGGGGCATCCGAGCGTGCGGATCCGAAGGTATATCGGTCGAGCTGGCGGGAGAGGTCACTCATCCATTGTCGCAGTGCTGCTTCCCAGCTGTGTCCTCCAGTCGCAGTATCGGCGTGTACTGCGATCGCAGTGCTTGGGATGCATTCCACCACACGGAGGACGGCGCTGTGAGGATTACGGACCCAGACCGACGAAATCTGAAGTTGTCCGTTTTTCACCGTACCAAGGCGCATTGGCACCTTGTTGACGCATTTGCCCTGGTCGTAATTTTGCACATGCCACGAAGCACGTGGCACTCCAGCAGTACCGGGCCTCGGATGTCCCTAGATGGTGATTCCACATCGCTAACAGGCCCCTTTCACAACGAGAATGGAAGAGGAAAATGGATCTCGAACAGAACAAGCAGATTGTCGTCGACTTCTACCAGACTGCCTTCGACGGTGACCCCGCGAAGGCCGTGGCCGACCACATTGGCGACCGGTACATCCAGCACAACCCGCAGGCCCCGGATGGACCTGAGGCATTCATCGGCTTTGTCGAGTGGCTCCGTGGCGATAACCCCGAGCTGCAGCTGAACATCAAGCGCGTCATGGCGGAGGGCGACCTCGTCTTCACCCATTCCCAGCTCGTGCTGCGCGCGGGCGAACCAGGCCGCGCACTCGCTGACATCTTCCGCCTTGAAAACGGCAAGGTCGTCGAGCACTGGGACGTTATCCAGGACGTCCCGGCCGAAGCAGCCAACGACAACGGCATGTTCTAGCCCGCAAGAAAACTAGGCCGATCATGCGACAGCGACGGATTCACGAGAAGCGCTTTAATTACGCTGAAGTTGGCATCACCGGAGGTCGCGACACCACGGCCGATCGGAGTCGTCGTGGGCGAGTCACCGACGAGGTCGTGCAGATCGGCCGCGGTGAGGCACGCTGGAAACATGCGTGGACGCAGACGCTGTCCTGGGGCATCCAGCGGCACGCGGGATACGCAATTCTTCCCGTTCCGGATACGTCCGAAGGAGGCGACGTCAGTCTTGGTGACGCTGAAGAGCCTTACGCTCAAATGCAGCAAGGGATGACCGTCCGGTTACGACGTCGATTCGGCCCACTCATCATGACGATGCCAGTTCGCGTGGTTTACGTTGTCGATGAGCCGCATCGAAAGGGTTTCGCCTTCGGGACGCTGAGCGGGCACCCTGTGAGCGGCGAAGTCGCCTTTATCGTCGAACACAGGGCGGACGATTCCGTGCATTTCTTGCTCCGCACCTACAGCGGACCGGGCAAGGGCATTTGGGCACTCGCCTACCCGATCGTCTTGCTCTTTCGTGGCGGGCTCAAAAACACCTACCTCGAATCGCTCGCGGGACCGCTCTGCTGACGCGACAGTTCCAACGCCCCGCCTGCTCACGGGAGTGGAACGCAGAACGTGGGCGGCCGCGAGCGGAGCTAAATATTGAAAACGGCGAATGACCCCGACTTCCTCACCGTAGTGCCGAAGTCGGGGTCATTGTCCACTGTGGAGCTAAGGGGATTCGAACCCCTGACCCCCTGCATGCCATGCAGGTGCGCTACCAGCTGCGCCATAGCCCCAATTTCGCTCTCCCGGAGGCGAGCAACTCAACGACTATAGCCCACTTTCTGCAAAGCTCGCAAATCCAGCAGGGCTCTTTCAAAGTCCTGGATGAGGCGTGCGCGCGGCGTGGCCGCTTTTAACCGATGAGAACTCCTGTTAATCCGGTGGTTACCACAACCGTTGGAACACAGGAGTTCTCACATGTCATCATCGTTGATCGACCTGATTTGCGCCACCACCACTGCTCCGACCGACTTCGAGGCTGTCCCCGAAATCGATTTCGAGGCCCTCCGCAATCTCCTCGCGACCACCCCAGACCCACGCTCCCGACGCGGCTGCCGGTACGAATTCGCGGAACTCCTCAGCATCTTCGTGGCCGCGGTACTCTGCGGCGCAAAATCCCTCACCATGATCACCGAATGGGCCGCCCACCAAGCCCAAACCCGGCCGTTCCCATCAGGACGAACCCCCTCCCTCGCCACGATGCACCGCGTCGCGACCAGCGCCGACCCGGTCTGGCTCGACGAACACTTAGGCGCGTGGACCCGCAACCAGCACTCCGTCACCAGCAAGGTCGTCGCCATCGACGGCAAAGAAGTCCGCGGCGCGAAACACGCCAACGGGCAACGCGTGTTCCTGATGGCCGCGTTCGATCACGGTACCGGCTGTGTGATCGAGCAAGAACCCATCCCGGAGAAAACGAACGAGATCCCGCACTTCCCGATCCTGCTCGCCAGGCTCGGTGACCTGCAGGGGATGATCGTCACTGCGGACGCGCTCCACACCCAAACATCCCACGCACACTGGTTACACGAGCACGGCGCACACTATGTCTTCACCGTGAAATCGAACCAGCGAGCACTGCGCGATCGGATCATGCAGCAGAACTGGGCCCACCACCAACCCGGCTTTCTCGACACCGAGAAGAAACACGGCAGGATCACTCGCTGGGAAGCGACCTGCCTGCCCGCCCCGACGCGAATCAGGTTCCCGCACGCGGCACAAACAATGCGATTGACGCGCGACCGCACCAACCCCCGCACCCGCGAGTCCACGCGCGAGCACGTGTTCGTGATCACCTCGCTGCCACCCGAACAGGCCAGCCCCGCCGCCCTAGCGAGCTACATTCGCGGGCATTGGGGTATCGAGAACCGGTTGCATTGGATCCGCGATACCGCCTACCGCGAAGATGCTTCCCAGGTCCGTACCGGCAACGCCGCGCACTTGATGGCCACGATCCGAAACCTAGCGATCACCGTGCACCGTTTGGCTGGCGCGACGAACATCACCGCGGCCCTGCGCCATGCTGGCACACGCCCGAACACGATCAGAACCATCACCGGACTTTGAAAGAGCCCTGCAAATCCAGCCACGCGGACGCAGCCAAACCCGATTACGCGCCGCGGCCCTTCTTGCGTGGCCACGCATCCACCGCCATGCGAGCGATGACGAGCACGAGGAAGCAAGCGAACGTGATGTTCGCGGCCTGGGGGCTCAGTGCCCCGGCGAGCCACACCCCGAGCGGGGTGACGACCGCGGCGCCGAGCCCAATCGCGAGCGCGCCGGGCAGGTCGACGTTCTTGTTGCGGACGTTTGCGACAGTGCCGGAGATGCCGGTCGCGATGATCATCAGCAGCGACGACCCCTTCGCGACGAGGTCGCTCGCGCCGAACAACAAGACCAAGACCGGCACGACGATGACTCCGCCGCCGATACCGAGCAGCCCCGAGGCGACGCCGGTGAAGAGGCCGACGAGCACCAGCAGCACTCCGGTCCACACATTGATGTGGACGATGGCATCACGCGAGGGAATCACCAGGAAGAGCGAGACGATCACGATGATGAGGAACCCGATGAAGATCCACTGCAATACGCGCCGGTTCACCTTCGTCAAGAGCCACGATCCGATCGGGGCCCCGACGATCGACCCGACGGCGAGCAGTGCCGCGAGAAGCACATCCACGTTGCCCTGGAGCGCGTACGAAGTCACACCCACAACTGACGGAAGCACGATCGCGAGCAGTGACGTTCCGGAGGCGATCTTCGCGTCGTAACGGAGCAGGTACACGAGCACCGGAACGATGAGGATGCCGCCGCCGACCCCGAACAGTCCCGAAGCGATGCCGACCACGAGGCCGGTGATGATGAGGCCGAGCCAGTTTCGGTGGGGTGCGGGGGCAGTCGTATTCAAAGGCTCTTCCGATCGGGTGATTCGTGGGCGAATAGGATGACGGTACCACCAGGCTTTCGCTCGCAAAGAAGGAACCAATGCCGCTGCCCACTGACGACGTCGTCACCGCCCTGACCGAAGCGCTCCCCGGACGGGTCGAGTCAGAGGCCACGAACATTGCCGAGTTTACGGTTGACCGCTCTGGGCACGAATCCGCAGGTCTCCCCCTCATCGCCGTTTACCCCGAGTCGATCGAGGAGGTGCAGACGGTCTGCCGCATCGCTTCCGAAACGAACACGCCGATCGTGACCCGTGGCGCAGGCACTGGACTTGCCGGTGGCGCGGTCGCCGGCCCCGGCGAAATAGTGCTTTCGCTGATGCGGATGAATCGCATCCTTAAAATCTCGCAAGACAACCGGCTCGCGGTTGTGCAGCCGGGCATCCTGAACGGCGCACTCAACGCGGCGCTCCAGGAGCACGGGATGTGGTGGGCGCCCGACCCCGCGAGCAAGGACATCTCGACCGTCGGCGGCAACGTGGCGATGAACGCGGGCGGACTGCTCTGCGCGAAGTACGGCGTGACCCGCGAGGCCGTCCTCGCGCTCAAGGTCGTGCTCGGCGACGGGCGACTCATCGAGGTCGGCCACCGCACCGTCAAGGGTGTCACGGGATACGACCTGTGCGCGCTCATGATCGGTTCCGAGGGCACGCTCGGCGTGATCGTCGAATGCACACTCAAGCTGCAACCGCTCGTGGTCGGCGAGACGGTGACGCTGGGCGCCTATTTTGAGCGGCTCGAGGATGCGGCGGCCGGCGCGGCTGCGATCACGCGCGACGGTCTCGTGCCCGCGATCATGGAGCTCGTCGACCTCCGCACGCTCGAGGCCCTCGACGACTTCTTCGGGGAGTCGATCAGTCGCGGCAGCGACGCCTACCTGCTCGTGCAGTGCGACGGCCCGGACTCGCACGCGACCGCGGCGCGGGTCGCGGAGCTCCTCACAATGCCGGGGTCGATCGTCGAGACCACCACGGATCCGGTCGAGAGCGCCCGGCTCGTGAACATCCGCCGCAATGCGTTCCCCGCCCTCGAGGCAAAGGGGACGCTGCTCATTGAGGACATCGCGGTGCCGCGGGATCAGACGGTCGCCGCATTCTCCGCGATCCGCGAGATTGAGGCGAAGTACGACGTGATCATTGCCACGTCCTGCCACGCCGGTGACGGCAACCTGCACCCCACGTTCGTGTTTCAGGGTGAGGAGGTGCCGGTGCACATCTGGGAGGCCGCGAGCGAGGTGTTCGCGCTCGCGCTGAAGCTCGGCGGGACGCTCAGCGGCGAGCACGGCATCGGCCTGCTGAAGCGGCGCTGGCTCAAGGATGAGCTGGGCCAGGATCAGTTCGACCTGCAGCGGCAGATCAAGGCCGTGTTCGACCCGCAGGGCCTGCTCAACCCCGGCAAAGTGTTCTGAGCGCCGACTTGAACCGCACCGCGATTGCGCTCTTCCTCACCGTTTCAATCCTCTGGGGCATCCCTTACCTCTTCAATGAGGTAGCGCTGCGCGAGCTGGGACCAATTTCGGTCGCGACGCTGCGCGTCGTTCTCGCTGCCCTCGTACTGGCGCCGGTGCTGCTCACCAAGGGTCGGTGGCGCGTGTTCCAGCGGCATCCGATCCATCTGCCCGCGATCGCGCTCCTGCAGGTCGTGATCCCGTTCATCCTGATCGCGACCGGCCAGCTCACCGTCCCATCGGGTACCGCCGGGATCCTCATCGCCACCGAGCCGATGTTCATCGCGGTGCTCGCCCCGCTCCTCGCGAAGAAACCGCGGATGCGCGCCCTCGGCTGGGTGGGGCTCGTGATCGGCCTGGCTGGGGTCGCCGGTATTCTCGGCGTGCAGTCGGCGGGGCCGGGCGTCTACATGCTCATCGGCGCGTCACTGTCCTATGCATTCAGCACGGTGCTGATCGCCCGCTGGTTTGCCGACACCGATCCGCTCGTGCTGACCGCGGCGATGCTGCTGACGGCGGCGCCCGTCCTCGCGGCGATCATGTTCATCGCCGAAGGTCCGGTCACGTCGATTTCGCCGCCAACCGGCATCGCCATCGCCGTGCTCGGGGTGCTCTGCACCTCGCTCGCGTTCGTGGCGTATTTCGGGCTGATCAAGGCGGCGGGTCCGACCCTCGCCTCGCTCATCACCTACACGGCACCCATCGTGGCGGTCATCGCGGGGGTCGCGTTTCTCGGCGAGCGGTTCACCCTCCCGCAGGCGGGTGGATGCGCGCTCGTGTTCCTGGGTGCGGTGCTGGTTACCCTGTCGCAGCGGCGATCAGGGACCCAACCAGCGAGCTAGTCTTCGGCAGGCGCATCCTCTGCCGATGCATCCTCGGCCGGAGCCTGCGTCAGCACGTCGAGCTCGACGACCGGCGCATCCGCCCAGATCCGCTCGAGACCGTAGTAGACGCGATCTTCTTCGTGGAAGACGTGCACGACGAGATCGCCGAAGTCGATGAGCACCCAGCGACCGTTGTCGGTGCCTTCGCGGCGCTTCGCCTTGAGGTCCTTCTCCTCACGGAGCTGATCCTCGATCTCCTCGGCAATCGAGAGCACCATCCGCTCGTTGCGCCCAGAAGCGAGGAGGAAGACGTCGGCGAACGGCATGTTCGCGCTCACATCCAGGGCGACGAGGTCAAAGGCAGATCGTTCGTCGGCCGCCTTGGCCGCAAGTTGGGTGAGTTCGAGAGCGAGCTCGCTTGCCGTCATAAAGAAGGTTCTCCTAGTGAGTGTGAGGTGGATGCTCGGAGCAGCCTATTGATTGGTTTCGGATTGGCGATAGAGCTGGTTTTTCGCGATGTACTGCTGCACCCCGTCGGGCGTGAGGTACCAGACCTGGTACCCCTTGCGCACGCGCGCGCGGCAGTCGGTGGATGAGATCGCAAGTGCCGGTATCTCGAGCGTCGAGACGTGCTCTGGAGGCAGCCCCTCGAGGTCGATCTCATGGCCGGGCCGCGATACCGCGACGAAGTGGGCGTACCGGAACAGCTCGCTCGAGTCTTTCCACTCGAGGATCTGCGTCACGGCATCCGCACCGGTGATGAAGAAGAGATCGGCGTTCGGCGCGAGCGTGTTGATGTCCCGAAGCGTGTCGATCGTGTACGTGGGACCGGCCCGGTCGATGTCGACGCGGCTCGTCTTGAACCGCGGATTTGAGGCGGTCGCGATAACCGTCATCAGGTACCGGTGTTCGGCGTCGCTCACGCCGGATTTCATGTAGGGCGTTCCGGTAGGAACGAAGTACACCTCGTCGAGGAGGAAGTGCTGCGCAACTTCGCTCGCTGCAACGAGGTGACCATTGTGAATGGGATCAAAGGTGCCACCCATGATCCCGATTCGACGCCGATGGTGGACGCTGAAGTCCGGCTCCGAATTCGGTGGCGTCACGAGGTACTAAAGAAACAGCGGCACCCTAGTGGGTGTCGTTGTGCCCCGACTCAAGGATGGGCTGACCGGGGTGACCGACGGGGTCGTGACGGTAGACGCGTCCCGGCGAGTCGTGGCGTGCCGACATGTTGCGGAACGAGAAGGTGATCAGCGCGACCACCATGAGGAGCGCAAACATTGCGATGCCGAAAACGATCGGCGGGAAGATCATCGGCCCGGGGGTCACGATCATTTCCTCGGCAGCCTGAATAACGGTCGGAAGCTCAAACATAGTCTTTATCCTAGCCGTTCTTTTCGTCGGCGGTTTCCGTCCAGATGCCCGCCTCGCGCTCGGTTTCGAGCTCGGCACGAGCGGCCGCCTTGGCGTCCATCCACTCGTGGTAGGCCTCCTTGCGCTCCTTGCGCGTGGCGCGAGTGCTCTCGTCGAGACGTGGGTCGGTGCCGTGCGCGGTCATGACCTCGGCGGCCGAGGACAGAGTCGGCTCCCAGTCGAAAATCTGCCCGTCACCTTCACCGACAACAACCATCGAGCCGGCCTGCGCACCCGCCTTGACGAGCGCCTCTTCGATGCCGAGCTTCGCGAGCCGATCGGCGAGGTAGCCGACGGCCTCGTCATTCGTGAAGTCGCACTGCTTGACCCACAGCTCGGGCTTGCGACCGAGGATGCGGTAGATATTGCCCCACGTGCCACCCTCGACGCGAATCTGGAACGATTCCTCGCGCTTTGTCTTCGGGCGGATCACGATGCGCGGACGATTCTCGAGCTCGGTTGCCCGCTCGGCACGTGCCTCCTCGACGATCTGGCCCAGCGCGAAGCCAAGCTCGCGCAGACCCTCGTGGGCGACGGCTGAGATTTCGAACACGCGGAATCCTCGCGCTTCGAGCTCGGGCTTCACGAACTCAGCAAGTTCGCGACCGTCCGGGATGTCCACCTTGTTGAGCACGACGAGCGACGGACGCTCGGTGAGCGGCACCTGCCCCTCGGGCACGTCGTATGAGTTAAGTTCGTTCAGGATGATGTCGAGGTCGCTCAGCGGGTCACGGCCCGGCTCGAGCGTCGCGGTATCGAGGACGTGCACAAGCACGGAGCAGCGCTCGACGTGGCGCAAGAATTCGAGGCCGAGGCCGCGGCCCTCGGCTGCGCCCTCAATCAGCCCGGGCACATCCGCGATCGTAAAGCGGGTGTTACCGGAATCGACCACCCCGAGGTTTGGGTGCAGCGTCGTGAACGGGTAGTCGGCGATCTTCGGACGCGCGGCGCTCATCGCCGCGATCAGCGAGGACTTCCCCGCGGACGGGTAGCCCACGAGCGCGACGTCGGCGACCGTCTTCAATTCGAGGTGAATCTCCACCTCGTCACCGGGCGTGCCGAGCAGCGCGAAGCCGGGCGCCTTGCGGCGGCTGTTCGCGAGGGCGTTGTTACCCAGGCCACCCTGGCCGCCCTCGGCCGCGAGGAAGGTCATCCCGGGCTCACTGAGGTCGGCGAGCACCTCGCCGTCGGCGTCGCGAACCACGGTGCCGACCGGCACAGGCAGCTCAAGATCGACGGCCTTGCCGCCATGGCGGTAGTCACCCATGCCAAACTCACCCGACTCGCTGCGGCGGTGGGGTGAGTGGTGATAGCTCAGCAGCGTGGTGACGTCAGGGTTGGCCACGATCGTGATGTCGCCGCCGTCTCCCCCGTTGCCGCCGTCTGGGCCGGCGAGGGGCTTGAACTTTTCGCGGCGAATCGACATGCAGCCATTGCCGCCGTCTCCGGCACGCAAATACAGCTTTACCTCGTCAACAAACGTGGTCATCGATTCTCCATTTACTCTTGCGCCCAGTGTTTCGTGCGCCTACGGGTGATTAGCCCTGTTCTGTAAGTAGCAAAGAGGGGCGGAGAATTCTCCGCCCCTCTTCGGAACCTATGTGCCCCTAGCTAGCGTATTTACGCCGATGCGGGGTGTGAAGTCGTCTCGACTCGGTGATTACTCACCAGTGACGATGTTGACGACCTTGCGGCGACCCTTGTTGCCGAACTCGACGGTGCCACCGGCGAGTGCGAAGAGGGTGTCGTCGCCGCCGCGGCCCACGTTGACGCCCGGGTGGAACTTAGTTCCACGCTGACGCACGAGGATCTCGCCTGCGTTTACGTCCTGACCAGCAAAGCGCTTGACGCCGAGGCGCTGCGCGTTCGAGTCACGACCGTTCTTAGTTGAGCTTGCGCCCTTCTTGCTTGCCATCCTGAATCGCTCCTCGGACTACTTGATGTCAGTGATCTTGACGGTGGTGAGCTCCTGGCGGTGACCCTGGCGCTTCTTGTACCCCGTCTTGTTCTTGTACTTCTGGATGCGGATCTTGGGACCGCGCAGGTCTTCAACGACCTCGGCCGTCACGGTCACCTTCGCGAGCTTGTCTGCGTCGCTGGTGATCTTGTCACCATCAACGAGCAGCACGGCGGGAAGGTTCACGTTGCCCTTGTCGTCTGCGACGACACGGTTCATCGTGACAACCGAGCCGACTTCGACCTTTTCTTGCCGGCCACCGGCGCGCACAACTGCGAATACCACTTCAGCTACCTTTTTCTCTGTGCTCTGGACGGTCGTCCAGAGCGGATTGATCCGGCGTAACACCGGAGAGAACAACACACATTCAAACTCAGCTACGCGACAGATGCCGCATGCAATGAGTAACGTGCAACAGCGATTTATCCTACTCGAGAAATTACAGTGACGTCAAGCGTCACCGCACTCTTTAGGATTCCTCGCCCGACCCGGTCGAAATCGGCCCGGTCGTGATCCGGCGACGCGCCCCGCGCTTCCGGCGCGAACTGGTCGACGAGGATGCGGTTTCCTGCTTAGCAGATTCCGGCTTGGCCTCCGCGACAGGGGCCTGCGCTTCGGTAGGTGCTTCCGCTTCGACAGGTGCCTCTGCGGTCGACTTCGCATCCGCGGAGTCATCGCGCGGGCTGTCACCGCTCGGGCTAATGAGCGAGTCGAGTGCGGCGTCAAGCGAGCTCAGCGCGGCTTCAACCTGCTGCGGGTCACGCGGCGCGTCTGCCTCGTGCTCGACGGGTGCCGGGAGATCGATCGTGAGGGATGCATCCGACGCGCGATCGGAGCGCTCCTGCTGCGGCTGCTCGTCACCCTTTGCGTCATCGCCACCGGCCTCGACTCGCGCACTCGGTGCCTCGGTGCGAACCCGACGGTTCCGGCGCGAACGACGCGACGAGCCCTTCTCGCTGCCTTGGCCCCGATCCGAGCCGTGACTCCGTTCAGAGCCCTGACCATCCTCGTGGCCCTGGCCCTGCTCAGAGCGCTGGCCCTTGTCACGGTCTTGCCCCTTCAACGAACCCTGGCCTTCCGAAGAACGCTGTTCGTCCGACGACCCCGAGGACTCGCCGCGCTGGCGCTTCGACCTAGCCCCAGCATCCTTCGAGCGGCCATCGCGCTCGTTGTCGCGCTGAGCCGACTTGTTCGACTCGAGTTCCTTGACGACCTTGACGATTTCCTTCGTCGCGGCGTCGACGACTTCCTGCACCTCGGGAGCCTGCGCGTGTGCTTCGCCGGCCCCACCGATGGTGGACGACGCAATCTTGGTCAGCGCGTTGCGCGTGTCCTCGGTGATCTCGTGCGTCGCACCATTGTTGTGGTGGTGCTCGTGGCCATTCTGCGGCTTCGAGTCCTGCTGCTGGCTGTTCTGCTGCTGGCCTTTGCCGCGGTTGCGGGAGCCACGGCCCTTGCGACCGCCGCCGGAGGACTGGCCGCCATTGTTGTTGCTGCTCACGGGCTCGCCGTGGATCACGACGCCGCGGCCGTCGCAGTGGGTGCACGGCTCCGAGAAGGTCTCGAGCAGGCCCAGCCCGATCTTCTTTCGCGTCATCTGCACGAGCCCGAGGCTCGTGAGCTCCGCTACCTGGTGCTTCGTGCGGTCTCGCGAGAGGCCCTCGACGAGGCGCCGCTGCACGAGGTCGCGGTTCGATTCGAGCACCATGTCGATGAAGTCGATCACGATGATGCCGCCGATATCGCGCAGGCGCAGCTGGCGAACGATCTCTTCCGCCGCCTCAAGGTTGTTCTTGGTGACGGTCTCTTCGAGGTTGCCACCGGTGCCGACGAATTTGCCGGTGTTGACGTCGACGACCGTCATCGCCTCGGTGCGGTCGATCACGAGCGAGCCGCCCGAGGGCAGCCAGACCTTCCGCGCGAGGGCCTTGTCGATCATGTCGTTGACGCGGTACTCGCCGAAGATGTCGTCGTTGCCGCCGTTGTAGCGCTCGACCCGGTCGACGAGGTCCGGGGCAACCTGGCCCAGGTAGGTCTTGATCGTGTCGAGTTCCGACTGGCCCTGGACGATCAGCTTGTCGAAGTCCTCGTTGAACACGTCACGGACGATCTTCACGAGCATGTCCGACTCGGCGTGCAGCGTCTGCGGCGCCTTCGCGGAGTTCTTCGCCTTGCGCTGAATGTCCTCCCACTGCTTGGTGAGGCGCTCGACGTCAAGCTGCAGCTGCTCCTGGGTGGCGCCTTCCGCGGCGGTGCGCACGATGACGCCCACGCCCTCGGGCAGGACCTCCTTGAGGATCTTCTTCAGGCGCGCGCGCTCTGTGTCGGGGAGCTTGCGGCTAATGCCGTTCATCGTGTTGCCGGGGACGTACACGAGGTAGCGGCCGGGAAGCGAGACCTGGCTCGTTAGGCGGGCGCCCTTGTGACCGACCGGGTCCTTCGTGACCTGGACGAGCACCTTGTCGCCGGACTTCAGCGCGTTCTCAATCTTGCGCGGCTGGTTCGCACCCATCTCGGCGGCGGCCCAGTCGACCTCGCCCGAGTAGAGCACGGCGTTGCGCGCGCCGCCGATGTCGATGAACGCGGCCTCCATGCTCGGCAGCACGTTCTGCACGCGGCCGACATAGACGTTGCCGATCAGCGAGACGTCCTCGTTGCGTGCGACGTAGTGCTCGACGAGGATGTCGTCCTCAAGCACGCCGATCTGCACGCGGTTGTTCTTCGAGCGGACAAGCATCTTGCGGTCAACCGACTCGCGGCGTGCCTGGAACTCGCTCTCGGTGACGGCCACGCGACGGCGACCGGAGTCGCGGCCCTCGCGTCGGCGCGCACGCTTCGCGGCGAGACGGGTCGATCCCTGAACCTTCTGCGGCTCGGTGATCGGTTCCTTCTCTTCTACCTCTTCGACGCGGTCATCTTCGCGCTGACCGTTGTCGCGCTGGTTCGAGTCACGACCGTCACGGCGCTCCTGCCCGCGACTCCCCCGGCGCGAACGCCCGCGGCCACGACCAGAGCGGCGGCCGCCGTACTCCTGCTCTTCATCGGTGTCGTCCTCTTCCGGTTCCTCACGCGGGCGGCGGCTCGGCGCCTGGCGTTCGGATGCAGGGGGCAGGTCGGGTGCGAGGAAGAACAGAGTGCGGGTCGTGATGACCTCGGGGATGCGCGGGTCGCGCTTCGGCTGATCGGAGTCGGCCTCGGCTTCTTCCGCCTCTGTCGCTTCTGACTCGGTCGCTTCCGACTCGGTCGTTTCGGGCTCGGTCGCTTCGACGTTTTCGGCCGCCTCCGCGTTCTCGTTGGACTGCGCTTCGGGGGTGTTCTGCTGTTCGTTTTCCACGGTCACGTGGGTACTCCTGCCCCAGCCAGTCGCGGTGCGGTCCTGGCCGGTAATCTGTCCGCGGCAATATTGCACGCGGGAAATCCTTCTCGCCTTGGTGTGGCGTCGCCGCACGGTGCGGCAGTGCTGAGTCTTCGCCTGGGCGACACTCAAAAAAGTCTTCATGCGCTCTCGCGCACTCGTACAGTATGGCACGCAGGCCAGACTTCCCGAGAATGATTTCGCTACAAGTGGAGTGTGCATTACTCCGCACGACGGTTTACGCCAGACGCCCGCGCGTGTCTTGGCCGCACTCCTGGACAGGTTTCTTGGGACGCCGACACCTCACAGGGCCGGTCAGAACTAGCCCCTATCGTGGCTGACATGGCCGCTCACCCCATTCCGGAACCACCCGCCCTGACGTTCTTCGCATCCCTCACCGTCGAGGTCGACGACCCGATCACGGTCGGTGAGACCCTGCACGGTGCACGCAAGATCATCCCAATTCGGGGTGGCACCGTCACCGGAGACGGCTGGTCCGGAAAGTTGCTCGACGCCGGCGCAGACTTCCAGCTTTATCCGAGCCCGCATGTCGCCGAGCTCTCGGCGATGTACGTCATCGAGGCCGAGGACGGCACCAAGATATTCGTCGACAACCATGCGATTCGCACCGGATCTGCCGAGGACCTCGAGGCCCTCGTCAGCGGCAAAGAGGTCGACCCGGCGCGCATCTATTTCCGGTTCGCGGCACGGTTAAGCACCGACGCGAGCTCACCCTTTGCGTGGGTGAACTCGCGCGTGTTCGTTGGCTCCGGTACCCGGCAACCGGATACCGTCCGCCTCGATTTCTTCGCGGTCGACTAGGCGAACCAGATGCCGAGCTCGCGCTCGGCTGACTCGACGGAGTCCGAACCGTGGACGATGTTCTCCATGACCTTCGCGCCCCAGTCACGTCCGAGGTCACCGCGAATGGTGCCAGGGGCGGCCGAGGTCGGGTTCGTCGCACCGGCGAGTGAACGGAAGCCCTCGATCACACCGTTACCCTCGACGCGCGCCGCGACAATGGGGCCGGACATCATGAACTCGACGAGCGGCTCGTAGAAGGGCTTCCCCACGTGCTCCTCGTAGTGCTGTTCGAGCGTCGCGCGCTCTGCCTGCACCAGCTTGAGGCCGGTGACGACGTAGCCCTTGCGCTCGATTCGTGCGAGGACCTCGCCGATCAGGTTGCGGCGAACGCCATCGGGCTTAACAAGGACGAGGGTCTGTTCCTGTTGCGAGGACATGCTGAAGGCTCCTTCGTGTTGGGTTGATGACAACGTTACTCGGTTCCCATTCGCTCGCGGCTCGACGGTGCCAAGTTTCGGCGCACCGGCATGTGCCAAGCTGTTGCCCGAGTTGATCCGTCATAGTTTCCTTCAAGCGGCATTCGGCACTGGAGCGGAGGCGGTGGATATGAGCGCGGAGTATGAGCGATTCGAATCGGGGACGGTCGGACCTGTTGACGCGAGCATGACTCCGCGATTCGCTGGTATCGCGACGTTCGCACGCCTCCCTCGGCTCGACGAGGTGGAGCACCCCGACATCGTGATCGTGGGCATCCCCTTCGATAGCGGCGCGAGTTACCGTCCCGGCGCGCGCTTCGGCCCCGCGCACGTGCGCGAGTCTTCGCGGCTACTTCGGCCGCACAACCCCGCCACCGACTCGGATCCGTTCGCCCAGGCCCAGGTGGTAGATGCGGGAGATATCGCCGTGACGCCATTCGATATCGCGACCGCGGTTGCCGAGATGGAGCGGGGTACGGATGCGCTCCGGGCGGACGGCGCGAGGCTCGTGACCATCGGTGGTGACCACACCATCGCGCTTCCGATGCTGCGATCGGTCGCGAAACAGCATGGCCCCGTCGCGGTCATCCACTTCGATGCCCACCTCGACACGTGGGACACCGACTTCGGTGCACCGATCACGCACAGCGATCCGTTCCGCGTTGCGTCTCGCGAGGGGCTCATCGATCGCCAGGCGAGCCTGCACGTCGGCATCCGCGGGCCGCTGTTCAACCGCCAGGACCTACGCGATGACGAACGGCTCGGTTTCGCGATCATCACGTCCAACGAGATTGCCGACGAGGGCGTACCCGCGGCAATCGCGCGGATGCGCACCAGGGTTGGCACGCGCCCGGTCTACCTTTCGGTGGACATCGATGTGCTCGATCCCGCCTTCGCGCCGGGCACCGGCACGCCAGAAGCTGGCGGCCTCGCGAGCCGCGAGCTGCTGCGGATGCTGCGGGAGTTTTCGGCGCTCAACCTCGTTGGGGCAGACGTCGTCGAGGTTGCCCCGGCGTATGACCACGCGCAGATCACGGGGATCGCCGCCGCGCACGTGGTCTACGAAATCGTCACTGCGCTCGCCGACCAAACCGCTCGGTGAGTCGCCAGCTCGCGCGGTGAGTTGCGCCGAACGCGCATATCGAAGCGCGCCGCACCTCGATACGGTGCTCCGCACCTACTCGGCGACCGTATGGTGCCGCACCTCCGCACCTACTCGGCGACCGTATGGTGCCGCACCTCCGCGACTACTCGGCGACCGTGCCGCGCTCCTCTGCTTCCTTTCGCGCGGCCATCTCGCGCTCGTAGGCCTCGATGACCGGCGCGCGCTCCGCGTCGATCTTGCCGCCCTGGTACTGGCAGTAGATCCAGAGCGCGAGGAAGAGCCCGCCCACGAGGAACATCGCGCCGTGGATGAACCCCGTCAACGTGAGCGCGATCTGCAGCGCGAGGACGTACCAGACGCCCCACGGCTTGCGAAGCGCGTAGATTCCCGCCAAGAACAGCACGATGAAGATCGCGCCCCCACCCAGGGCCACCATCGGCGGCAGCACCTTGAGCCCGAAGAGCGCGAGCGCCCCGAGGAACACCACGATGACTTCGAACGCGATGAGGATCGTGCCGAGCTGCTCGGTCATCGTCCGGTATCGGCGCTGTTTCACCACTCATCCTCCTGCTCGTCGAGCTGCTCTGTTTCGTCGTCGGGTGGCGTTGCCTGCGCTTTCCAGCCGTCTTCGAGCGCGAGCGCGGCGGCCTCACCAACGAGGGTGATCGACCCTGTGATGAGCACGCCTGCCGACAGCGGCCGCCCCTCACGGTCGGCGAGCACGGCCGCATCCGTAGCCTCGCGCCGAGCCGTGTCGAACGCATCCTGAGCACGCTCGATGATCTCGAGGCGCTTCTGCGCCGATGCCTCCTCGCCGATGATTTCGCGAACTTCGTCCGCAAGCTCCCACGCGGGAATCGCACGGGGCGAATCCGACTCGGTGATGATGAGGCGGCTCGCGATGCTCGCGAGCGGCTTGATGATGCCGGCGACGGACTTGCCCTGCAGGACGCCCAGCACGACGGTCAGCTCGTCAAAGTTGTACGTCTCCGTCATCGCCTGCGCGAGGTGCGCGGCGCCGTGCGGGTTGTGCGCGGCGTCGATGATGACGGCGGGGTCGGTGCCGATCAGATCGAGGCGTCCGGGCGAGACCGCCGACGCGGTGCCCTGGGCGACCGTGTCGTAGTCGAGCTGGCGTTCGCCGCCGAAGAAGGCCTCGACCGCCGCGATCGCGAGGGCCGCGTTATGCGCCTGGTAGTCGCCCGCGAGCGCCACCGGCAGGTCGTCGTACTGGCCCGCGATGCCGCGCACCGACACGAGTCGGCCGCCAACCGCCATCTGGTCCGCGGTCACGGCAAACTTCTCGGGTTCCGAGTAGAGCGTGGCTTCCTGCAGCTGGGCTGCGCGACGCAGCTGGTCCATGACCTCCGGCACCTGGGCGGCGGTCACAACCGCAGCGGAGGGCTTGATGATGCCCGCCTTGGTCGACGCGATCTCGGCCACAGTGTTGCCGAGGCGGTCCTGGTGGTCGAGCGAGATCGGCGTGAATACCGCGACCGAACCGTCGGCCACGTTCGTCGAATCCCACTCGCCGCCCATCCCGACCTCGACCACCGCGACGTCGATCGGCGCATCCGTGAAGCACGCAAATGCGAGCACGGTGAGTGCCTCGAAGAAGGTGAGCCGCGGCTCCCCCGCAACCTCGAGTTCGTTGTCGACGATCGCGATGAATGGCTCGATGTCGCGCCAGTTCGCGACGAGTCGCTCGTCAGTAATCGGGGCGCCGTCGATGCCTATCCGCTCGTTGAGGCGAATCAGGTGCGGGCTCGTGAGCAGGCCGGTGCGCAGGCCGTGCGCGCGCAGGATCGACTCGGTGAGCCGGGCCGTCGACGACTTCCCGTTCGTGCCGGTGATGTGAATCATCGGCCACGCCTCGTGAATGTCACCAAGCAGCTGGCAGGCACGCCGCGTCGGTCCCAGCCGGGGTTCGGGCTGGGCCTCGCCGACGCGGGTCATCAGCTCCTCGTAGACCTCGTCGGCCTCGGCCCGCCAGTCGGTGTTATCGAGGCGCTCGCGCTCGGCGAGTTCGCGCTCGCTGAGTTCTTCGTCGGTTACGCCCTCTTCTTCGTGCCCCTCATCAAACGGGGCCCCGCCAAACATCTTGATGAGATATTCAGCGGTGAGTTCCTCGTTCGGATCGAACTCGTCGTCGAGGTTATTTTCGCGTTCGTTGCTCATGCTTCTGCCCTTTCGAGCCCTATGCCTTTCGCAGCTGAATGTCGAGTGCCCCGTAGCTGTGCGGGATCGACGCGCGATCCGCATCCGGCTCGAGACCATCGGTGATCGAAATATCGGTCGCGAGCGTCTCGCCCGCGATGAGCTCGGCCTGCGATTGCAGCGCGGCGAGCGATGCCGCGTCGGTCGCGAGGGTGAGGTGGATGCGGTCGCTCACCTCGAGCCCCGCGGCCTTGCGCGCATCCTGTACCGCGCGGATCGCGTCGCGAGCGGCGCCTTCCGCGGCGAGCTCGGGCGTGATCTCGGTATCGAGCACGAGGATGCCGCCGTTCGGCAGAAGGCCGAGCACGTCGTCGCCCTCCCCCTCGCTGATCTCGAGATCGACCTCGTACTCCGAGGGCTCGAGCGGCACGCCGCCGGCCACGACCTGGCCGTCTTCTTCCGTCCAGTCGCCCGACTTCGACGCCTTGATGACCTGCTGCACCTGCTTGCCGATGCGCGGGCCGGCGGCACGGGCGTTGACGCGCAGCACGCGCGAGACGCCGTACTGCGAGGCGGCCTCCTCGGTGCGCTCCTGAAGCTCGACCTCGCGGACGTTGAGCTCGTCACCGATGATCGGCCTGAAGTCGCTCAGCGTCGCGGCATCGGTCACGAGCACCGTGAGCTTGCCGAGCGGCAGGCGCACACGCAGGTGGTGCTGCTTGCGCAGGCTCTGGCCCGCCGAGACGACCTCGCGCACCGCATCCATCGACACGACAAGCGCCTCATCGGCCGGGTAGTCCGCGGCTTCCGGGAAGTCCGTCAGGTGCACCGAGCGCTCGCCGGTCAGCCCGCGCCACACCGTTTCGGTCGTGAACGGGGCGAGGGGTGCCGCGAGGCGGCAGACCGTCTCGAGCACGGTGTAGAGCGTGTCGAAGGCCTCGCGACCGGCGTCGGAAACCTCGCCCTGCGCATCCGTCGTACCCACCCAGAAGCGGTCGCGCGAGCGGCGCACGTACCAGTTCGTGAGCACGTCGGCGAAGTCGCGCAGGCGCGCGGTCGCGTTGGATGCATCCAGTGCCTCGAGGTCGTTCGTGAAGGCCTCGACGGTCTCCCGCAGTTTCGCCAGGATGTAGCGGTCGAGGAGGTTCGTCGAGTCGGTGCGGAACTTCGCCTCGTACCCGGCCGCGTCGGGGCCGTTCGCGGTGTTCGCATACGTCGTGAAGAAGTAGTACGTCGACCACAGCGGTAGGAGGAACTGACGCGTCGACTCGCGAATGGCCTCCTCGGTGACGATGAGGTTGCCGCCACGCAGCACCGAGCTCGACATCAGGAACCAGCGCATCGCATCCGAACCGTCGCGATCGAAGACCTCGTTCACGTCGGGGTAATTCTGCAGTGACTTGGACATCTTGCGGCCGTCCGAACCGAGCACGATGCCGTGCGACACGACTCGTTTGTAGGCCGGGCGGTGGAACAGCGGCGTCGACAGCGCGTGCATCACGTAGAACCAGCCGCGGGTCTGGCCGATGTACTCGACGATGAAGTCCGCGGGCGAGTGCGTGTCAAACCAGTCGCGATTCTCGAACGGGTAGTGCACCTGCGCGAACGGCATCGAGCCCGAGTCGAACCACACGTCGAGAACGTCTTCGATGCGGCGCATCGTCGACTTCCCCGTCGGATCGTCCGGGTTCGGGCGGGTCAGCTCGTCGATGAACGGGCGGTGGAGGTCGGTGACCTCCACGCCAAAGTCGCGCTCGAGCTCCTCAAGTGAACCGTAGACGTCGACGCGCGGGTAGTTCGGGTCGTCACTCTTCCACACCGGGATGGGGCTGCCCCAATAGCGGTTGCGGGAGATCGACCAGTCGCGCGCGCCCTCGAGCCACTTGCCGAACTGGCCGTGCTTGACGTTCTCGGGAACCCACTCGATCTGCTCGTTGAGCTCGAGCATTTCGTCGCGGTAGTCGGTGACCTTCACGAACCAGCTCGAAACGGCCTTGTAGATGAGCGGCTGCTTGCAGCGCCAGCAGTGCGGGTACGAGTGCTCGTACGACTTCTGCTGCAGCAGACGGCCATCCGATTTCAACTGCTGGATGAGCGTGCGGTTCGCGTCGAAGACCTGCTGGCCCGCCACCGGCGTGATGTTGTCGAGGAAGCGACCGTGCGCATCCACCGAGAGGATCGTCGGGATGCCCGCCGCGTCACACGCGACCTTGTCGTCCTCACCGTAGGCCGGAGCCTGGTGGACGATACCGGTACCGTCGGTGGTCGTGACGTAGTCGGCGACGAGAATCTGCCAGGCGTTCTCGGTGCCATAGGCATCGGTATCGGCGTAGTAATCCCACAGCGGCGCGTAGCGCACGCCGCGCAGCTGCTCGCCCGTGAACGTGCGGATGACTGCGGCCTCCGCATCCTTGAGCTCGGAATAGCCGAGCTCCTTCGCGTAGGCGGGGATGCGCGCCGTCGCGAGCAGGTAGAGGGCCTCGGCCGCACCGTCGGCGGCACCGTTCGGGCCGGCTGGCACGAGGGCGTACTCGACCTCGGGGCCCACGGCGAGCGCGAGGTTCGTCGGCAGGGTCCAGGGCGTGGTCGTCCAGGCGAGTGCGCGCACGCCGTCGAGGCCGAGGTTGAAAGCCTTTTCGCCGGTCAGGGGGAACGTCACGGTTACCGTGTTGTCCTGTCGCATCTGGTAGACGTCGTCATCCATGCGCAGCTCGTGGTTCGACAGCGGCGTCTCGTCGTTCCAGCAGTACGGCAGGACCCGGAAGCCCTCGTACGCGAGGCCCTGGTCGTACAGCGTCTTGAACGCCCAGATCACCGACTCCATGTAGGTGATATCGAGCGTCTTGTAGCCGTTCTCGAAGTCGACCCAGCGGCCCTGACGCTCGACATATTCCTGCCACTCGTCCATATAACGCAGGACGGACTTCTTGGCCGCGGCGTTGAAGTTGCCGATGCCCATCTCGTCGATCTCTTCCTTCGTCGAGATCCCGAGCTGCTTCATCGCCTCGAGCTCGGCGGGTAGCCCATGGGTGTCCCAGCCGAAGACGCGATTGACCTGCCTGCCGCGCATCGTGTTGAAGCGGGGGAACACATCCTTCGCGTAGCCCGTGAGGAGGTGACCGTAGTGCGGCAGGCCGTTCGCGAACGGCGGGCCGTCATAGAAGACCCACTCGGGCGAGCCCTCGCGCTGGTCAATCGACTCCTGGAACGTGTTGTCCTCTCGCCAGAAGTCGAGCACCTGCGTCTCGAGATTCGGAAACGAAGGGCTGGCCGGAACGGACTCGGCCCCGGGGCCGAAGGCGGACTTCGGGTAGGACATGCGGTGGTCTCCTGGAGATATGCGGCTCGTTGGAATATTCAGGGACGCTTTCACGCGGTACCACCCCGATTGCAACCCGCTAGGATCACCACTCATTCAACGCTGTGACGGGCGTACCCGTTCGGGTCTAATGAGCGCGCTTTCGCGAACCGTTCTTCCGAAGACTCCCCGTTGATGGCGGATCGTTGTCAATGGCCCAATCGTAGCGCGGTTCGGTAAGCCGTGGAACCTCTCCCGCGGCCGCTTTGGGTGGCTCTGAGCGAACAGCGGCGCGTTGTTGCGGGCCGCGCTCTCGGCGACCATTGCCGCTAACGCACACCCCTGCCGGAGCACAGGCCATGACAAGCGCTGCGGGCAATGATTAGCTCCACACACTGCGGCAGCCATTGCCGCTAACGCACACCCCTGCCGGAGCACAGGCCATGACAAGCGCTGCGGGCAATGATTGCGCGCGCCAGCCACAATTGCGCGCGCCAGCCACAATGGTGAGCGCTAGCGGAAATGCGCAGGCGCAGCGGATGCGCGGGCTACCAGTTGTCGCCGAAGGCGGCGTCGAGGTAGCGATGCAGAGGAGCCCGACCGAGGCCCGACGCGGCCCAATCCACGATCGCGGTGAGGGTGCCCGAGGCGAGGGATGCGGACCGGATGCGCTGAATCGACGTCGCGAGAGCCGCGGCCTGGTCGGCATCAACCTGGCTCGAAACCGTGCCGAGCGTCGGCCCACCCCGAAGCATCGCGGCGAGGCGGTTTGCGCGCGCGACCGAGGATTCCTCGGCCGCCCCGCGCGCGCCCATCGCGTCGATGTAGGTGAGCGCGGTCGGCGGCCCGATCTCTTCGAGTCGCGCGACGAATTCGCGCAGCGACGCCGCGGAATCGAGTGCGACATCCACGTTGCGCCACAGCACATCCGCCTTCGAGGCGAAGTAGTTGAAGAAGGATGAGCGACTCACGCCCGCGCGCTGGGCGATGTCGTTCGCCGAAACGTTGTCCCAGCCCTGCTCGAGCGCGAGCTCGCACGCCGCTTCCTCGAGCGCCGTGTGGCTCGACGCCGCGGGGCGCCCCGCGCCCGCCCTCCGCTTTAACGCGGTCATGTATTTCCTCCCGGCACGCCAAAGACCCGGCATGCAAAATGATCCGTGTTCATTCTGGCACGCCGGGTCTGTGGCCGCGGAACTTAGCGGGCCTTAGCGGAACTTAGTTGCCCGTGTTCGGAGCGAAGCTGACGTCGCCGATTTCGACCGACACTGAGACCTGCGGCGCGCCTGCGCCGCCGCTCGTGTCGTAGCCGGCGCGCTCCGCAGAATCGCGCACATCGTTCGGCGCATTGAGCTGGAACGGCTCGCCAGGCAGCTGGAATTCGACGTCGCCGAAGCTGACATTGACGACGGTATTCGCCGGCATGATTTCCTCGTACCGGATTGTCCCACCGCCCGCGTCGACGGTGAATTCAGCGGAGTCTTTCACGTTCCCCGCGAACGACAGGGTCCCGACGTCGGAGCTCATGACGATCGAGTCGTAGCTGCCATAGGCCTCAATCTGTCCCGCCCCGCTCGTGAGCATGGCACTGCCGCCGTCGCCATTCAGGACCACCTGGCCGACGTCGCCACGGAATTCGCCAGTTTCGAAGCGACCGTTGACGATGAGTTCGCCGGTGCTGACGTTGCCATCGATCGAGTTCGTGTCGCCGTCGATCTTGAGCGAGCCGACACCCACGTGGGCCGTGAGATCGACTTCGCCCTCGAGCGAGCTGGGCAGCGTCAAGGTGCCGCGCACCTGCGGGTCGCGCATGTACCAGGGCACTCGCACGCTGCTCTCAACGACGAGCTCGTCTCCGCTCGTCTCGAGCGACACGGGCGAGTTACCGCCTGCCCAATTGCCCTCGACCGCCAACTGAGCTTCCGTCACGCTGTCGCTGAACTGGATCGTGTACTGGCCGTAGTCTGCATCCACCCTGACATTGCTGACCGCTGGAGCCGAGAACTCCTCCGAGAAGGGCTTGACCGATCCGCTCCAGACCTGTGTGAAGATCGTCGAGACGAGCAGGCCGATCAGCAGGATGCCGCCGATGACGGTCGCGACAATGCCTACCCAGCTGTATCGGCGCGCTCCTGGCGCGGACTTCGGGCCTTCGGGCGCCCGGTTGGATGGCGGGGACGTGGGCGGCGGGGCCGAGCCCGCGTCGGTTGCCGGTTGCACCGGCAGCGTGTCGTGGTCATTTGTCGTGTTCATCGCGCGTCTCCTGTTTCGTCAATCTCGACACCGAGGTAGGCGAGAACTGCGAGCACGCGTCGGTTGCCACCAGTCTCGGCACCGAGGCCGAGCTTCTGGAACACCTGCGAAATGTGCTTCTCGACAGAACCCTCAGAGATATAAAGCTGGGATGCGATTGCCGCATTGGATTTGCCCTCAGCCATGAGCCCGAGCACGGTGCGCTCACGCTCGGTCAACGCATCCAACTGCGAATCGCGCGAGCGGCGGCCGAGCAGCTGGCCGACCACCTCGGGGTCGAGGACCGTGCCGCCGTCGGCGACCTGCTCGACCGAGTCGAGGAACTCTGCGACATCCGCGACGCGATCCTTCAGCAGGTAGCCAAGCGCCCCTTTGCTGCGAGCGATGAGCTCGGTCGCGTACCGCTCCTCCACGTACTGCGAGAGCACGAGGATCGGCAGGCCCGGGGTCTGCTCTCGGAGCGAGATCGCGGCGCGGACTCCCTCGTCGGTAAAGGTGGGTGGGAGTCGGACATCGAGCAGCACGAGGTCCGGGGATGTTTCGGTCACCCTGTCCTGCAGCTCGATGGCGTCGGGGAGCGCCGCGACGATCTCGTGACCTTCGTCGCTCAGCAGGCGACTGAGCCCGGCTCGAAGCAGTGCATTGTCTTCACAGATCACGATGCGCATGGCACGGTCACCTCAATCACGGTAGGTCCACCCTCGGGGCTGGAGAAGTTGTATGTGCCGCCCGCTGCGGTCACGCGGTTCATGACGCCGTCGATTCCGCCGCCTGGACTGCGATTCGCGCCGCCTCGGCCATTGTCCTCAATGTGGGCGAACAGGTAGCCGTTTTCTTCGTGGATGCGCACCAGGATGTGGGTCGCGCCCGCGTGCTTCGCGGCATTCGTCATTGCCTCGGCGACCGCAAAGTACATGGTCGCTTCGGCCCGATCGCTGTAGCGGTTCGGGAGGTTCACCTGAATATCAACCGGGATGGCGCTGCGACCGATGAGTGCCGAGAGCGCGGCGTCAAGACCGCGGTCCTGCAGCACGGCGGGCTGGAAGCCACGCACGAGCTGACGGAGCTCAGTGACCGCCACCATCGTGGATTCGTGGGCCTCGTCGATGAGTTCGGATGCGCGTTCCGGGTCGGTCTTCAGCTTGCGCTTGGCCATGCCGAGGGTCATGCCCACGGCAACGAGCCGCGGCTGGACGCCGTCATGCAGGTCACGCTCGATGCGGGCCCGCTCGATGTCGGCCGCCGAGATCGCCTGCTGGCGGTGCTGTGACTGCACCCGCGCCTCCGACTGCAACTCGGCCTCGCGGTTCGGTACGAGCAACTGCTTTGACAAGGCGCGGTGGGCGAAGGCGAGGCTGACGATGACGATCGCGCCGATGACGATGAGGGCGAGTCCGAGCAGCAGTGCGAGCCAGCTCGGCTGCTCCCCCAGCCAGAAGTCGCCAAGCACGTAGGTCGGCCCCTGGAGTGGCGCGAAGAGCCAGGCGATGCCGGTAGCCAACCAGTGGAGTGCGAACACGGCGATCAGACCGAGCAGCGACACGACCGCGCCGTGCAGGATGCCGATCCAGGTTCGCGAGTCGGCCCACTGCAACGCGAGGGTGTGGAAGAACTTCCACCCGTCGGTGCGGGGCGACTGCCGGAACTCGTGGCGCGGTATGTCGAGGTCGAACGTCCACCCGGCGCGCGCCTCCTCGAAGCGTGCGAGGAGATACATGACGACACCGAGCAGCGCGAACACGACGATGCCGATCAGGAAGACGAACATCAGCCCCATGCCGGTGGCGACCGTGGCGACGAACAGCCCGAACATCGGCAGGGCAAGGATGCCGTAGAGCACTAGCTGCGGTATCGCGGCTACGATTTGGAGTGCTTTGGATTTCATACTTTCAAGTTACGCGGCACAATCAGCCAAAACGACGCAGCTGTCACGAGCGCTTACGGTGGTTTTCCCCCGGATGTTGGCCGGCACGCGGCTCATTGTTCGACAGCGTTCAACAAGGCTATATTGGTTGAATGCTTAAGCAATCACTCCGGCTCGTCGGAGCAGTCGCTGGCCTCGCACTTCTTGTGCCCCTCGCCGCATGCTCTGCAACCCCCGCCGAATCGAAGACCACACTCACGTTCGCGACCGGCCAGTCGGAGCCCGACTGCCTTGACCCGCACGTCGGCGGGAACTGGCCCCAGGCCGAGTCTGCCCACCAGTTCCTCGAATCGCTCTTCGCTCGAGACGACAGCGGCGAGATTGTGCCGTGGCTCGCAGACTCGAGCGAGGTGAGCGAAGACGGCCTCACCTGGACGATCGGCCTCAAGGAAGGCATCGAGTTCTCGGACGGCACTCCTTTTAATGCGGCTGCCGTGGTCGCCAACATGGAGCACGTGCGCGACCCGAATACGAAGTCCTCGACCGGCATCCTCGCCCTCGAAAAGGTCGACGCGATCGTGGCGACCGACGATCACACCGTCGAGTTCCAGCTGAACACGCCCGACTCGGCCCTCCTCGAGTCGCTCGCACAGTCCTGGCTCGCGATCATGTCGCCCGCCGGCCTCGAGCGCGGCGAGCAGGCAAACTGCGAGGCGCCGATCGGTACCGGTGCGTTCCAGGTCGACTCGTGGACGAAGCAGGATCGCATCGTCTTCGTTCGCAACGAGACCCACACCGAGGCAATGCCCGGCGAGGCGACCCCACCCGAGGGCGAGCGCATCGAGCGCATCGAGTGGCGCTTCATCCCCGACGCCGCGACCCGCACAGCCGCCCTGCAGTCCGGCCAGGTCGACGTGATCGACCAGGTGCAGCCGGATGCGCTTTCAGGCTTCCAGGAGACCGACGAGTTCTCGACGCTTGTTGGCCCGCGCCCCGGCACGACCGCGCGCATCGAGCTCAACACGACCCGCGCGCCGTTCGATGACCCGCTGGTGCGCGAGGCATTCACGCGCTCGACCGACATCGATGCGGCCGTCGAGTCGCTCTACTTCGGCACCCTCGATCGGTCCTACTCGCCCCTGTCCTCCGCGCTTCCCGAGTCGGTCGGGTTCCCCGAGCTGCTGGGCGTCGACGTCGACCAGGCGAATCAGCTTCTCGATGAGGCCGGGTGGACCGAGCGGAACGACGCGGGCATCCGCATCAAGGACGGCCAGCCGCTCACCGTCGTCTTCCCGCTCTCGACGAACCAGTCGATCCCCGCCGAGGTCTCGCTCGTCGAGCAGATTGCCGCGAGTGCAGGCGCGGTCGGGTTCGACGTACAGATCGAGCTGCTCGACATCGGCTCCTGGTACGCCGCCTCGGGCGAGTGGGCGTTCGACGCGATCATCGCGCCGTACTCGAAGTCCTCCGCCGACGTGCTGCGCATCGTCTACCACTCGGCCGGCAACGTTCCCGCGCCGTCGGGCTACCATGCGAACAACACGGGCATCGAAAGCCCCGAGCTTGACGCCATGCTCGAGCAGGCCGGCACGACGACCGACCGGGCCGAGCGCGCGGACCTCTACGCGCAGGCGCAGGAGTTCATCGTGAGCGAGCACCTCATCGTGCCGCTCTACGATCAGATGGTGCAGTTCGCCTACACCCCGACCCTCGAGGGCCTGCGCCTCGACCCGTCGCTCAACCTGATCACGTTCACGAACGCCTCGTTCAAGTAGGTCACTCCCGCTCATTGAGTGCGGCTGCAGGCCGTGTATCGAAATGAGCACCACCGTTCGATACACGGCTTTGCCGCTACTCACGGATCGACACACACTCAGCGAGCGACTTCAAAGAAAGCTTGTATGTCAAAGGTAAGGCGCGTCGCCCTCCGTGCACTGTCACGGCTGGGCGCCGCCATCACCGTGATCTGGGTCGTCGCCACGATCACCTTCTTTGCCGTGCGCGCCGTACCGGGTGACCCCGTGCAGGCGATCCTAGGCGGCCCCGGCTCGCAGGCCTCCGCCGAGGCGGTCGCCCAGGCCCGGGCCGACTACGGGCTTGATCGCCCCCTCGGCGAGCAGTACTTCGCCTACCTCGGGCAGCTGCTGCGCGGCGACCTCGGCGTGAGCTACCGGCTCCACGACGACGTCACGACGATCATCGGCGACCTGCTGCCGAATACGCTGCAGCTCGCGGGTGCAGCCCTCGTGCTCGGGTGGGCGATCGCGCTCCTGCTCGTCTGGCTCTCGACCCGCGGCGGTCGCGTCGCTGGCGTCGTCACCGACTTTCTCGGCATCGTCGGTGCCGCGCTCCCCCACTTCTGGCTCGGCGCGGTGCTCATCACGATCTTCGCGACCGGCCTTGGGCTCCCGGTCGCGCTCTCCGGCCCCGGATTCACCGGGCTCATCCTCCCCGCCCTCACCCTCGCGATTCCGCTCGGCGGCTACCTCGCGCAGGTGATGCGCGACTCGACCCTCGATGCGCTCGACAAGCCATTCGTCCTGGCCGCTCGCGCCCGCGGCGAGTCTCCAAACGGGGTCTTCCGCAAACACTTGCTTCGCCGAGCCGCACTCCCCGCCGTGGGACTCACCGGTTGGGCCTTCGGTTCGCTCATCTCTGGCGCGGTCGTGGTCGAGAAGCTCTTCGCCCGGCCGGGCCTCGGCCGCTCGCTCGTGGATGCGGTCGTCGCCCGGGATGTGCCGCTCGTCATCGGCGTGCTCATCGTGGTGGCCGCAGCCTACGTCCTCATCACCCTCGTGACCGACGTCATCGAGCAGGCTCTCTCGCCACGCACGGAGGCCGCAGTATGAGCCGCAGACTCCGACGCATCGGCATCCTCGTCTGCCTGGGCGTTGCCGCCTGGTTCCTCAGCGCGGCCCTGTTCCCGCGCATCCTTGCCCCGGGCGACCCGTTCGCCATCTCACCGGCGGATGCGTACCAAGCCCCCAGCCTGGCCCACGTTTTCGGGACGGACGAGTCCGGCCGCGATATCTACACCCGCATCGTTCACGGCGCCGCCGATTCGCTCACGATCGGCATCGCCGCAACGGCGATCGGGCTCGTCCTCGGCGTGCTGCTTGCAACGGTCTCGGGAGTGGGCGGCCGAATTGGCGACTGGGTATCGACGCGAATCGTCGAGACGCTCTATGCCTTCCCTGGCATCCTGCTCGCACTCTTGCTGCTCTCGCTAACCGGACCGGGCATCCTGCCGACGACGATCGCCGTGGGACTTTCGACCGCCCCTGGATACGCGCGGCTGCTGCGCACCCAGTTCCTGCGGGTCAAGGAGTCCGCTTATATCGAGGCCGATCGCGTCATGGGCCGCGGCGCCTGGTTCCGCCTCACTCGCACGATCCTGCCCAACGCGTTCCAGCCCCTGTTCGCGCTCGCGACCCTCGGCATCGGCCAGTCCGTGGTCTGGGCCTCGGCGCTGAGCTACCTCGGCCTCGGCGCCCCGCCGCCCAGCCCCGAGTGGGGCGCGATGCTGAATGCCGGTGCGACCTATCTCTCCACGGGCGGCTGGTGGATGTCGGTCTTCCCCGGCAGCGCGATCGCGCTTGTCGCGGTCACCGGCACAGTCCTCGGTCGCCTCTATAACGCCGAACGGAGGCAGGCCCGATGACTGCCAGCGAACAACAATTGCAGTTACTCGAGGTACGTGACCTGCGCATCCGGTTCGGCCGCGACCACGTCGTCCGCGGCCTCGACCTCGAGATCGCCAAGGGCGAGGCGCTCGGCTTGATCGGATCGTCCGGCTCGGGCAAGTCGCTCACCGCCCGCGCGCTCATGGGCCTCGCGGGTGAGGGTGCGACCGTTGACGCCGAGCGGATGCGCCTCGGGGAAACCGACCTGCTCGCGCTTTCGGAGCGGCAGCTGCGCAAGGTCCGTGGCGGGCGAATCGGTCTTGTGCTGCAGGATGCGCTCGTCTCCCTCGATCCGGCCCGCACGATCGGCGCCGAGCTTGACGACGCCATCAAACTGCACAGCCGCGCATCCACCAGCGAGCGTCGCGAACGCGCCCTCGAACTGCTCACCCGGGTCGGGCTGCCCGAACCCGAGGTGCGAATGAAACAGCGCGCGGGCGCGCTCTCGGGCGGACAGCGGCAGCGCGCGCTCATCGCCATCGCGCTCGCTGGCGATCCCGAGCTGCTTATTGCCGACGAGCCCACGACCGCGCTCGACGCGGGTGCCCGACGTGACCTCCTCGCACTCCTCCGATCCCTGGCGGACGACGGCCTCGGCATCCTGTTCGTCTCGCACGATCTCGCGTCGGTGCGCATCCTGTGCGATCGAGTCGCGGTGATCGACGACGGCCGCATCGTCGAGACGGCCGCGACTGAGCGCATCCTGACCGCCCCGGATTCTGCCGCGGGCAAGGCCCTCGTCGAGGCCCTGCCCCAGCCGCCCCGGGCGCGTCCCCCGCACGAGGGCCCGATTTTGCTGGCTGCCGAGGGACTCGAGCGGAAATACCGGCGGCCCGACGGGAGCAAATTCACCGCTTTGCAGGATGCGTCGCTCGAGCTCCGTGCGGGCGAGACACTCGGCGTGGTCGGTGCGTCCGGCTCCGGCAAGTCGACGCTGGCCCGGCTATTGCTCGCGCTCGACCCACCCGATGCGGGCAGCGTGACCTTCGATGGCGCCCAGTGGTCCCCCGCTCGAGAATCGGCGCGACGACCCCGTCGACACCTCATGGGCATGGTGGCGCAGGATCCGCTGTCGACGTTCGACCCGCGACTACGCGTGGGGGCCATTCTTGCCGACGCCGTTTCTGGCGGACGCGTGCGCAGTTCGAACAAACTCCGGCCGAGGCTCATCGAGCTCCTCGAGGAGGTAGGTCTTGGCGAACAGCACCTCACCGCGCGACCAATCGCGCTCTCCGGCGGTGAACGCCAACGCGTGGCGATTGCCCGCGCCCTCGCGGGGAGCCCCAGCGTGCTGATCTGTGACGAGGCCGTGTCTGCCCTCGACGCCACCGTACGGCGCTCGGTACTCGATCTCATCGACGAAATCCGGCGAGAGCGTGCCCTTGCATGCATCTTCATCTCGCACGACCTTGATGTCGTGGGCGAGATCGCCGACCGCGTTGCGGTGGTGGACTCCGGCCGCATCGTCGAGACCGCCCTGACCCTCGACCTGTTCACCAACCCCCAACATCCCGCCTCCCGGACACTCCTTCTCGGTCGTGATCTTGAAGCTTCGTGAGGCTTCGAGCCAATACCCATGGAATACTGGGAGTGCAACAATTAATTCACCGGGACTTTAGCCGCGTGCTAATTGGCCCAGGGCTGATAGCTCCATCCATATCGAAGACGTGAAAGCAGCTGCGCAATGACCTCACCCTCGCCCGTGAACGCTACAGACATCCCACAGTTGTCCGAAAATGCGGAAGTCAACGCTTGGGTGGTGGAAACCGCAGAGCTCACTCAGCCTGCTGAGGTGGTTTGGTGCGATGGCAGCGAAGAAGAATACAACCGCATCGCCAACGAAATGGTCGAGGCCGGAACCCTCATTCGCCTGAACCCCGAGCTTCGCCCGAACTCATTCCTCGCCCGCTCGGACGCCGCCGACGTCGCCCGTGTCGAGAGCCGCACCTTCATCTGCTCGGAGAAGGAAGAGGACGCTGGCCCCACGAACAACTGGCGCGCACCTGCCGAGATGCGTGCCGAACTCAACGGCCTGTTCGAGGGCTCGATGCGCGGCCGCACGATGTACGTCGTGCCGTTCGCGATGGGCCCCCTCGGCGGCAAGATCACGCAGTACGGCGTCGAGATCACCGACTCACCCTATGTCGTACTCTCGATGGCGATCATGACCCGCTCGGGCAGCGAGGCCCTCTCCTACATCAAGCCCGGCCGCGAGTGGGTCAAGGCCCTGCACTCGGTCGGCTACCCGCTCGTGGATGCGGAAGGCAACGCTCGCCCGGACGTCGAGTGGCCCTGCAACGACAACAAGTACATCACGCACTTCCCCGACGACCTCGAGATCATCTCGTACGGCTCGGGCTACGGCGGCAACGCGCTGCTCGGGAAGAAGTGCTTCGCCCTGCGCATCGCCTCGGTAATGGCACGCGACGAGGGCTGGATGGCCGAGCACATGCTGCTCATCCAGGCCACCAACCCGGAGGGTCGCAAGTTCACGATCACCGGCGCGTTCCCGTCGGCGACGGGTAAGACCAACCTCGCGATGATGCGTCCGAAGCTTCCGGGCTGGAAGGTCGAGACCCTCGGCGACGACATCGCGTGGATGCGCCCCGGCGACGACGGCCGCCTGTACGCAATCAACCCCGAGTTCGGGTTCTTCGGCGTCGCGCCCGGCTCCGGCTACTCGACGAACCCCGTCGCGATGGAAACCATCGCTTCGAACACCATCTTCACCAACGTGGCGCTCACCGATGACGGCGACGTGTGGTGGGAGGGTATGACCGACGAGGCACCCGCGCACCTGATCGATTGGCAGGGCAACGACTGGACGCCCGAGTCCGACGCCCCGGCCGCGCACCCGAATGCACGATTCACCGTGCGCGCCGAGCAGTGCCCGACTATCTCGGATGACTGGCAGGCAGCCGACGGTGTTCCCGTCGACATCATCCTGTTCGGTGGCCGCCGCCGCACCAACGTGCCGCTCGTTTACCAGTCGAAGAGCTGGGAGCACGGCTGCTTCCTCGGCGCAACGCTCGGTTCCGAGCGCACCGCGGCAGCCGAAGGCAAGGTCGGCGAGCTTCGCCGCGACCCGTTCGCGATGCAGCCGTTCGCTGGCTACCACATGGCCGACTACTGGGGCCACTGGCTCGAGATGGGCGAGGTCCTTGGCGACAAGGCGCCCGCGATCTTCCAGGTGAACTGGTTCCGTCGCGGCGCCGACGGCTCGTTCCTCTGGCCGGGCTTCGGCGAGAACATCCGCGCGATTGAGTGGGCCACGCAGCGCGTCGAGGGCAAGGTCGATGCCGTAGAGCAGCCGATCGGTAACCTCCCGAAGCTCGAGGATGTCGACGTCGACGGCCTCGACATCGACCAGGCCACGCTCGAGGCGATCTTCGACGTGCCGACCGAGGGTTGGCTCGCCGAGCTCGACGACACCGAAGAGTACTTCGGCAAGATCGGCGACAAGGTGCCCGCGCAGCTGCACGAGCAGCTCAAGCAGGTTCGCGAGGGCTTCACGAAGTAACCACGCGGCAACCTAGAGAAGGCGGTGGTCGGGGTTTATCCCCCGGCCACCGCCTTTTCTGTCGCGCAAACCCGCGTAGCATTGCGAGTAGCATTGCGCCGTGAGCAACCAGACGGCATCCACGCGTACGCCCAATCCTTCGACTCCGGGTCTCCTCGAGCGGCTATTCCAGCTGAGTGATCGACGTTCGACCGTGAGCCGCGAGATCCGGGGTGGCGTCGTCACCTTCATCACAATCTCGTACATCCTGGTGCTCAACCCGATCATCCTCGCCGGTAGCTCCTCCCCCGACGTCGAGGGGAACTTCCTCGACGCGGTCCAGGTTGCATCCGCGACGGCACTCGCGTCCGGGCTCCTCACGATCCTGTTCGGCCTCGTCGCCAACCTGCCGTTCGCGCTGTCCGCGGGTCTCGGTATCAACTCGTTCCTCGCGGTCTCGATGGTCCATCAGGTCACGTGGCCGGAGGCCATGGGGCTCGTGTTCCTCAACGGCGTGATCATCGTGATTCTCGGCGCCACCGGGGCGCGCACCGCGATCTTCCATGCCGTGCCGGCCGCCTTGAAATCCGCGATCACCGTCGGCATCGGCATGTTCATCGCGTTCGTCGGGCTCGTCAATTCCGGCTTTGTCACGCGCGCCGAGGGCACACCTGTGCAGCTCGGCTTCGGTGGCTCGATCACGACCGTTCCCACGGTCATCTTCGTCGTAACCCTGCTGCTCATGGCGATCCTGCTCGTACGAAAAGTGCCCGGCGCCATCCTGATCGGTATGGTCGTCGGCACCGTCATCGCGCTGGTGGTCGAAGCCATCTGGCACATCGGCGCCGCTGGAGCGGAGAATCCCGGTGGCTGGGGGCTCACCGTCCCGACACTGCCGAAGACGATCGTCTCGGTGCCCGATCTCGGCCTCATCGGCGAGTTCGATCTCTTCGGCTCGTTCGCGCGCATCGGCCCGGTCGCCGCCCTCATGCTGCTCCTCACGCTCGTGTTCATGAACTTCTTCGACGCG
Organism: Gulosibacter molinativorax; assembly: GCF_003010915.2. Classification (NCBI taxonomy): domain Bacteria; kingdom Bacillati; phylum Actinomycetota; class Actinomycetes; order Micrococcales; family Microbacteriaceae; genus Gulosibacter; species Gulosibacter molinativorax. Next base: position 210,438 of record NZ_CP028426.1, on the reverse strand, counting down.
ATGGGGGCGATGACGGGCCTCGCCCGAAACGCCGGACTTGCGAACGAAGACGGCACGTTCCCGCGCATCCGCCAGGCGTTCATCATCGAGGGTCTCGGCGCCGTGGTCGGTGGCGCGACCTCCACCTCCTCGAACACGATCTATGTCGACTCCGCGTCGGGCATCGGTGAGGGTGCTCGCACCGGTCTGGCGTCGGTTGTAACGGGGTTGCTGTTCGTGATTGCGATGTTCTTCACCCCGCTCGCCGTCGTCGTCCCGATGGAGGTCGGCTCAGCCGCCCTCGTGGTCGTCGGCGCCATGATGATGGCCGGAGTCTCGGACATCGAATGGCACGACATCGCCGTGGCCATCCCCACCTTCCTCACGATCATCACGATGCCGCTTACCTACTCGATCGCGAACGGCATCGGCGTGGGCTTCGTCTCCTGGGTCATCATCCACGCGTTCTCCGGGCGCGCCCGTCAGGTGCACTGGCTGCTCTGGGTGGTTGCCGCCGGATTCATCATCTTCTTCGCGAGGACGCCACTCGAGTCGCTGCTCGGCTAGCTGCAGGCAATAGCGGTACATTTACTGGTCAGATAGAAACGAGGACGCCATGACTGATCCGCGAGTATTGCGGACCCGCGAGTCGATGCAGGCCGCGGCGCTCGAGCTCGCGATGGGCGACGAAGCGAAGTCGTTCAACGTCGCCGCTATCACCCAGCTCGCCGGCATCAACCGCGCGACCTTCTACGATCACTATTCCTCGGTGCAGGATGTGTTGTTCGCGGCCCTAACGAGGGATCTGGATGTGCTTCGCTACCTCGACATCGAGCGTCGCGCCGACCGCTCGCGACCTCGCCTCGACGTGCTGCGCGATTCGCTCGAGGGCGTCGTGGCACACATCCGCAAGTTCGAACCGATCTACCGCCGCTCGTTCGACAACACTTCCGACGGAGTCTCGCAGAACGTTCTCACGAAGCACTTCACGGTGTCGATCCGCCAGGTCATCGACCGACAGCCAGCATTCCCAGAGGAACTCAACCGCGATATCGCGGCCCACTTTGTCGCATACGCGCTCGTCGGTGCCATCGAGGTGTGGGTGATGAACGACAACGTCAGCGAGAAAGCGCTATTGGAGTCGGTGCTCGCCTCGATGCCCGGCTGGTGGGGAGAGCTGGACTAGCGAGCATCGCCGTTTCCTCGGGTGTCTTCTGGCGCGGGAAACGGGTACCATGGCTGGGTCACAGCAGGCACCCCAGACTCGGTGCCGCCCATATTGAAACGGAGTATGCATGACGGCCACGCCCGCAAACATCCCAGACAAGCCGGCCCTCGAAGGGCTCGAAGCCAAGTGGGAAGAGGTGTGGGAAGACCAGGGAACGTACCGTTTCAAGCGCGAGGGCGCGACGCGCGAGGACGTCTACTCGATCGACACTCCCCCGCCGACCGCATCCGGCTCGCTACACATCGGCCACGTGTTCTCGTACACGCACACCGACGTCGTCGCCCGCTACAAGCGGATGCAGGGAAAACGCGTGTTCTACCCGATGGGTTGGGACGACAACGGCCTGCCGACCGAGCGTCGTGTGCAGAACTACTACGGCGTTCGCTGCGACCCGTCGCTCCCCTACGTCGAGGGTTTTGAACCGCCGCACCGCGGTGGCGAGGGCAAGAGCATCAAGGCCGCCGACCAGCAGCCGATCTCGCGCCAGAACTTCATCGAGCTGTGCCTCGAGCTGACACAGGAGGACGAGAAGTCCTTCGAGGACCTGTGGCGACAGCTCGGCCTGTCGGTCGACTGGCAACAGACCTACCGCACGATCGACGATAACTCGCGCCGCGCATCCCAGCTCGGCTTCATTCGCAACATCGCCCGCGGCGAGGCGTACCAGGACATGGCGCCGACGCTGTGGGACGTGACCTTCCGCACGGCCGTGGCCCAGGCCGAGCTCGAGGACCGCGACCAGCCCGGCGCATACCACCGCCTCGCCTTCCACGCCGAGGACGGCGACATCCACATCGAAACCACGCGCCCCGAGCTGCTGCCGGCGTGTGTGGCCCTGGTCGCGCATCCTGACGACGAGCGCTACCAGCCCTACTTCGGCAAGACCGTGCGCACCCCGCTCTTCGACGTCGAGGTGCCGGTGCTCTCCCACCAGCTCGCGCAGCCGGACAAGGGCTCGGGTATCGCGATGATCTGTACCTTCGGTGACGTCACCGACGTGATCTGGTGGCGCGAGCTGAAGCTCCCGAACCGCTCGATCATCGGCGAGGACGGCCGCATCATTGCCGAGCGCCCCGAGGTCATCACGAGCGAGACCGGCAAGGCCATCTTCGACGAGATGGCGGGCAAGACCGTGTTCTCGGCGAAGAAGATCGTCGTGGATGCGCTGACCGAGTCGGGCGAGCTCGAGGGGGAGATCAAGACGATTACCCACCCCGTAAAGTTCTTCGAGAAGGGCGACAAGCCGCTCGAGATCGTCTCGACCCGCCAGTGGTACGTGAAGAACGGTGCGAACGACAAGGACCTCCGCGCTCGCCTCCTCGAGCACGGCAAGAACCTCAAGTTCTGGCCCGACTTCATGCGCGTGCGCTACGAGAACTGGGTCGAGGGCCTCTCCGGCGACTGGCTCATCTCGCGTCAGCGCTTCTTCGGCGTGCCGATCCCGGTTTGGTACCCGATCGACGCCGAGGGCACCGTGCAGTACGAGACCCCGATCATCCCTGCCGAAGACCAGCTCCCCGTCGACCCGTCTTCGGATGCGCCGTCAGGATACGAGGAATCGCAGCGCGGCCAGGCGGGTGGTTTCCTCGGCGAAGTCGACGTCATGGACACCTGGATGACCTCGTCCCTCACCCCGCAGCTTGTCGGCGGCTGGGAGCGCGACAACGAGCTCTTCGAGCTCGTCTACCCGTTCGACCTGCGCCCGCAGGGTCAGGACATCATCCGCACCTGGCTATTCTCGACGCTGCTGCGCAGCGAGCTCGAGGCACAGACCCTGCCTTGGGAAAACGCGACGCTCTCGGGCTTCATTGTTGACCCAGATCGCAAGAAGATGTCGAAGTCGAAGGGCAACGTGGTCACGCCCGCGGGCCTGCTCGACCAGCACGGTTCGGATGCGGTTCGGTACTGGGCAGCGTCGAGCCGCCTCGGCACCGACGCTGCCTTCGACCCGCAGCGACCCACGCAGATCAAGATCGGTCGACGCCTCGCGATCAAGGTGCTGAACGCGGCCAAGCTCGTGCTCGGGTTCGATGCGTCGGGTGCCGAGGTGGCGTCGATCACCAACCCGCTCGACCTCGCGATGCTCGCCGAGCTCCGCCAGGTCGTCGAGACCGCAACCGCGGCCCTCGACGAATACAACCACGCCCGCGCACTCGAGGTCTCGGAGACGTTCTTCTGGACGTTCTGTGACGACTACCTCGAGCTCGTGAAGGACCGCGCCTACAGCGAAGAGGATACGGCTGGCCGTCAGTCGGCCGTCGCGGCAATGCGCCTGGCCACCTCGGTGCTACTGCGCCTGTTCGCGCCGGTAATCCCGTTTGCGACCGAAGAGGTGTGGTCGTGGTGGCAGGACGGTTCGGTACACGAGGCCGCGTGGCCGCAGGTCGCCGACCTGCCCGAGTGCGGCGTGCCTGCCGTGCTCGCCCTCGCATCCCAGGCCCTCATTTCGATCCGCGGCGCGAAGACGACCGAGAAGGTCTCGCAGAAGACGCCGATCCTGGGCATGACGATCGAGGCACCCGCCGAGCAGCTCGAGCAGCTGCGCGGTATCGCGGAGGACCTGAAGGCAGTCGGCCGCGTCGAGGCGATGAATCTCGCCGAGGGTGAGGCATTCGCGATTCGCGACGTCGAGCTCGGCGAGCCACCGCAGAAGAAGCAGGACTAGTTCCTGCCGGGGTAGCGGGTGACTGGATCCCCCGAACCAGTCACCCGCGGATTCCCTCCCCAGGGTCCCGGTAAGAAAATTCCGGGAGCGCAGTGGCGGAAAGCCACGTGCGCATCGAAAGACTATGGGATGTGTACCTAACGCGCGTCGTCCATCCGGCCACCTCACGTGCATCCCAATGAGGACGACCCGTACACCCAGGCGATGAGGTATCACCTAAATTTCTTCGGTGATCTCACAGACCACAGCGTAGAATTCTTATCTCACTACGACTACGGCAAGGTATGACTGAATCACTTTCACGCTCCTCCCGCCGAAGCGCGCGTGCGACGGCTCCATCCCGCCCGACGCCCACGGTTCGGCCGCTGTCCGACTCCGATTTCTTCACGTGGGTGGGCCTCTATAGTCAGTATCTCCAGGATCAGGGCGCAAAATTCACGGATGAACGCGCGCTGCGGACTTGGCAGTCCATGCACCGGATTACCGACCTCAAGTCGCTCGTGGTCGAGCGCTCCGGTCACATCGGCGGATTCGCGTTCGCGACCCCGCATCTCAATGCCCTTGACGGATTTCTCCAGCTCGAAATTGGTGCGATCTACGTCGAGCAAATGGAGGCCGACGGTGCTTCGCTCGAGGCGCTCTTCGAGTCGCTGAACGACCACGCCGCGTCGATCGGCGCTTCGAGGTTGTTGTGGCGCGCCCCTTCCGCGAACGGGCTGTACACCCGGATTAGCCGGAGTTTTGGGACGCTGACCGAAGACGGCACGTTTGCGATGCCGGTGCACAACTAGGTCACCGTGCAAATCGGAACCCGGTGGCCTGTTGGAGGCCCCGCGCCCGCCACACTGTCCGAGCCGTTCGTCAAGGCCGTTTCGTTGGCCGAGGATGCGCACGGTCTCACCCTGGGTGCGTGGACGCTCACGTGGCTCGAGGGACGCCCGGTTGCCGAGCATCCGGGCGGAGTTCGCGTCGCGCTGCGCGCCGATGGCACGGTGTCGACCGAATCCGATTCAAGTGCCATCGACACCGATGACGACGACGATTGGCTCAGCTAGGGCGTCGTAGGCTGAGCCGATGACCGGTTCGCTTGCTCCCGATAACCCCTTCGCATCCCCGTCTTCGCTCCCCCACGACCTCCCGCCGTTTGCGCGCATCCGGACCGAGCACTTCGCGCCCGCCATCGAGGCGGGATTTACCGAACATCTCGCCGAGGTCGACGCGATCACCGCGAACGACGAGCCCGCGACCTTCACCAACACGATCGAGGCGCTCGAACGCTCGGGACGGCTGCTCGACCGAGTGCTGGAGGTGTTCTTCGCGCTCACCTCTTCTGATGCGACCGAGGAAATGGAATCGCTCGAGGAAGAGTTCTCGCCCCGCATCGCCGCCCACTACGACGCGATCAGCCTGAACTCGGCGCTGTACTCGCGCATCCGTGCGGTGTTCGACCAGCGCGAAGGCCAGGACCTCACGCAGGAGCAGCGCTACCTCGTGGAGCGCTACGAGCTCGAGTACCGGCTCGACGGTGCTGGCCTTGACGAGTCCGGCAAGGCCCGGCTGAAGGAACTCAACCAGCAGCTCGCGAGCCTCGACTCGCTGTTCGTGCGCAATCTCCAGGGCGATACAAATGCGCTCGCCGTCGTGGTCGACGATGTCGGGGAACTCGACGGGCTCGCCGAATCCGAGATCGCTGCGGCTCGCGCCGCCGCGACCGAAGCGGGGCTCGACGGCAAGTATCGCATCACCCTCCCGCTCTACACCGGCCATCCCTGGCTCGCCCAACTTCGCAATCGGGGCCTGCGCGAACGAATCTTCACCGCATCCCGGGCGCGCGGATCCCGCGGAGGCGAGCACGACAACCGAGAGACGGTGCTTGAATCGGTGCGGCTTCGGGCCGAACGCGCAGAGCTGCTCGGGTTCTCGAGCCACGCCGCGCTCGTGGCCGCCAACTCCACCGCAGGCTCCGTCGCCGCAATCGACGAGCGGCTCGCGACCCTCTCGGGCCCTGCGGTTCGCAATGCGGGTCGAGAGCTTGAGGTTCTCCAACGGCTCGCGGAAGAGCAGCAGCGTGCGAGCGGCGCTGATCCGTTCGCACTCGAGCCCTGGGACTGGGCGTTCTATGCGGAGCAGGTACGAGCACGCGACTACGACGTCGACGAAGCGGCGCTGCGGCCATATTTCGAGGCCGAGCGGGTGCTTCACGACGGCGTGTTCCATGCGGCGGAGCTCGTCTACGGGATCACCTTTGCGCCGCGCGAGGAGCTCGTCGCTCACCACCCGGATGCTCAGGTCTTCGAGGTTTTCGACGCCGATGGCAGCGCGCTCGGACTCTACATCCTTGACCTCTACACGCGCGATATTAAGCGCGGCGGCGCCTGGATGTCGACTTATCGGCAGCAGAACGAGCTGGGCGGCGAGTCGACGGTCGTGTTCAACGTGCTCAACGTGCCGAAGCCGCCCGCGGGCGCGCCTACGCTCCTCACGCTCGACGAGGTCGAGACGCTGTTCCACGAGTTCGGCCACGCGCTCCACGGACTGCTCGCCCACGTCACCTACCCGCACTTCGGCGGCACGAACGTCCTGCGCGACTTCGTCGAGTTCCCGAGCCAGGTCAACGAAATGTGGCTCACGCATCCGGTCGTACTTGCAAATTACGCGCGCCACTACGAAACCGGCGAGCCACTCCCCGAGACCCAGCGGGAGAAGCTGAAGGCCGCCGGCCTGTTCAATCAGGGGTTCTCGACCACGGAATATCTGGCTGCTTCCGTGCTCGACATGGCCTGGCACAAGCTCTCCGCAGCTGAGGCTAACGCCGTCACCGACGTCGTCGCCTTCGAGCGGGATGCGCTCGAGCGCGCGGGACTGCTCGTCGAGACGGTGCCCACGCGGTACTCGTCCACGTACTTCCAGCACATCTTCGGCGGCGGCTACTCGGCCGGTTACTACGGCTACATCTGGAGCGAGGTGTTCGATGCGGCCTCGGTCGAGGTCTTCGAGGCATCGGATGAAGTTCGAGGCACCGGTGAGCGCTTCCGTCTCGCAATCCTTCAGCCGGGAGGCTCCCGCCCACCGCAGCAGCTCGTGCGCGAGTTCCTCGGTGAGGATGCGCGGATCGAGCCGCTGCTACGCAGGCGCGGGCTTACCGGGTGGGGCTGACCGGCCTTTCGATACACCGGGCTACGCCCGCCTACTCAAGGACCTCGTGCGGGTTTCCCTGGTAACGCCAACGTCGCTGCGACAGACTGCAGCGTACGCACATTGCGGCACACAATCTGTCCTCGATGAAGGAGAACCCAATGGCCCAGATCCTCGCGACTTACATCGCTCTCCCCGGCACTACCGCTGAAGCGTTCGAGCACTGGCACGAGGTGCTCGGCGGCGAGCTCAAGATGCAGAAGTACGGCGACACCCCGATGCCGGGCATGCCGTTTGAGCCCGACCCGAACGCCGTCGCGCACGTCACGCTTGACCTCCCAGGCGGGCACCTCGCCGGCGGCGACGCGATGGACGACGAGACCTACAACATCGAGGGCAGCGCGTACTCGCTGCTTTACCAAGTCGACACCGTCGAAGACGCCCAGGCGATCATCGACAAGTTCGTGGCCGCGGGTGGCCGCGTCGGGATGCCCTTCGAGCAGGCCCCCTGGGGTGACCACTACGGGCAGGTCTTCGACAAGTTCGGCGTCATGTGGGCGTTGAATGTGCCTGCCGCGCAGTAGTCTCACCAAGCCCAAGGAGCCGGCCGCGAAGTCCTCGCGGCCGGCTCCTTCCTGTTACTCGCGGCCCGGCTCGTTCGCCTACGCGAGGCTGAGCTCGCCCAGCACCTCGTTGAGCAGCTCGGTCGTGGATGGATGCGTCCAGATGCCGTTGCGCAGCTCGGTCGCGGTCACACCCGCGCGCATCGCAAGCGCGATCAGGTTGATAAGTTCCTGCGCATCGACGACGATGAGCCGGGCACCCAGAATCAGGTCCGTGTCCGCATCCACGATGAACTTCACGATGCCGCGCGGGTCACCGACGATCTTCGGCCGCGGTGCCGCCGCGATCTTTGCGACTTCCTTCTTCGCCACGAGGATGCGGTGCCCCGCCTCGCGCGCCTCGGCCTCGGTCATCCCCACGGTCGCGTAGGGCGGCGTGGTGAACACCGTCGTGGGGACGGCGACGCGGTCGGTCGTCGTGCGGCTATCCTCCCCGCTTAGCTGCGCGCCGATGATCCGCGAGTCGTCGAGCGACAGGTAGGTCTGCTGCGGCCCGCCGTGAATGTCGCCAATCGCCCAGACGCCCTCCGCGCTCGTGCGGAGTCGCTCATCCACCTTGATATAGCCGCGCTCATCGAGCTCGACCCCGGCGGTTTCGAGGCCGAGTCCGGAAGTCGTCGGGGTGCGGCCGGCGGCGAGCAAGACCGCGTCTTCGCCGTCTTCGAACGCGATCTTGTCGGCGCGCGTCCCGTGCACGAATCGGATGCCGTCTGCCGCCATCGCGGCCTCGAGCGCCTCGGCGACGTCGCGGTCCTCCTTGGGGAGGAGCACGTCGCGGGAGTTCACCACCGTGACCTCCGCGCCGAATCCGCGGAACATGCCCGCGAACTCGAGGCCGATCGGACCCGCGCCGATGATGCGCAAGTGCTTCGGCATCGGATCGGCGTGCTGAATCGTGGTCGAGTCAAAGACTCGCGGATCGTCCACACCCGGGATGTCCGGAACCGCCGGGACGGTGCCAGTGTTGATGAGGACCGTCTCGGCGGAGATCTCGAGCTGGTCTTCGCCGGCTTGAACCAGGATGCGCTTCGGACCGACGAACGTGGCTCGTCCCGAAACGAGGCAGACGGAAGCTAGCGTGTCGAGCATCGCGTGATTCGCGGCACGGAGCTTCTCGATGAGCGTGTCTCGGCGATCGACCGACTCGGCGAACCACGTATCGGCATCATCCGCTTCCCGACGACGCGAGGCGCTCGTCACGAGCGACTTGGTCGGCACACACGCGACGTTGATGCACGTACCACCAACCATCTCGTCCGATTGCTCCACCATGGTCACGTCTCGTCCGGATGCCCCAAGGGTTTTCGCGAGCGTCTTGCCGCCTTTACCCCAGCCAATGACGAGAATGTCCGTCTGCAATTGCTCCACGTTGTCCCCCACTCGATTGTTTTGCACGCTCGAACTTTAGTCCTCGGCAATGATCGCGGGGATGACAAATTCCCGTACGAACCCTCTGATCTGCGCGAGCGCGTCATCGTCATCCTTCTCTTACCTATTGCGTTCCCTTACGGTCGATATCGGCTCACGGGGGCGCGCAGTGCCAGCCACGCGCATCCGGCCACGAAGAGACCCACCACAATTACCGCGAGTACGGCCCACAGCACCGGGGTATGTGCGACGTTGTCGAAGAGCGTCCAGGTGGGTTCAGCGAACAGCGCGTACGGGATGAACGCCACCTGGGCGACGACATAGAGTAGCCCCGCACCCAGCACGACGAGCGACCAGTGGACTCGCGCGAGCCAGCCGAAAAAGCCGGGGACGAACGCCGCACCGAAGGTCATGAGTGCGACCATCAGCGCTGCGACGACCGAAGGTGTGGCGCCTCCGAGCGAGACGGCGAATCCCGACCCGTAAGAGATGCCATCCGCCAGCCGCTGCAGTGCCGGTGAAGCTGCAGCAAGGGCGAGCCACACGACACCATTGAGCACGCCCATCCCGGCACCGATTGCCGTGACCATCTGTAACCGCTCGGCTCGAGTCCACCCGCCAGCGACGCCCTCTCGTCGGCCAGGCGCCGCTTCACCGGTCATGATGATCGTCAACACGAGGAGAACGGATGCGGCGACGGTGGGCGGGTTGATCACATTGGCCGAGCCCATACCGTCGATTGCCGACAGTACGAGCGGAAGCAAGATCTGCGCCGCAATGAGCAGCACTATCGCAATCGCGCCGCCCACAAGTGTCGGACCAATGTCGATTCGCATTGCGGCCCGCAGCCGCGTCGCGAACGTCGATGATGGCGGCTGAATTGCCATGGTGTCGGTCATCGTGATTCCTCCTTGAGATCGTTGCCGCTCTCGATGAGAGCGACGAAAGCATCCTGAAAATCAACCGGCGAGACCATCACGCCGCCGGGAACTTGCGTCAGCGGTTCCGCCGCGACATCCACGACCCATTCCTCGGTCGGGCCGAGCTGACGCGTCGAGCGAACGGGTCGCGCGCCAACGGCGGCGAGGACTTGCTCGCGAGGGCCGAGAACCCGAGCGAAGCGACGTGACACGGCCTCCGCCGTCGTTGCCTCAGCAATCCGGCCGCGATCGATGATGAGCACGTCTTCGACAACCCGCTCGAGCTCACCCACGTGGTGCGACGCGATGACGATGGTGCGACCCTGCTCGGCGTTCGCCCGGATGAGTTCCTCGTAAAGGGCATTCCGCTTCGGCACATCCATACCGGCGTGGGCCTCGTCGATCAGCACGATGGGCGCTCCCGAGGCAAGCGCGACCGCGATCGCGAAGCTCGACTGCTGCCCAAGCGACAGCTTGCTCACTTGCTTCCGAGGCGCGGGCACCGAGAACCGCTCTGCGAGCCGGCCGTACTCCGATTCGTTCCAGCCCGGCCGAGTGCGCGCGAACGCGAGGTAGTCGCGCATCCTCGCCTCACCGAAATTATTGCCCTCGTGCGCGACCGCAAAGTACGGGATGCGCGCATCCGTCGCGATCGACCGACCGCCGATGCGAATATCGCCATCGGTCGCGAAATCGTGGCCGGCGAGGAGTCGGAAGAGCGTGGTCTTTCCCGAGCCGTTCGGTCCGAGCACCGCGGTGATACTGCCGGGCCGGATCTTGGCCGTCAGACCGTTCAGCGCCAACTCATCTCCCCCGCGGTACTTCTTCGTCAGGTTCTGAATGGTGATCATTTCGCTTCCTTCCGCTGGGCGGCAGCGAGAATCGCCTTGATGTGCCGCAGGATCTCGTCTTCGCTAAGGCCGAGGGCGACGCCGGCCTCAACGGCGGGCTTGAGTGTGTCGGCGAGGTAGTGTTCGCGGCCCTCTGACTGCAGCTGCGCGCGAGCGCCCGGCGCCACAAACATGCCGATCCCGCGCCGCCGTTCGACGAGGCCATCGGCGACGAGTTCGGCGAACGCCTTCGCCGCTGTGGCCGGATTGATGCGATACGCGGCCGCGTACTCATTTGTTGACATGATGCGATCCCCTTCCGCGAGCACCCCCGCGACGATCTGCCGCCGGAGGTCATTCGCTATTTGTCGATAAATCGGTTCGCGATCGTTGAACTCCACCGCTGCACCCCCTTGGTTCTTTACTTTACTAATGAACCACATATGCAGCGAAGCTTCAATAGGGTCTTCCTCGGAGTTCCCACATTCCGACCTGGCAGTGTTAGGCCATGGCGAGCTATACATCCGAGGCCCACACGACACTGCAGTTCCTGGGCGCGGCCGAAACGGTAACCGGTTCTAAGTACCTCCTGCGAGTTGCCGAGCGGCGCATCCTCGTCGATTTCGGCATGTTCCAAGGGCGTAAGGAGCTCCGCGATCGCAATTGGGAGCGTTTCCCGTTCGACCCCGCCGAGATTTCGGATGTGCTGCTCACCCACGCGCACATGGATCACGTCGGTCTTCTCCCGCGGCTCGTGCGCGAGGGGTTCCGGGGGCCAGTGCTCTGCACCGAGGGCACGGCACGCCTCGCGGAGATCGTGCTTCGCGACGGCGCGAAGATTCAGGAGCAAGATGCCGAGGATGCGAACAAGCACGGCTACTCGAAGCACCACCCCGCGCTGCCGCTCTACACGACCGAGGACGTCGAGAACACGCTGCCCTTGCTCGTCTCCGTCCCCTATGACGAGGACATCGACCTCGATGACGGCATCGTCGCGCGATTCACGCGAGCCGCACACATTCTTGGCTCCGCCTCGATCACTGTCTGGACGGAACAGGCGTCCGTCACGTTTTCCGGCGACATCGGTTCGAAGGAGCACCCGGTCCTGCGCAGCAGGGAGGCGCCTCCGGGCGCGCCGTTCGCGCTGATCGAGTCGACCTATGGCGACCGCGATCACCCGGAGGAGGATGGCCGCCCGCACGAGGAGTTCGCCGACATCATTCGCCGCACGATCGAACGCGGCGGGAGCGTCCTCGTCCCCGCTTTCGCGGTGGACCGTACCGAGGTCGTGCTGAAGACGCTGAGCGATTTCCGCCGCGCCGACCGCATCCCGCACGTACCGGTGTACATCGACTCCCCCATGGCAAACGCCGCGCTGCAGACCTATCTGTCTATGCCCGAGGAGCTCCGCTCCGACATGCATCCCGAGGACTTTCTCGAGTTCCCGGGGCTACGCCCGATCCGCTCCGTCGACGAGTCGAAGGCACTGACCCAGGCGAGTCGTCGCGAGCCGTCAATCATCATCGCGGCATCCGGGATGGCCACCGGCGGCCGCGTCGTTCACCACCTCGAGGCGATGTTGCCGGATGCGAAGAACTCGGTCGTGCTCACCGGGTACCAGGCCATCGGGACCCGCGGACGACAGCTCGCGGAGGGCGCCGACAAGCTCAAGATGCGCGGGCGATACATCCACGTCAACGCCGAGATTTACCAGGACCACGGCTTTTCGGTCCACGGCGACCGCGGCGATCTCCTCGAATGGATCGGTGAACTGGACCCGAGGCCCGAGGTCGTATTCTGTGTGCACGGCGAGGTCCAGGCCGCGAACGCCCTCGCGAAGCGTATCGAAGAGCACTATCCCGGCATCGACGCGATCGTCCCGACCCAGGGCGAAGTGATCGTGCTCGACTCGGGTACCGTGCCAGTCGCGAGGCCCGAGACCGCGCGGCCGGTCGAGCGTCACGTGCCTGCGCCTGCAGTCACCGCAACGGCGCGACACCCGGAAACCAGCGAGCCCATCGGCAGCTACGAACTGTTGTCGGGCGAGTCTCCCGACCAGTTGTCACAGCACGTCACGGATGCGCTGGCCAAGGGCTTCGCCCCGTTCGGCGCACCAAGCGTGGGCACTGTGGACGGTTCAGCCGTGTATCTGCAGGCGGTCGTGCGGCGCCACTAGTAGGTGATGTCGCAGGTGAGTTTCACCTCGAACGAGATGGGGTTCTCGTAGTTGTAATCGTTGAACGTGAACGCCTCGCCCGTCGCGGTGAATTCGTCGCCGTTGAAGCTCATGCTGACCGAACCCGCGGTGGAGGTGTCCGACCAGTACAGCGACTTCGAGGAATCGGAGCCGCCGGGGCTGATGAAGAGATAGTCGGGCTTATCCGACTCGTCCGAGGAAACCATGAGGGTCGGCCCAGTCTCGCCTGCCGCAACATCGTCGTCGGACGCGATGATGTACTTCGCCCCAGAGGTCGTCGAGCAAATCGTCGACCAGTTCACGCTCGAAAGATCGACATCGTCATACTTCACGACGCTCGTGCCATCCGAGCTGCCACCGGAGTTGCCGGTACCCGAGTTGTTCTCCGTCGTGGCACTCGGGCTCGAGCTCGGGCTCGGGGCCGAGGTCTCGGTCGGGTTCGCGGAACCGTCCTCGTTGCCATCGGGGAACGGGAACGGCAACCCGCCGCCATCCGCCTCCGGCGAGTTTTCCACCTCGGGACTCGTCGCCTTCGGCTCGCGGGTCCGCTCGGTCAAGCTGTCGCCACCGCTGGCGCAGCCCGCCAGGCCAACCATCGCGATCGGGAGAATCGCGGCAAGGGCAAATCCCTTGCGAAGGACACGAGGAATGCTAGGCATCTACGGCTCGATTCTGCAGAGAGGGGCGGGGAGGACGTCACCAGCGTATTGGCTTTCGCGCCTCGGTTCATCCCTATGCACGCTACCCCATCTGCAACCGCGGAATGACTTCCGCGAACGGTAATCCTCAGCGGTAACCGAGGCCTAACCCCCGCAATCGAACTGGACCGCGTAGGTCGTGTCCGCTTTGGGTTGCACCGTGGTCGCGTCATACGCGATTCCCCGCCCGGTCGAGGTGAGGGTCGTCTCCGTCACGTACAGCGAGCCGTTGCCCTGGTCTGCACCGGGATTCACCGTGAGGCCCGATCGTTCGCGACCAGCATTGGTGTCCGAGGTCTGCGTGAAGGTGAAGCTCGCGAGGGCGCTGGTTCCGGATCCGACCACGACGACGACGTAATCGGTCGCCTTGTCATCCGAGGCGGTCGCAATCACGGTAGGGCTCGCATCCAAACCAGAGCAGCTCACCGTCCAGTCGAGGGCCGAGTGGTCCACATCGCCAATTCGCACCTCAATCGCATGTGCGACCGAGGCCTCGGTCGGCGACGGCGTCGCCGTGGGCGCAGGCTCGGTCGATGGTTCGCCGCCCGTCGGCACCGGGCGGCCCTCGTTTGGTCCAAACGTCCCGGTATCCGCCGGAGCGGTCTGCGTCGGTGGGGTTGGCGTTCCCTCCCCCGCCGGGCCAGCACCCGCTTGGCACCCCGTCAACGTGACGAGCACGACCGCCAAAACGATGACGTGCCGTGGCGTCAGCTTGACCCCTACCCGCAAGAGGGTTCCTACCCGTTGCCCGCTAGCGAATACCCGCTACGCGGTCTTCTCGTTTCGGAACGGCTTGGCCTTCTTCGGCAGGATGCTCGGGGCCGCGTTTTTCTGCACCACGTCCGCCGTGATCTCCACTCGCTCCACGTCATCGCGAGACGGGATGTCGAACATTATCGGGCCGAGCACTTCCTCGAGGATCGCGCGGAGGCCACGCGCACCGGTCTTGCGCTCCACCGCGAGCTCCGCGATCGCATCGAGCGCATCCTGCTCGAAGTGGAGTTCGACGCCATCGAGCTCGAACATCTTCTTGTACTGGCTCACGAGCGCATTCTTCGGCTCCGTCAGGATGCGCACCAGGGCATCCTGGTCGAGCGGTTCCACCGTCGTGATCACCGGCAGACGGCCGATGAACTCCGGAATGAGGCCAAACTTGTGCAGGTCCTCCGGCTGGACATCCGCGAACACGTCCTCGGTGATACCCGGGGTGCTGAGCGGGGACCCAAAGCCGATGCCCTTCTTCCCTGCGCGTGAGGAAATGATGTCCTCGAGGCCCGCAAATGCGCCAGCGCAGATGAACAGGACGTTAGTCGTGTCGATCTCGATGAATTCCTGCTGCGGGTGCTTGCGCCCGCCCTGCGGCGGCACGGACGCTGTCGTCCCCTCGAGGATCTTGAGGAGTGCCTGTTGCACGCCCTCGCCCGACACGTCGCGCGTGATCGAGGGGTTCTCGGCCTTGCGCGCGATCTTGTCGATCTCGTCGATATAGACGATGCCCGTCTCGGCACGCTGGACGTCGTAGTCGGCAGCCTGCAGCAGCTTCAGCAGAATGTTCTCGACATCCTCACCGACGTACCCCGCCTCCGTCAGCGAGGTCGCATCCGCCACCGCGAACGGCACGTTCAGGCGTCGAGCGAGGGACTGCGCGAGGTAGGTCTTGCCAGTACCCGTCGGACCAATGAGCAGGATGTTCGACTTCGCGATCTCGACGTCGTCGTCAGACTCCTCATCCTTGCTTTCGACGGCGCTCAGCTCGCCGTGGGCGCGGATGCGCTTGTAATGGTTGTAGACGGCAACCGAGAGTGCGCGCTTCGCGTCTTCCTGGCCGACCACGTACTGCTGCAGGAACTCGAAGATGTCGCGGGGCTTCGGCAGGTCGAAGCCGAGCACCTCCTCCGGAGCCTGTTCATCCATCCGCTCACGAATAATTTCGTTGCAGAGCTCGACGCATTCGTCGCAGATGTACACCCCGGGGCCAGCGATAAGCTGCTTCACCTGCTTCTGGCTCTTTCCGCAGAATGAGCACTTCAGTAGGTCGCCGCTTTCACCGATGCGTGCCATGGATCCTCCTTAAGCGAGTTCGATACAGCCTAACGTCCCCCACCGACATACGCCCCAGTGACGCACGCTTTGTGACGCCTACGCCTGCAAAGCAAAGCCGCCCGGTTGCTGGGGTCAGCATCCGAGCGGCTTTGATTACGTCAGCGAATCGCGGCCGATTAGTCGACGATAACGGGCGTCGCGCCCTTGCGGCTCGTGAGCACCTGGTCGATCAGTCCGTACTCGAGGGCTTCGTGCGCCGACAGGATCTTGTCGCGCTCGATGTCCTTCGAGATTTCCGCAGCGTCCTTACCCGAGTGGGTTGCGAGTGCTTCTTCGAGCCACTCACGCATGCGCAGGATCTCACGGGCTTGGATCTCGATGTCCGAAGCCTGACCCTGGCCCTGACCGCCAGCGGCGGGCTGGTGGATGAGCACGCGAGCGTTCGGCAGCGCAAGGCGCTTACCTGGCTGACCGGCGGCGAGGAGCACGGCGGCTGCCGACGCGGCCTGGCCGAGGCACACGGTCTGCACCTCGGGGCGGATGTACTGCATCGTGTCGTAGATCGCCGTCATCGCGGTGAACGAGCCACCGGGCGAGTTGATGTACATCGTGATGTCGCGGTCCGGGTCCTGCGACTCGAGCACGAGCAGCTGGGCCATGACGTCGTCCGCCGATGCGTCGTCAATCTGCACGCCGAGGAAGACGATGCGGTCTTCGAACAGCTTCGCGTACGGGTCCTGGCGCTTGAAACCGTAGGCCGTGCGCTCTTCGAACGACGGAAGAATGTAGCGCGATTCGGCGGCCGGGTCGAGCGAGATGCCCGCGGGCATGCCAGTGGGGAGATTCATCATAGTGATTGTCCTTCGTTCCTCGACGCCTAGTTGTCCGAATTTTCTGAGCCGTTGCCGGCTGCCTCATCCGGCCTATTCGAAATGCGACGGTCGGTGCCACCGCCACCGACGACGGTGCTTGCCGACTCGGAGATGTGATCGACGAAGCCGTATTCGAGCGCCTCCTCGGCGCTGAACCAGCGGTCACGGTCACCGTCTTCGTTGACCTGCTCGACGGTCTTACCGGTACGCGATGCGGTGATCTCGGCGAGGCGCTGCTTCATGTCGAGGATGAGCTGCGCCTGACGCTGAATGTCCGACTGCGTACCGCCGAAGCCGCCGAGCGGCTGGTGCAATAGCACGCGCGTGTTTGGAGTGATGTAGCGCTTGCCCGGTGCGCCCGAGGTCAGCAGGAGCTGCCCCATCGAGGCGGCCATACCGATGCCCACCGTTACGATGTCGTTCGGCACGAGCTGCATGGTGTCGTAGATGGCCATACCAGCCGTCACCGAACCGCCCGGAGAGTTGATGTAGAGATAGATGTCTGCCTCTGGGTCTTCAGCCGAGAGCAGAAGCATCTTCGCGCAGATCTCGTTGGAGTTGTTGTCGCGAACTTCCTCGCCGAGCCAAATGATTCGGTCCTTGAGGAGTCGGTCGAAGACACTATTGGGCATTTGCTGTTCAGCCACGGGTACTTCTCCTTCGTCAGGTGTCGCAATGAATCTATCCGAGGGAAGCTTGGATTGCGGGTACTGTTCGCCCTGGGCGTGAGATGAGAGAGGCCGGTTGGATGCGCATTTCGCGCATCCAACCGGCCGCCCGTTTCGAGGCTGGTTACTTCGCGTCTTCGACGCTTTCCTTAGCTTCGGTTGCTTCCTCGGCGTTGTCTTCCTCGGTGGCCTTTTCGCGGGCCTGCTTCACGACGGCCGTGAACTCCGAGATGTCAACGGCGTTGCCGTTCGTGTCGACGACTTCGGCGTCCTCCAGGACGTAGAGGATCGCCTTCGAGCGGGCAACCTCGCCGATCATCTGCGGCATCTGGTTGTTCTGCTGCATGACCTCGACGAACTGCTGCGGCGAGATGCCGTACTGCTGCGACTGCTGGAACAGGAACTCGGTGAACTCGTTCTGCTCAACTTGGACGTCCTCGACCTTGATGATCTCGTCGAGGATGACCTGCTGCTGGAACGAACGCTGCGCGCTTTCGCGCACCTCATCACCGTGCGGGTCGTCGAGTTCCTTGCCCTCCTGCTCGAGGTGGCGCTTGACCTCATCCTCAACCATGTTCTCGGGGACGGGGATCGCGTTCGCCTCGATCAGCTGGTCAACGACCTTCTGGCGGGCCTCGTCGACCTGCGCGAAGGTCTTCGACTTGGCGGCCTGCTCGCGCAGGTCGTCGCGAAGCTCGTCGACGGTGTCGAACTCGCTCGCGAGCTGCGCGAAGTCGTCGTCCACCTCGGGAAGTTCGCGCTCCTTAACCGACTGGACGGTGATGGTAATCTCAGCCTCTTCGCCGGCGTGGTCGCCACCGAGGAGGGTCGAGTTGAAGGTGGTCTCTTCACCGGCGGTCAGCGTGAGCAGCGCCTCGTCGGTGCCCTCGAGGAGCTCGCCCGAGCCAACCTCGTGCGAGATGCCGTTTGCCTCGTCGACGGTCTCGCCGTTGACCTTGGCAATAAGGTCGATGGTGGCGAAGTCACCGTTCTGGATGGCGCGGTCGACGGTTGTGAGGGTGCCGAAGCGCTCACGGAGCGACTGCAGCTCGGCCTCGAGGTCCTCGTCGGTAACCTCTGCTGCCTCGACCTCGATCTTGAGGCCCTTCCAGTCCTTGATCTCGACCTCGGGGCGGATGTCGACCTCGATGACGATAACGACGTCGCCCGAGAAGTCCTTGACGTCCGGGGTCTCGGTGACGTCTGCCTCGGGGCGGCTGAGCGGCTGCAGCTCATTCTCGGCCAGCGCCTGCTGGTAGAAAGTGTCGAGACCGTCCGAGATGGCCTGGTCGAGGACAACCTCGCGACCAACGCGCTGATCGATCAGCTGGTTGGGCACCTTACCCTTGCGGAAGCCAGGAATCTGAACCTGGTTCGCGATGGTGCGGTAGGCGCCATCGAGGTAGGGCTTGAGGTCTTCCGGCGCCACGTTGATGGTCAGCTTGGCGTGGGTCGGGTTGATCTTTTCGACCGAAGTCTTCACGTGCGGGTACTCCTGCGGGTTGGGTGGCGCCACATCTTGGCGACCGGACGATCAGTTGTGGCGATGGTTATCAGCCTAAAAACGGCATGACAAGACACAAACAAACCTTAACGATACGCCCCGGGGCCCGACAGTCGCCAATTCGCGGCGAAATTGTCAGGCCCCGGGGCGTGAAATTGCGTGGGTGGGACTACTCGGTGGTCAGGCCGTCCACGAACTCCTGGTTCTCCGATGCCCACTGCTCCACGATCGGACCGTAGTCGGTCGTGTCGTTCTCGTTGAACATCGCGTTCTCGAGCGAGTACAGCGTCTCCGAGTCCATCTTGAAGTTGCTCAGCCACTGCGCCGCGGTCGGGTGCGTCGTGCCGAAGTCAGTGCTCGAGTAGGTGTGCATTCCCTCTGCACCGCCAAGCGCGCCCTCCGGGTCCTCGAGGTCTCGAATCGGGTACTCGTCGTAGGCCCAGTGCGGACGCCACAGTGTCACGACGATGTTTTCACCAGCGGCGGTCGCCGACTCGAGCTCCGAGAGCATGCCCGGGGTCGAGGAGATGACGAACTCCATATCTTCGAGTCCGTAGGTCGGAATGACCTGCTCCTGGGTCGTCTTCGTCAGGCCAGCGCCCGGGTCAATACCGATGATCTGGTTGTTGAACTGGTCCGCGTTGTCCGCGAGCTCCGCCAGCGAGGTGATCGGCGCATCCTCATTCACCGCGATGGTGAGCGCGGCTTCATCGTTCCACGCACCGAGGTCAACCATGTTGTCCCCGTATTCCTCGACATACGAGGCGTGCGTGAGTGGCAGCCACGTGTCGAGTGTGAGGTCATAGTCGCCATCGGCAACACCGGTAAAGACCGGAGCGGGGTCGGCGTACTCGAGGGTGACTGAGTAGCCCTCGTTCTCGAGGACGTGCTTCCAGAGCTCGCTCACCGCGATGCCCTCGTCCCAGCCGTTGAATACGGCGATCGTAACGTCGGCCTCGTCGCCGTTTTCAACCGTCGAGCCGCCGCCGGATGCGGAGCAGCCAGTCAGAGCCAGGCCGGCGACTCCGGCCAAGGCGATTGCCTTCGTAAGAATTCCTTTACGCATTCGTTCCTTCTTCGTTTTGTATTCAGTCGGTTCTGTAGTGAGAGATTGGTGTTGCGGTGACCGGGAAGGCGAACCTGTGAGCTAGTTCGCTACCGCGGGCAACGACTTGGTCTCTTGGTCGGTTTCTTCGTCGCTCGCCGCCTTCGTGCTCGCGGCTTTGCGGACCTTGCGCGAGCCGATGCCGCCGGTGAGTCGGTCGAGGATCATCGCGAGGACGACAACTGAGAGTCCAGCCTCAAAGCCAAGCGAGAGGTCGATGCTCTGCAGCGCCTGCGTCACCTGCTGGCCGAGGCCAGCCGCGCCGACCATACCGGCGATAACGACCATCGACAGCGACAACATGATGACCTGGTTCACACCGGCCATGATCGACGGCATTGCGAGGGGCAACTCGATCTGGCGCAGGATGCGGCCCGGCGTCGCGCCAAACGCGCGACCTGCCTCGACGACTTCCTTATCCACGCCGCGGATGCCCAACTCCGTCATTCGCACTCCCGGCGGGAGCGAGAAGATGACCGTCGCGAAGATACCCGGGACGACGCCAACGCCGAACAGCAGCAGCGCCGGGATCAGGTAGACCATCGCCGGCATCGTCTGGAAGAAGTCGAGGATGGGTCGGATGACGCGTGATGCTCGCTCCGACTTTGCAGCCCAGATTCCCGTCGGGATGGCAATGACGAGCGAGAGGATGCTCGCGACGAGCACGAGCGAAAGCGTCCGCATCGCGTTGTCCCACTGCCCCACCGAAACGATGAACAGGAGTCCGATGAGGCTGCCGACCGCAAGCACAATTCCCTTTCGCCCCTTCGCGAGCAGCGCGAGGGCGACGATGACGAGCATGACGACCCAGTTCGGCACCGAGGAGAGGATCAGGTAGAAAAAGTCGTACGGGAATTTGAGGATCGCGCCGACGATGTCGAAGAAGACGCCGAAGACGTCGACGACCCAGCGCGTCGCGGTTTCGACCCAAGTGCCGAATGGGATTGAGAAGTTGATGTCAAGCATTACTGTGCAGCGCTCCCTTCGACGACAGGCTCATTATTTGTGAGTTCGAGCGGCACCTGGGGGTCGGCGACGCCCGCGTCAGCGGGCAGGTCGATTGTGCCGGTGGTGGTCGTCATCGAACTCAACAGCGCGACGCGCGGCACGACGCCGAGGAGGCGCCCCGCGTCGTTGACGACGGGCAGCGGCATGGTGTTATCGACCGACGGCTCGAAGAGCTCGCTGAGCACGGTGTCCGGCTCGACAGTGAGGATGTCGCGGTCAATGATGGCGCTCAAGTCGCGCTTGCCACTCCGGCGGGCTCGACCAATTTGCACCTCGTTGACGCTGCCCACGAGTTTGCCCTGCTCGATGAGAAATACCCCGTTGATCTGCAGTTCGCGCATCATCTTCTCGACTCCGGCGATACCCGCCGACACCGGCAAGACCGCACGCGCCGGTTGCATGACGGCCGAAGCGGTGAGCACCCGGGAACGGTCGACATCCTGTACGAACTGCTCGACGTACTCGTTCGCGGGCTCTGTCAGGATCTCTTCCGGGCTGCCGATCTGAACGATCTCGCCGTCACGCATGACGGCGATCCGGTCGCCGAGGAACATCGCCTCGTTGAGGTCGTGCGTGATGAACACGATGGTCTTGCCAAACTTCTGCTGCATCTCGACGAGTTCTTCCTGCATCTCACGCCGGATGAGCGGGTCGAGCGCGCTGAACGCCTCGTCCATGAGCAGGATCTCGGTCTCGGCGCACAGCGCGCGAGCAATACCAACGCGCTGCTGCATACCGCCCGACAGCTCGTTCGGGTAGTGGTCCGCCCACTGGTCGAGGCTCACCGTCTCGAGCACCTCGCGTGCTCGAGCCTCGCGGTCGGCACGGTCGACGCCTTGAATTTCGAGGCCAAACGCGACGTTCTCAAGAACGGTGCGGTGCGGCAGCAACGCGAAGTGCTGAAACACCATGGACATGTGATTTCGGCGCACTTCACGAATCGTCACGGGCGTTGCGCCAATAATTTCGGTGCCCTGCACCTTAATAGAACCCGCCGTGGACTCAAGCAACCCATTCAGCATTCGAATGAGTGTCGATTTACCCGATCCCGAGAGCCCCATAACGACGAAGATTTCGCCGGTCTTCACCTCGAAAGAGGCGTCAATTACCGCGGCGGTGGCGGAAGGCGCGAGATCTGCGCGGCTTTCGCCATTCTTCAGGCGTCGAACGCCCTCGCGCGGATTTCTGCCGAACACCTTGTAGAGGTGCTCGACCGTAATTGCAGTAGTCGTCAAAAGAAGACTCCTTCGATATCTCGAAACGCTCGAGTAGAGGTGTCACATATTCCCAGCCGAGAGGTCGTGTGAAATTGCGATAACACTCGGTCTGGCTACGCAAAGGGGCAAATTAAACAGCAACACACACGCACGACCTACTTTCAAGCTGGCGTACTTACTGCGCATTCCGTGGGCCCAAAATCATCGGGCCAAGGGAAGCGCCAGAAACCCACCCTACCGGGTCGGGTCAATGATTTTCGGCCAAGATTGGCGGTTTTCCGCCGCTGCGCGCCCCAATTTGGACAAGCCTCGACAACGGGGATCGGCATGATGCTGGGCGAGACCGCGGATTATCGTCCACCGTTGCACGATCGTTATCCTTGGATTGTCAATTGCCTCATTTAGGCGCGCGCTCGATGGCATCGGGGCGCATTATTGACACATCGAACGCGAAGGGAATCGAGTGAGCACAGGTCGAGCGAACCAGAGCTTTTCTGAAATCAATCCATTCCCGCACCTGTTTACCATCGGGCCCGGGAATCGCGATCACGAAGTCGCAATTCGCTGTGGAATCACGGTGTTTGTCCCGCTCCTGACGCTCCTTCTCCTAGACCGGATCGATCTCGCGATCTTCGCGTCCTTTGCCGCCTTCACCGCACTGTATGGGCGCAACCTCGAGCACGGCCAACGGCTACAAATGCAGCTGCGCGTCGGGCTCCTCATGATCGTGATTCTCTTCCTCGCGACGCTCGCGGGTCGAAATGGCGTTTCGGAGCAGGACAATCCTTGGGCGCTTGTGGCAGCCACGACTATCGTCGCCGGCACAGTCGCCGTGTTCGCGGGGTACTGGCAGCTTCGTCCGGCCGGTTCACTGTTCCAGATCTTCGCGTTTGCCGCGGTCGCCTCGGTGCCCACCCAGCCCCCGCTGTTCGACTCGATGGTGGTCACCGTCAGCACCGTCATTTTCGCACTGTTGGTGGGGATGAGCTCTCGAGTACTTTTCCCGTGGCGCCGAAAGCCGTTTCGCTGGCCCGAACGCCAAATCTTCAAGCGTGAGCAGCGCATCCAATTCTGGGTGGACGGGGCCTGGCACTTTATCGCCGCCGGTGCCGCGGGCTCGATCGCGACCGCGCTCGGTCCGGTGCTCGGGATGGAGCACAACTACTGGGCGATGGTCGCGGCGGTTGTGCCGATCGTGGGGCACTCGACGAGCTACCGCATCAGTAGGGGGCTCCAGCGCACGATCGGCACCTTCTTCGGCGTCGCCCTCGTCGCCCTCTTACTCCTCGTGCCGCTCGAGCCCTGGCAGATGATCCTGATCATCGCCGTTCTGCAGTTCGGCGCCGAGATGCTCGTCGGCCGCTCATACATGCTCGCGCAGCTTGTCACGACCCCGCTTGCGCTGATGTCGACCGTGCTTGCGACGACGGCTGGCGGCGTGGTCATCGACAACTGGCAGCTATTGAAAGACCGTGCGATCGAGACCATCATTGGCTCGGTGGTTGGCGTGATCTGCGTGCTGCTGCCGTGGGCGTGGCGCAAGTGGGTGCTCCGCAGCGAACACCCAACGCGGTCGATCGACCTGCGCGCGATCGAGGACGACGACTGAGGGCCGACCCCCCGGAACCGAGGCTACGGGTTTAGTCCGCAGACTTTGCGGGCTCGACGAGCGAGCCGACCTCTTCGACGTCGCCAAGCATCCGCCACACGGCGCGGCTAAGTTGCGGGTATTCGCGGGCAATGCCACGGAAGAGCTTGGCGTCGATCCCGTTTGCGGTTCGGCGCAGGTCCGCTGCGCCCTCTTGCTGGGTTTGCTCTGCGAGTCGTGCAAGTGCATATTCGGCGGTGAGTCCGCGTTGGTCGAGTTCTTCGTCCCGCAGCAGCAACACGAGGTATTCGTCGGTGTCGGGAATTTCCTCGAAAACCTGTGCGGGGTCTTCTCCCCCGCGGACGCGGCCTTCGATAATTGAGTCACGCTCGATCTGCGCGAGTTCTCTCAGTTCCGCGAGTGATTTCTGCATTCGTACTCCATTCGCGGGCGATTCCCGCGGTGCCCTCGTGCTCGGGCCCGAGTGCGAGCGGGAGCGTCCCCTACTTTAGTCGACCCACGAGTCTCGGTGAAGGGTCGTGTCGCATCGGAGCCTGAACGGCGCCCAGGTTCGGCCGATACTGTGACCGGAGCGATCGGCGCCCGCCTTTGGCTTTCGCGGCTAGGGGCTGTTGCTCCCCGCCCAAGGGAAACAGGTTGCACCATTCCGATCACCGAAAAGACCGTCAATCCATTTGGCGGCACCATGGGTGCGTTGCGCACGACATACGCCAGCAGTGACACCTTCCCGCCGATGGCGAAGGCATTTCAGCAAGTTACCCGGGTGACGCGGGAGTCGGGACTCTTCCGACGCGCGACCCGCTTCTACCTCATTCTTGGCATCGTCCTCGCACTGTGTTTCAGCGGTGCCGTGGCTGGCTTCATCCTCCTTGGCAACAGCTGGTTCCAGCTGCTCATCGCCGGAGCCTTGGGCATCATCTTGACGCAGGTCGCGTTCATCACCCATGAAGCCGCCCACCGCCAAATCTTCCTGGGCAACACGAAAAACGCACGACTGGCGCTCATCCTCGCTGCCGGAGTCGTTGGGCTGAGTTACGCATGGTGGGATTCGAAGCACTCCCGCCACCACTCCAACCCGAACCGCGTCGGCAAGGATCCCGACATCGAGATCGACACCATCTCGTTCGTGAGTGAGGATGCGGCCACCGCGCGCGGGCTTCGGCGACTCATCACGCGCAAGCAGGGCTGGCTGTTCTTCCCGCTCCTCACCCTCGAGGGGTTGAACCTGCATGCGCACAGCTACCGCCATTTGCTCTCCCGCAACCAGCAGCCCAAGAAGCGCTGGGTCGAGCTGGCCCTCATGACGACGCGGCACGCCCTGTACTTGTCAGCCATCTTCAGTGTGTTGCCGATCGGCATGGGCTTCGCGTTCCTCGGCGTCCAACTTGCGGTTTTCGGGGTCTACATGGGCGCATCCTTCGCCCCAAACCACAAGGGCATGCCCGTTATCGCCAAGGACGCGAAGCTAGATTTCTTCTCGAAACAGGTTCGCACCTCCCGAAATATCCGGGGCGGCTGGTGGGCGACCGCGCTCATGGGTGGCCTCAACTACCAAATCGAACACCACCTGTTCC
Source organism: Gulosibacter molinativorax (assembly GCF_003010915.2). Taxonomy (NCBI): domain Bacteria; kingdom Bacillati; phylum Actinomycetota; class Actinomycetes; order Micrococcales; family Microbacteriaceae; genus Gulosibacter; species Gulosibacter molinativorax. The sequence continues at coordinate 185,195 of NZ_CP028426.1, read as the reverse complement.
CGAGCATGGCACGCCCTTTCCTCGGACGGGCGAGCAGCATCGTGCGAGAGTACTGCGCGACCCACAACATCCCCTACACCGAAACTTCGCTGATCAAGTCGTACGCAATCGTCATCGAATATCTCAATCGCGTCGGCCTCTCGGCCCGTGACCCGTTCGACTGCCCCGCTGCTTCCCAGCTGCGTCGCGTATAGCTCAGGGATGGCTAAGGGAACGATCGTCGTCGCGGGTGCATCAGGGCTCATCGGCAGCGCGCTTCGGCGGTCGTTCCTCGAAGACGACTACCGCGTCATCCAGCTCGTGCGACGCCAACCGCACGGCCCGGATGAGGTTGCCTGGCTCCGCGCTGAGGACGGCCCGCTCGACCCAGAAGTGCTGCGCGGCGCACTTGCCGTCGTGGGGTTAAACGGGGCGAGCATCGGGAAGTTCCCCTGGACTAAGGCGTACCGACGCGTCCTTCGCTCCTCGCGCTTGGAACCGACGCAACAGCTCGCGGATGCGATTCGAGCACTCGGCGCTGATGCCCCGCTCTTTGTCTCGGCATCGGCCGTGGGCTATTACGGGACGACGGTGCCTGGCCCGGTTGACGAGCAGTCTCTGCCAGGCGACGGATTTCTGCCTGAGCTCTGCGTGGACTGGGAAGCGGCAGCCCGTTCGTCGGGCAAGGATGCACGGGTCGCTCTCCTACGCACCTCACCTGTCATCCACCGCGACGGCGTACTGAAGCCGCTCATCCTGCTCACCAAACTCGGCCTCGGCGGGCCGATCGCGGGCGGAAAACAGGTCTGGCCGATCATTTCCCTCGCCGACGAGGTCGGCGCGATTCGGCACATCATCGATCATCAGCTGACCGGCCCGTTCAACCTCGTCGCCCCGGTCCCCGCAAGCTCGAATGAACTCGGGCGCTGGCTGGCGAAGGGGCTGCGGCGGCCGTATTTCGCACCGGCACCGGGATTCGCGGTGAAGCTCGTCATTGGCCGAGAGCCCGCCGAAGCGTTGCTCACGTGCGATGTCACGGCCGTCCCGCAGCGGCTCCTCGACTCGGGTTACGTATTCCGGCATCCGACTGTGCGCGAAGCGGTCGCTGCAGCCCTGCGGTAGCTCCTTGGTGCCGGTTCCGAACCGTCCCCTCGAACAGACCGGCCTCCCACAGTAAGGAACACTGTGGGAGGCCGGTTTGTGTCAGTATCGCGTGTCGGCTCATGCTCCGACGCGATTAGCGAGTGCTATGCGCGGCGTCGCTTCGCGAGCAACACACTACCTGCGCCGATACCGGCGAGGGCAGCCACAAGCATGGCGATGAGACCAGCGGAGCCAGTCTGTGCCAGGTTGTCTGCGCCAGCGTCCGTGCCACCGTCGGTCGTGGTGCCGCCGTCGGCGGTGGTCGCTGCCGGAGCGGTCGTGTCAACAGGTGCTGCGGTGTCGGTCGGAGCCTCGGTGTCGACGGGAGCCTCGGTCTCGGTCGCGGCAGATTCGTCCTCAACGAGCTCGTAGGTCACCATCAGCTTCGGCGCCTCGGCCGAGCCGCCGCCGTTGTAGGACTCCGCGGTGCGGGTGCCTTCGCCGTTCAGCATGAAGACCATCGAGTTGCCAGCCTGCCAGTCGTCACGGTCGACGACGGCCTGCACGAGCGAGGATACGTCCGGGGTGCGCTGTGCTTCGCCAGCTTCACCCGCGGTCGTCCACTGGGGTGCATCCACCCACGACACGTTCGAGTCGACGTACGTACGGTTCGAGACGTTGTAGTCCTCAAATTCGTCGAACTGTTCCGCGTGGCCCGAGTCCTCGACGCTGATTGCGACATTGAAGTGGTCGCTGGTCTTGTCCGGCTCGTCCGTGGTGAACTGCAGGTAGGCACCGGTGATCTTGGCACCGGCAGGGATGTCGAGCAGCGAGAAGCGGATGCCGACGTTCTGCGGATCCAGGTCTTCCTCGCCCGGGCTCTCATCGGTGAGCTCAAGGTCAGACGAGGTCATGTCGAGGGCACCACCGTTCGAGAGGCCTTCCTCGACGTCGTCGTTCTCGTTGAGGACGAGCGCCTCAACTAGGTAGTCGTCCGTTTCTTCGCGGTAGACGGTGTCGACGGGTGTGTCGTACACGAGCGGGCCTTCGTTACGGAAGACGGTCTGCGCCGGCTCCGCCGGGATCTCGTTTGCCGCAGGCTTCGTGGCGCCCGCCTCGGCCTTCGAGAGCGTCACGGTGTCGATGACCGCGCCGTCGGTCTGGTGAGTCGTGACGGTGAGCTCACCGCCGTCAATCTCGAGGTGCGAGTATGCGGGGACGCGGTTCTGTACTTCCACCGCGTTGAACGTGAAGTTCGGTCCGCTCTGAATCTCGTAGTACTTCGAGCCGGTCGACGACTGGTTCGTGATGTAGAGCACCTCGTCCTCGTACTTCGTGAGCTCCGAAGGCGCGGTGAGGTCACCCACCGGGTGACCTGCGTTGAGTAGGTGCGTGCGGTTGTACACGTGGTCGTGGCCGGAAAGCACGAGGTCGAAGTCGAGTTCGCTCATGAGCGGCGGCAACCACTCGCGACGCTCTTCGATGTCGCGGTCGGTCGCGTGCGACGCGGTCGAGTAGAGCGAGTGGTGCCAGGTTGCGACCTTCCAGGTCACGTCCTGACCGTGTGCGGCGACGACGTCGCGTACCCACTGCGAGTGGGCATCCGGGTCCTGCTCGTTGGAGTTCAGCGAGACGAAGAGGGTGTCGTTCTGGATGTACCAGTAGTTACCCATCTCGTTGTTCCAGCCGGGGTTGGCGGTGCGGTTGGGCATGTTGAAGTGCTCGGCGTAGGAGTGCTGAGCGTCATCGCTCGAACCATCGTCGTGGTTACCGATGTTCGTGGCGAGGGCGTTCTCGCGCAGCCCGTCGGGAGCGAGATAGTCGGTGTACTCGCTCGCCGAGTCGTGGTTGTCGACCTGGTCTCCGACCGACAGGAGGAAGTCGGGGTTCGGAACCTGGTTCAGCGCGGTGCCGAGGGTGTTGTCCCACGCGCCAGCGTCAGTGGGGACGCCGCCGCCCGAGCCGATCTGCGTGTCACCGAAGACGAGCACGTCGAGCTTGTTGTCGCTCTGAACTGTGAAGCTGTAGGGCTCCGACCAACCAAGCGCGTCAGAACCGGCCTGCCACTCGTAGGTCGCGCCGGGCTCGAGCCCCGTTGCGGATGCCTGGTTCCAGGTGAGTTCAGGCTGGTCAAGCGAGGTTCCGGATGCGGTCGCGTCCAGCAGGGCCTCTTCCGAGGTGGCAGTGTTGGTGAGGCGAATCTGCGTCGGCTGCGTCGAGTCGGCGTCCGTGTACCAGACGAAGTTGCGGTCAGTGGGGGTGGCACCGACGTTGAGCACCATGTTGGAGTATGCGACCTCGGGCGTCGTCGTGACGGCCATGGCCGGGCCAACGCCGAGTAGCAGGCTGCCGCAGATCAGGCTGGCCGCCAGCGGAGTGTACAAATGACGTTTCTTCAAGATTCACCTTCGTTTGCGTATCCGTGTCAGTTCGGTGCCCGCGGGGAGGACACAATTCGGTAACATATGTCGCCCTCATTGCCCCGAGGCGAGGCCTGGGGGGCCTCGAGGACAACTCGCGGTAAATCCCCGGTGAACTGACACAAATTTGGTGTACCGCGCTGTCAGTCGGTGTGTGGAACCCCAGATTCGCTGCCGCACCACTGCAGTGCGGAAAGGCGATGGCCGCAGATCCCAGGGGGTTCTGCGGCCATCGCCTGAAGGTTTGACTAGCGGTCGGCAGCGATCCGTTCGACGGCCGACACCAGGAAGCGTTGCGGGCCAAATACCGGAATCGCCCGCTCGATGTCGGCGAACGCATCCTGCACCGGAACTCCTCGATGCAGGGCCGAGTAGAGCGCGGCGACGGACGGCGTGCGCGAGCGGCCCTCGACGCAGTGCAGGTAGACCTTGTGCCCCGCGGCGCGCAAGTCTGCGATCGCCATCGCCGTACTGCGCAACGTGGTGTCGAGCTGGGGGTTGGCATCGCTCGAGTCGATGAGCCGCACCTGTACCGATTTCATGCCCTCGGGCACCTGCTCGGTGCCGACGCGGCAGAGGGAAACCACCGCGCTGACCTCGGGTACGACGTCCGTCAGCCGGTCGAGCCCAGCGAGCGAACCGATCCACAGCCCGTCATCGTGCGGGTGTTGCGCGATGTAGTCCACGTAGCCCACCGGATCCTGGCGCGCACTATTCGGCCATCCCTGATCGTCAGCGCCCGCGAACGCGCGAACTGAGCGTCGCGCCAGTTCAGCCGCATCGATTCCGGGGTAACCGTGCAGCTTCACCTGCCAGTCAACGGGGACCGAGGTGCTCCCGTAGCGCGCACCCGCGAGCGCGCCAGCGATAGCGGCCACGGTGTCGGTGTCGCCACCACCGCGGATCGCGCGGTCGATCGCGTCGGCCGCGTTCGAGCTCTGCGCCACCGCGCTCAGTGCGGCTTGGAACGCAAGGACGACCCAGCCATTCTTGTGCGCGAAGTCGACCGGATTCTTGTCCGGGCTGAGCGCCTCACCGATCAGGCCCCGCCACTTGTCGCGACGGGACTCTGGCAACCACTGCAACTGGTCGTGCAGGTTCAGCTCGCCGTGCAGAATCGCGTGGCGAATCGCGAGATTCCAGAGCGCGCACGCGTCGATGTTGTCCTCTTCCCAGTGGGTCAGCTGGGCGATTCGGCTGCTCGCGTCGATGAGCGCAGGCTCCCTGCCCTCAGCGAGGTAGCCGAGCGCAATGGGGCTCGTGCGCATGAGCGAACCGTTGCCAGCGCTCCGGCCAGATCGCGCGTGGAGCTCCTCCGATGCCGTACGCGCGTCCGCCTCCGTCGCGTGTGCCCCCACTGCGCTGAGGATGGTGTGCGTCTGCGCTCCGACGTCCTTCGAATGCCTTGCCCAGGTCTTCCACTCTTGAACAATCTTGCCTAGCGTCTTAGCGTCGTTGAGGCTCTCGTTCCTGGCCAGCGCATCCAGGATGGGCATTGCCATGGAGGTGTCATCGGTCCATTCGCCAACCTCGTGCCCGAAGGCACCGATACCGAACTCGAGTTCCGTGGTTTGGGGTATTGCGGTGCCGAACTCGTACTGCGAGCCGCGCGCGTCACCCGCGGCGGATCCGATCATGGTGCCGATTGCTCGATCGCGCTGTGCGTTCGAGAGCCGCAGCCGCCCATTGTCGTGTGTGACGGCTCGCGTGTCGTCCGATCTGTAGACGGGTACCTCCGGCGTTTCAGGTGCGTCGACCGAGCTGCCTGCTGCAGGCGTGCTTGCTGCAGACGCGCTGGCTACAGATTCTGCTTCGCTCATCCATCGCTCAAAGGCTTCCTTTGTCATCACCGCTACTCCCCCATTCGGCGCCAGACCAATGCGAAAGTCGGGCCCCGGTTCGACCAATGCGTCGTGCTGCTTCGCAATTTCTATGACGCGTGGTGGCGACGCCGAAAGGACATCCACGACGGCATCAATTCTGTGGCCGAACACGCGATAGAGGCGAAGGAGATCGATCTGCGCGTCCGACTGCAGGTGCGCGAATCCGGCGTCGTCGAGGACGAATATCGGCTCGGAGTCGCGCAAGAAATACCACATGGGCTCATAGCCGTGGTCGGTGATGCGAACGCTGTGGCCGCCGTGCTCGTTGACCGTACGATCTTGCGCGGCTCGCACTGCACTCGGAAAGGGCGACAGGAGTCTCTGCGCGTTCCGCTCGGCCTTCGTGGCGGAAAGCCCGGGATTGGCCACTGGCAGTGCCTCCCAGGTGTGCCGGCCGTCGAGCTCGCGAGTGAGCCAGCGGGCGATGAGACGGTAGACGATCGTTCGCTCAGTCGTTTCGGGGGAAGTCACTGGCTGGCCGAGGTCAGTCGCGATCTCCATCAGCTTGACTGCCTTGTGCGCGTTCTGGAACGAGAACACCGTATTCCAGGGCAACGCGGTGTTTTCGCCAGTTGCGGTGGTGATTCGAATACCGCCCTCGGCGTGGAACAGGATCTGGACGTCCGAACGTCGGTCGTTCGCGATCAACAGCGGCCCGAGGTCTTCCACGTCGACACGCGAAATCAGGATCTCGGGGTGCCGTCGCGTCATCTCGCTCGCGATCCACCATGACTGCTGCAAGGTAAATCGGTCTGCAATTCGTTGCTCACTCATCTGCAGGCTCCTTTGTCTCAACCAACCCGAAATCCACCGTTTCGGAACCAGGACAAAGTATCCGGAGCCTACGACATGCAGAAATCCGACCCGTCAACTGGCCAGTACAGCCAGTCGAAGAGCCGGATCCGCCGGAGTGCGTCGAACTAGTCGATCTTGAGTTCGCCCATCTCATCCCAGTCTTCGCCCTCGATCAAGCGGCTGACGATCTTGGGCGTGCTAGCGAGCACCGGGCGCATCGCATCGAGCCCCTGCTTGAAGTGCGGGGAGCTGACGTGAGCTTCGCCCGCGTTGTCGTCGAACGCCTCGACGAGCACGAATTCATTCGCGTTCTCAACGCTGCGGCTCCACTCGAACCACTTGTTGCCGGGCTCCGCCCGGGTCGCTTGCGTGAACTCGCGGGTGAGTTCGATGAATGTGTCGGCGAATTCGGGCTTGACGTCATACTTGACCACGATAAAAATCATGGCCCGATCCTTTCACGTCAATTCGTCCGAACGTCAACGCGTCACGGAGCCGGCGCGACCTCCTGATCGGCGGGCTTACGCACGAACCAGGCAAGCACCACGGGCACCAGGCCGATGAGCGCCGCGATTAGGAATGCCATTCGCGCTCCGGGCGCCCCAGCGGCCGCGGTCGCAATCCCCGCTGCCTCGCCACGGTGCAGGATGCTCGAGTACACGGCGATGAGGACGGCAACACCGACTGCGCCGCCGACCTGCTGCATCGTGTTCAGCGCGGCGGAACCGTGCGAGTACAGCTTCACTGGCAGTGAGCCGAGGGACGCCGAGAACAGCGGCGTGAAGGACATCGCGAGCCCAACCGACATCACGGCCTGGACCGCCACGAGCAGCCAAACCGGGGTCGACTCCCCCCCGTCGAGTAGACGAACAGCGCGACAGAGATGAGGATCGTCCCGGGGACGAGCAGCGCGCGGGGCCCCTTGGCGTCATAGATCCGTCCCATGAACGGCCCGAGCAGACCCATCAGCAGGGAACCCGGCATCAGCACGAGGCCGGCCTGCAGCGCATCCAGGCCCGCAACGTTCTGCAGGTACAGAGGAAGGAGCGTGAGCGTGCCGAACATCGCGATCGCGATGACCGTCATCGTGATGACCGAGATCGTGAAGTTCCGCGACTTGAACGTGCGAAGATCGAGCAACGCCCGATCATCCCGCTGCAGCGCCAGCTGTCGCCAGACGAACAGGCCGAGCATCACGGCACCCGCCACCGTCACGATGGTGCCGAGCACGACTGGCGAGAGCTGCCCGGCCGACGGCTGCGACGTATCCGCCCCGAACTGGCTCAGGCCGAAGACCAGCCCGCCGAACGCGAGCGCTGCGAGCACTACCGAGAGCAGGTCGAACGGCGCCTTGGACGGCTCGCCGAGGTTAGTCATCCACTTGGCGCCCATCGCGAGCGACACGAGCGCGATTGGCAGCACGATGCCGAAGAGCCAGCGCCAGTGGAGCGAGTCGAGCACGGCGCCGGAGAGGCTCGGCCCGAGTGCCGGGGCGAGCGAGATCACCATGCTGACCATGCCCATCCAGCGCCCACGCTGGCTCGCCGGCACGACGTTCATGAGCGTGGTCATCAGTAGTGGCATCATGACGCCGGTGCCTGCCGCCTGAATCACGCGGCCGACGAGCAAGGCGGTAAACCCTGGCGCGACGAGACACACGAGCGTACCGATTGCGAACGCCGTCATCGCGGCGAGGAAAATCTGCCGCGTGGTGAATCGCTGGAGGATGTACCCGGTCGTCGGGATAACGACCGCCATTGTGAGCATGAAGGCGCTCGTGAACCACTGCCCGAGTTCGGGCGGGATGCCAAGATCCGCATTGAGGTGCGGGATCGCGATCGCCATCGTCGTCTCATTCAATATCGCGACGAACGCGGCGACGATCAGCAGCCAGATGACGGGGGTCGCGCCGGGAGGAAGTGAGTCGGCGCTGGTTCCGGAATTACCGGGGCGAGTGGGAGCAGTATCCGGGGACGACAAGAAGGTCTCCTGAAGAGGCAATAAGGTGACGGAACACGCGATTGTAGTCCGGTGGCCGCGAATGCGAACGGTCCAGTGTAGCGATATTCCGGCGCCGCATATACTTACCCGAGATCCAATAATCCCCGTTGGAGGAGCGCAACCATGCCGATCACCCGCACGATTCTCGAGGTGGCGGCAACGCATCCGGACCGGCTCGCGATTGTCGGTGATCATGAGCGGCTCACCTACCGCGACTTGGTGGCCGACGGTGCGCGCGTGCGTGCGGCGGTCGAACACCTGCAGGCGAGGCAACCGAAGGATGCGCGACCCGTCCCGGCACCCGAGGCACAGGGCATCCCCATCACGGCAATCAGCCTCACGGATGCGTTCCACACCGCCAGAATCCTCGCGGGTCTCGCGGGATTCCGCGCTGTCTCGGCGACGATCGACCCTCGCTGGCCGCTCGAGCACCAGGTCGGGATCATCCTAAAGGTCGGCATCGGCCTCGTGATCAGCGACTCGGTCGAGTTGCGCGAGGCGCTCGCGCAGGCTCGCTGGACGGGCACGATCGTGACCCTCGCCGAGTTCCTCGCGCTCGAGGATGCACTGCCACCGGCAGGTGCGCCGGAGGTGCGGGATCCGGACGAGGCCTTCCTACTCCTTTTTTCTTCGGGAACCACGAGCGCCCCGAAGGCCTTCATGCGGCTGCGCCACGAGTACCGGTACAACGCGAAGGCCTCGAGCCACTACCTCGAGGCGAGCCCCGGCGTCGCGACGCTCGCCCCCGGCCCCCTCTCCTATAGCCTCACCCTCTTCGCTCTCGTCGAATGCCTCTATTCATGCGGCACGTGCCACGTGGCCGATCAGTTCGACGTGCTGCGCGCATCCCGCCGCATTGGCGAGGAGCGCATCTCTCGCGTCGTCGCTGTGCCGGCCGTTATCCAGGGGCTCGCGGAGGCGGCGAAGCGGGATCCGCAGCGACTCAGCTCGCTCAAGCTCGCGGTGACCGGCGGCGCGAACCTGTCGGCGCAGATTCGGGATGCGTTCGCGACGCAGCTGCCCGGCTCGCGGCTCATTAGCTACTACGGCGCGGCCGAGATCGGTTTCATCGGCGACAGCCGCGACAGCGACGGCACCAAGATAACGCTGTACGACGGCGTCGAGGCCGAGATTCGAGATGGCGCGGGTCTGCCGCTTGCCGACGGCGAGGTGGGCACGCTGTGGATTCGGGTCGCCTCGACCGCCCTCTGCTACGTCGCCTCGACCACGGATGCGCAGCTGCGCGGCGAGCACGGCTGGGCCACCGTGCACGACCAGGGCAGCCTGAATGGCCGGAAGCTCACGCTTGTCGGCCGCTCGGGCGACATCGTCGTGTCGGGCGGCCACAAGATTTCGCTGCCGGAGGTGGAGCGCGCGTTCCACTCCTTGCCTGGTGCCGAGGTCTGCTGCGCCGTCGGCGTCCCACACGAACGGCTCGGCGCCGTCGTCGCGCTCGTGCTCGAGGGGAATGCGGTGCCCGGCAAGGCCGAGCTGCTCGCGCACGCTCGCGAGCAGCTCGCGCCCCAGTTCGTGCCGCGCCGCTTTTATCGCATCGACAGTCTCCCCCGCACGGTTGGCGGCAAGATTCGCCGAGCCGAGACCGCCGCGCTATTGTCTGACGGCGAGGCAGATGCAGAAGGGTTGATTCGCTTATGACCAGGCTACGCCGCGTCGTCGTCACCGGACTCGGTGCCGTCACTCCCTCGGGGCTCGATGCCCCGAGCACCTGGGATGCGGTGCGTCACGGTCGCAGCGGAATTCGGCTCCTCGACGGGGAGGAATTCGACGGTATTGCGGTGCGGATCGGCGGCCAGGTGCGGGGCTTCGATCCCGATATCGTCCTCGAGCCGCGCGAATCGCGGCGGCTCAGCCGCGTGCTCTGGTACGCGATCGGCGCCGCAGACGAGGCGATGCGGGACGCGGGGCTTGCGGACGCGGCGACGGGCTGGCCACTGCCGGTCGCATCCAGCCGCTTCGCGATCGTGACGGGCTCGGGCTCCGGCCCGATCGAGGCGATGCAGGATGCGACCCGCACCTTCGACGAACAGGGCGCGCGCCGCGTCACGCCGTTTCTTTCGATGCACGGAGCACCGGATGCGGCGGGCGCGCTGCTCAGCCAGCGGTATGGCGCCCACGGCGCCGCCCTCGCGATCTCGGCGACGTGCGCGAGCGGCACCGTTGCGCTCGGCGAGGCGATGCGGCGGATCCGCCACGGATACGCCGATGCCGCGCTCGTCGTCGGCTACGAGGACTGCGTGAACCCGGTGAACTTCTCCTCGAACGCGAACATGCGCGCGCTCGCGAGCGGCTACGAGTCGATGCCGGAGCGCGCATCCCGGCCTTTCGACCGCGATCGGTCGGGATTCGTGATGGCGGCCGGGGCGAGCGCGATCCTGCTCGAGGCCGAGGAGGTCGCGAGCGATCGCGGTGCGACCCCGCTCGCCGAACTCGCGGGGTTCGGCGCGGCGAGCGACGCGCACCACGCGACCGCGCCGCATCCCGAGGCCCGGGGTGCGATCGCGGCGATCGCCGAATGCCTCGCCGATGCCGGGGTATCGTCGGCCGACGTCGATCACGTCAACGCGCACGGCACGAGCACGAAACTCAACGACGAGATGGAACTGCGCGCGCTCGAAGGCGCCCTCGGCGACCACGCGCGCGCCGTTCCCATCAGCGCGACGAAGTCCTCGACCGGGCACATGCTCGGCGCAGGCGGAGTGCTCGAGGCGGTCATCGCGACCCTGACGCTGCGCGACCAGGTGCTTCCACCGACGATTAATCTCGAGCATCCCGAATTCCTCGGCTTCGACTTCGTGACCGAGCCGCGCGAAGCCCGCGTTCGTGCCGTGCTGTCGAACTCCTTCGGGTTCGGCGGGCACAACGCCTCGGTGCTGCTGCGCGCGATCTCCTGACCATCCCCAACCGGTTTCACCATAGAAGGAGCCCCATGACCGACCGCGAGATCCGCTTCGCCGAGATCCAAGCCGAGTTTCTTCCCGACGACCTGCTCGAGCGCATCCGGGGGCGGGCCGCGGCGTATGACCGCGAGAACCGCTTCTTCCAGGAGGACTTCGACGAGCTCGTCGAGCACGGCTACCTGAAGCTCTTCGTGCCGAAGGACATGGGTGGGCCGGGGCTCGGCATGAACGAGGTCTCGCGGCTCCAGCAGGTGCTCGCGAAGGCGGCGCCCGCGACAGCGTTGGGCATTAACATGCACCTCGTGTGGACCGGCGTCGCCCGCGCCCTGCTCGAGCGAGGCGACGACTCGCACCGGTTCGTGCTCGAGGAGACCGCGGCCGGCGAGGTGTTCGCGTTCGGCGTGAGCGAGCCCGGCAACGACCTCGTGCTCTACGGCTCGACCACCGCCGCCGTCCCCACCGGCGATGGCGGCTACCGCTTCACCGGCAAGAAGATCTTCACGTCGCTCTCACCCGTCTGGACGCGGCTCGGCGCCCACGGCCTCGACGAGATCGACCCCGAGGATAAGCGGATCGTCTACGGCTTCATCGAGCGCGGCGAGGACGGCATCGCGGTCTCCGAGCACTGGGACCCGATGGGGATGCGCGCCACGCAGAGCCGCTCGACTACCCTCACCGACGTGCCGATGCGCGCGGACCGCGTGACCCGGCGCATCCCCGACGGCATGACCCCGGACTCGCTCACGTTCGCGATCAACGCGCACTTCCAGCTGCTCATCGCCTCGGTCTACACCGGTCTCGCCGCCCGCGCCCTCGAGCTGGCGGGCGAGGCGCTCCACAAGCGGGCGTCGCGCAAGAACGAGGTGACTTACGCGGAGCTGCCCGAGTTCCGCGACCGCGTCGCCGACGCCGCGATCCTCTACGAGTCGGTGCCGCCCCAGCTCGACAGCTACACGCGCGACTTCGACGACCTCGTCGACCACGGCGCGGGTTGGCCGCGACGCTTCGTCGGCGCAAAGCTGCGGGCCACCGAGATGGCGCGGCGGGTGGTCGAGGATGCGTTCCGGTGCGCTGGCGGCGCGGCCTTCGACAATTCCTCGGAACTGAACCGGCTCTACCGCGACGCGCTCGCGGGGATGTTCCACCCCTCCGGCTGGGACGGCGCGCGGCCGCTGTTCGCCGGGGCCTACCTGGATCAATAGTCAGGCACCAAGCAAGTAGATTCGTTCTATGACGAACCACGACGCCGCCCGCGAGTCCGACCCTTCGACCAACGAGCTGGTAGAGCGCCGATACGGTGCTGCGCATCCTGGCCCGCTTGCCGACGGCAACGCGACCATCAACTTGCAGTTGCGGCACCGTTCGGTGCGCAAGTTTCTGCCGGCAGAGGTGACGGATGCGCAGCTCGAGTTGATCGTCGCGGCCGCGCAGTCGGGTTCGCAGTCCTCCAATCTGCAGGTCTGGAGCGTCGTCGCGGTGCGCGACCAGGCGCGGAAGGACCGGATCTCGGCGGCGCTCGGCGGGCATCCCTATATCGAGCACTGCTCGGTGTTTCTCGTGTGGACCGCCGATTTCAACCGCAACACCCGCATCGTCGAGGCCGCGCACGGCACCGAGGTGGATTCGGTCGGCTATCTCGAAAACACGCTCGTGTCGTTCGTCGACTCCGGGATCGCGGGGCAGAACGCGTTGCTTGCCGCCGAGTCGCTCGGCCTCGGCGGGGTGTTCGTCGGCTCGGTGCGTAACAATCCGCTCGAGCTCTCGCGCGAGCTGAATCTACCGGAGTACGTCTTTCCCGTTGTGGGGCTCGCGGTTGGCGTCCCCGACCCGACCGAGCGCGCATCCACCAAGCCCCGGCTGCCGCAGCGCGCGGTCTTGCACCACGAGCAATACGACGCCGGAGCGTGGGAATCGGCCTCGCGCGAGTACGAACAGCACCTCGCCGACTATTACGCCGATTACGGTCGCGAGAACTACAGCTGGGCGTTCACGCTCAACCGCCGCATCGGTTCGGTCGAGGGGATGCACGGCCGGCACCAGATCCGCGAGTGGCTCGCGGCGAAGGGCTTCGACTCGGAGTAACTGCGCTGCGAGCTATTCCTCGCGCTCGAGGCGGTTGTACTTGTCGCGCAGGAAGATGAGGTGGGCGTCTGAGCGGATCTCGGCGTCCTTGAGGACGTTGACCTCGAGCTCATCGACGCCGACCTTCATGAGGTCCACGACGTGGTCGAGGTTCTCGAGCAGCTCCATCGCAGTTGCCTGTGCCTCGGGGCTGTTGATCGACGCGACCCGGTTGGCGCGCGATGCGAGCTGCCGATACTCGCTGATGCGATCGACCTGGAGCATCGAGAACTGCGGGTATGCCTGGTGTCGCGAGTCGATGTTGCCGACCTTACGGATGGCCTCGAGCCGCTCCTCGAGTACGGCCATCTTCTTGTCGACCGGCGCGGTGACGAGCGATTCATCGACCGGCTTACTCACGAATTGCCGCGCGAGCTTGTTGTAGAGCTTGCCCTCGGCCGGGATTTCGAGCGGCTGGATGCGGATGCTCGACGGACCGATCGGCTCGATGCTGAATTCGGCGTAGCCGTTGACGGACAGCACGTTTGCGCGCAGCGGCCTGCCTGTGCGCATGACCTCCGCGATCTTGTTCAGGAACGTCTTGGCGCCGGCCCCGCGATACTCGTTGCCGACGGCGTCAGTGATCGCCTCCGTGTAGCGGTATTCGGTGGCCTGACGTTCACGGACGGAATCCTGCTTCTTCCGGCCCGCGAGGAATCCCGCGATGCCCGCGGCGGGGCCGACCACGAGGCCGCCGATGAGTACCGCGAGCGGCGGCAGGATGGCCGCGCCCGCGAACAGCGAGATGACGCCGCCGATCACCGCGAGTGCGGCGTATCCGGCGATGCCCGCGACACCCCAGCCGATGCCCCACAGCCACGGGATCGCGCCCGGGGAGAACGCGTTCTTGCGCCACATCTTGTCGCCGATGGGCTTCTCAAAGTTCAGTTCGAGCGCCGGTCCGCGGCGGCGCCACTGCACGCCTGATCCTGGACGGGCGCGCTCAATAGCCCCGTCACTTCCGGTCGAGTTCCATCCCAGCGCATCCATTTCAAGAATTATCTCAGCCGAACCCTGAGATCGGGGTGGTGAGCGGTTCGCTTTCGGCGTTCGTGCGCTAATCCAGCGCGAGCGTGCACAGAGGCATCCGTGCTGCCGCTTATCTCATGCGGGCCAGACACCCGACGAGCCACGGCGGTGCGAGCCGAGCAGATGCGTGTCGATGATCCCCACCGCCTCCATCAGCGCGTACATCGTCGTGGGGCCGACGAACGAGAATCCTTCCTTGCGAAGTGCCTTTGACAAAGCGAAGGATTCAGGTGATTTCGTGGGAATCTCCGCGAACGTGCGCGGCATCGGTGTCTCAGCGGGCTGGAACGACCACACGAAGCTAACCAGACCCCCTCGTTCGCGAAGCCGAATGGTCGCATTCGCATTGGTGATCGCGGCATGGATCTTCGCCTTGTTTCGCACGATACCGGTGTCGGCCATGAGCCGTTCTATCTCTGTTTCACCGTAGCCAGCGACCTGTTCCGGTTCGAAGTCGTTGAATGCGGCGCGAAAGGCGGGCCGCTTGCGCAGGATCGTGGCCCAGGACAGGCCCGCTTGAAACGCCTCGAGACTGATTCGCTCGTACATGCCCTGCTCGTCGCGGATAGGCATGCCCCACTCGGTGTCGTAGTACTCCCGAAGCATCGGGTCGACGCTCGCCCATGCCGGACGGGCCAGTCCGTCATCACCGACGACAATGCCTGGATCATCGGTGGCATCGGTGGTTTTGGATGCTGCGGTGGTCGGTATGCTCAATCTGCTTCTTTCGCTGCTTCGGTGCGGATGCGTGTTTCAGTTCAACCGTCGAGGCCGGTAACCCGCATCGTGATGTTGATTCGTCCGGTCTCGAGCCCGCAGCCCGCAGGTGCGGTGCCGGGGTACACCTTCGGGATGCCGTGGTAGGCCAGCCTCGACGGGCCGCCGAAGACGAACAGGTCGCCGGATGCCAGGTCGATGTCCTGATAAGGCCTGCCCCGCGTCTCGGTGTTGCCGAATCGGAATCGACAGGTGTCGCCGATTGACAGCGACACCACAGGGGCCCGGGCGCGTTCATCCTTGTCTTGGTGCATCCCCATCCGCGCGGTGTCGTCGTAGTAGTTCACCAGCGCCGTGTCCGGCGTGTAGTCATCGCCCGCGTGCGGGTCGCCCGACGTGGCGACAAGCGCTTTGCGGCCGAGGCGCACCATCCAGTCTGGGAAATCGAGTACCCGGTTACCGTTCACATCAACGGCCTCTCGGGTGTATTCGTAGGGTCGCCAATGCCAACCAAGGCACACCGTGCGCACGCTCATCTCGTGCCCTCGAACCTTCGCGGCCCTGATAGGAACGGGGCCCTTGGTCCACTCATGGAAGCGAGCCACGATCCACCGCTGCTGCTCGAGTGTGAGCCAGCTTGGCACAAAGTGTGCCCCTTCGGGCAGCTCGGGTGCAGCCCGGTCCAGCATGTCGTCTCCGAAGAGAGTGCTCATCGGGCCGCCTCGCGTGACCGTTTCCACAAGGCATACTTCTCCGGCAGGCACGCGCCGCAGGGGCGGAACCCCGCGGCGATCGCGATGGCCTCGTTGGCGAAGAACACCCGGTTCTTCACGTAACCGCCCTTCGCGATCGCCCGCAGCGCCGCCGGGCAATCCAGTCGGCCATAGATCCGTCCGCCACGGTGCCCGCCCAGGATCCCGGGAGTCACGCTCTCATACGGGCTGCGGTCCGCGCCGAGGAGCGTATACGTCTTACCGGTCATCATGCCCTCACGCGGCGTCATGGAAGACCAGCGCAAGCGTGAACCGCTCCCCCGAACGGATTGCGGACACTCCGTGGCGTACCGGCGCCGCCGACCAGCCCCGCCTAGACTC
Source organism: Gulosibacter molinativorax (assembly GCF_003010915.2). NCBI lineage: Bacteria > Bacillati > Actinomycetota > Actinomycetes > Micrococcales > Microbacteriaceae > Gulosibacter > Gulosibacter molinativorax. The sequence goes on along the minus strand of NZ_CP028426.1, from coordinate 169,155 downwards.
CACGGGCCGGTCCCGCGTCGTGAACACGTACCCGTGCCCCTGCGGCAACAAGAACGCCGAGCCACGCGATTGCGCCCGGGGCCGCTGCTCCAACAACAAGAACTCACCACCGGTGTGGTCCACACCCGGATTATTGAGATTGATTACCACCTGCAGCGGAAACACCCGGTCCCCGTAGAGATCGCGGTGCAACGCGTTCCAGTCCTTTTCGCCATACTTCAGCAGGATCGCGGTTGACTTGTCCTGTCCCGCCTCATGGCACATCTGAAGCCACTCGTCCAGGGTGTCCGGCCAGATCGCGTCTCGGCCAAGCTTCCCCCACCAGTCGCGCGCGATGGGCAGCAGATGTGGGTACAGGGCCTGTTTGAGTCGCTCGATCGGCTCCGGATACGGGGCATGGAAATACTTGTATTGGCCCTCGCCGAAACGCACTCGCCCCATGTTGACCGTCTGCCGGAACATCGCATCCACCTCGTAGAGGCCACGAATCTCCTCGGCCTCCTCCGGTGTGAGCAACTGCGGCAGCAGCGCCCCGCCGTACTCGTTCACCTCGGCGGTGATCGCCTCCCAGTTCCCGGAGTCCACGCGCTGAGCGTAGACGTCTGGCTTGGTTTGTTTCGTGTTCATGCTGCCTTCTCCAATGTCAGTAGCGTCGTCTTCGCGTCCAGGCCGCCGATGTACCCGCCGAGACTGCCGTCGGTGCGCAGCACCCGGTGGCAGGGCACCACCACCGGCAACGGGTTCGTCGCGCACGCCGTACCCACAGCCCGCACCGCTTTCGGATTGCCGACGTGCTCCGCAACCTCCTTGTACGACTCGGTGCGCCCGTAGCCGATGTGCGGCAAGTAACGCTGCACGATCTGCCGGAACCCCGAGGACATCGCGTAATCGAGCGGCAGATCGAACGCGTGCCGCGTACCGGCGAAGTACTCCTCGATTTCCTCGGCGACCGCATCCAAGCGACGCGGGGCTTCCAACACGCGAGGGCTGATCTTCTTCGCCAAGGTTTCGAGTACCGTGTCGAAGCCTTCGCGTTCGAACGCGACGCGCACGAGACCCTTCTCGGTCGCAGCCAACAGCAGCGGGCCGACTGGGGTGTCGATCGTACGGTAGGCGACGTCGAGCAAGCCGTGCTCACCGGCAATGGCCGCCAGTCGCGTGTGCAGGTCGGTCATCGTGCCGGGCTCGATCGGGAATAGTGCGGCGTGCTCGGCCCCCTGGTTACGATCGGCCGCGAGGTTCAGGCCGGATGGTGTGATGTCGCTCATCGGGGCGCTCCCTTCGTGTGCTCGCCCGAGTGATAGATCTGTCGCAAGGTCTTCATACCGTCGGCCGCGGCGCGGCGCACCGCATCCGGGCTGCCGCCGATGATCTCGGCGGTCTCGGCGTGCGGCAGCCCGCCGAGATAGTGATAGGCGACCGCGAGGCGCTGTCGTTCCGGGAGCACGGCGACCGCCGCCCACACCCCGTACTCGTCACGGCCGGGGATGCCCAACGTCGAGACCTGTTCTGGGAGGGAATCGCTCGGAATCGCGCGCCGAGCGCGCGCTCGGGTTACGTCGATCGCCTTTCGACGGGCCACGCGCACCAACCACGCTTCAACGTTCGTGTCCTCCGGCAGGTCCGGCCAAGACTTCAGTGCGGCGAGGAACGTCTCAGACCACGCGTCGTCAGCATCCGCGCCTGGCCCCAGCACGGCGCGACAGACCCGCAGCACAGTCTCCCCGTGCCGCTTGACCGCCTGCTCGAATGGATGCTTCATCTTCATCACACGGTAAACGCATCAGTCGGTTCAAACGTGAGATCAGACTTTCTAAAACAGCCGCGAGCCTGACGCCTCGGCTGGCTCTTCCAACTCCAGTAGGAATCGCTTGCGGTCCAGACCACCCGCATACCCCGTCAGCGATCCATCGGCACCGACGACGCGATGACACGGAATGAACACGCACACCGGGTTCCTCCCGACCGCCTGCCCCACGCGCTGTGCAAGTCTCCGATCCCCAAGCCTCTCGGCCAGCGCGCCATATGTCGTGGTTTGCCCATAAGGAATCTCACGCAACATTGCCCACACACGCTCGGAGAACTCGTTCCCCCAAGTTTGGACCGACACGTCGAACGACTCGCGGTCGCCCACGAAAAACTCGTCGAGTTCCGCCTTCGCTCGCGCGAGCACATCGTCTTCCTCAGCATCCACACGAACGCCGAAGGTCGTTTCATCGGGTAGGTGCCAATGCTCCGGAAAATACAGCCCCGTAAGATCATCGCCGTCAGCGACCAGCGTCACTTCTCCCAACGTTGTCTCGACCAGTGCATGTCGAACCGTAGTCATGATCATCACCTCTTCTTGCTCGCTATGAAGACGCACCAGCGTGGCGAAACGTGAGATGCGCTCGACTCTTCCATGTTCCGCTCAAGTGCCGGACCACGGCAGCTCCCGCTGCATGTCGCTGTGAGGTGTTTGAGATGCGGACCAAATTGCTGCGGTCGCGTTTGAGGGGACCTCTACCGTGAACCAGGGTAGTTCCGGCACCCTCCAAGGTGGCCCTGACGAACCAGGGAGTCCCGTCACCACGGCTCGTCGCGTTCACCCAGATGGAACGAACTCGCACCATGGTTCGCTGCCGTCCACTTCGTGGTTCACAACATCCACACCAAGGTTTGCAACTTCTCCGCAACGCGGTGCGATATCGCCAACATGCTCAATGGGCAGCATTACAGGTACACAACGTTCGTCCGCAGGTTCCCGACGGCCGTCGTCAGCGCGGTTAATGTACGTTCATGCCTGAAAATCGTGCTTCTGGAAAGCTTCGCAGCGCCGCTGCTTTGTTCGTGCTCGACTTCATCTTGGCTGCGCTCGCCCTAGTGCTGAACTTCGTGGTGCCGCCGAACACCGACCCGGAGAGCATGAACGTTCTACTCATTGTGGTGATGGCGACCAGCGTCGTGTCAATCTTGTTGTTCGTCGTCGCCGTTGCACTTGTCTTGTATGGAGTCGCGGCGCATTTCGAGCAGCAGCACGATTGGAACCGACGCCAGACCAAGCTGCTCGAACAATCTTTTCGGAGTGCGACCGGTCAACAAGGCCCGGCCACCAGCCAGATGACAGGCGCCATGCCGCGATGATCGGCCCCTCGACAGGTTTCTTGGACCCCCGCGCCAAAACCAAAGAAGTCTCGGGACATCGCGTGAACGATGTTCCGAGACTTCACATGGTCGGGAATACAGGATTTGAACCTGCGACTTCTCGATCAACAGGGCGTGGATACGGGCGAATGCGGTGAGCATCGGTGAATGCGGTGAATGAGAGCCTGACCAGGTAAATCGCTCACAAATCTCGTCCGGTGAGATACGGCGAGAATTGGCTAGGGTTGCGTGCCGTCGATACCCGAGGGATACCGAAGCGGCGGGATAAGGGTGGGGAAAGTGTTTTGAGGAAAGTTTCCCCCGGAGGTTGCGCCCCCACTTTTTGGGTGCTAAGCTATAGATACAAGCAAGGGAGACCAGCTCCCAGCACCGCCAGGAAGGCAAGCAAATGTTCTACACCACCCGCACCGAAGCCATCGAGTCCATCATCGAAGCCCTCGGAGAGTTCGCCGACGAGCACGACATCGACGCCATCGCCGACGAGGTAATCGAGTACGACGACGCATACGACGCCGAGAAGAACGTCTACCACCTCGACCGCCAGGGCTTCTACATCAAGCCCGACACCGAAGAGTTCTGGGCCATCGTCCAGAAGCACGCCCTCTAACCCCAAGTGCCCCGGCCAAGTGTCGGGGCACTCTCATCTTTAGGAGACGAAATGACGACTATGACCGGCGCCGAGATCGCCGCGACCCGCCACCTGCTCGGCCTCACCCGCACCGACCTCGCTGGGATGCTCAAGGTGAACCCGCACACCATCAAAGACTGGGAGGCCGGGAAATTCCAGGCCCGTGAAGGCGTGATCACCGAGCTCCTCGCGATCCGCGCCCAGCATGACCAGGAAACCTCGCGGCTGATCGGCGGTGCCGAGGACGGCGTGATCATCGAGCTACCCCGAGGCCCGAAACCACAAGGCTGGTACCTCGCACTCGGTGCACGCGTGCTCGACGCCGTACCGGACGCGATGCTCGCCTGGTACGAGGAATGATCGTCACCCTCCGCGAGGCTGCCGACGAGCTCGGCTTCTCTCACCGCACACTCCTCACCTACCGGCAGCGGCGCGCAGACTTTCCCGCTCACGTCAAAATGCGGGGCGACGCGATGCTCTACAACCTCGACGAACTCCGCGCGTACCTGCGCCGGGACGAGGCGCCCGCCGTTTCAAACAAGCGCGCTGAGCGTCACGATGACGGCGCCGCGATCACCTGCCTCGAATGCGGAGCACGCAGGCAGTCACTCGCGCAGCACCTCCAGCGCATGCACGGGCTGACCGCCCCTGAGTACATTGAGCGGCACAATCTCCCCAGAACGACGGCGCTGCAGTCGCGTCATGCTCGCTCGGCGCACGGCCGCGCCCTCACGCCCCAAGGCCGCGCGCAGCTCTCCCATCGTGATCAGGCCGCGCGGTCGAAGAAAGCTGCCGAGCACACCCGCGTCGCGCACCAACGCGCAGGAGTGCCCGAGGTTCGCGCGCCAGGGCAGGCGAAAGGTGTTGCCGCGATGCACGCCCGCAAGCGTCGCGTCATGGACGAGCTGGTGCAGGCGCTCGGGTATACGGACTTTGAGGCTGCGATCCGCGCCACTGCCCACCTGACTATCCGCGGTGCAGCCCGCGCGCTCGGCATCGGGCAGGCCACCGTCACGAGGTGGAGGCGGCGCTACCTCGCGCAGGAAACGAGAAATGCGCCCCGCCCCAGCCGAAGCCGGGACGGGGCGTGAGTCTAGGGGTGCGAGTCCGGTGCGAGCCACGGCAGGAACCGTGCCACGAAATCGACGACGGGCTGCGCGGCCATGAGTCGCGCGAGGAACGTGGAGAGTGCCGTCAGCACACCTGATGCGCCGAGGAGCCACGCAATCCACGCGTCGGGCAAATACACCCCCACCGTGTCTACGAGGATCGGGATGGCGACGAGCAGCACCGCTATGAGCGAGACCGCTACCTGCGTGCCGGTACGGATCGCGGCACGCCACGGGAATTGGGATTGAGTGGAACGCTCCGCTTCGATGGCTGCCGAACGCTCGCCTGGATTGTCGGTCATGATTCCTCCTGGATCGGTATCTCTGATGTCAACGTTTTCGCCAATTCCGGGTGCACGATCGCGTACACGTGCGACGGGATACCGCCCTCCACAGCGAGCGGCCACGGCTTCCCCGGGTTATCCCGCTTGAACCGCCAGCCCTCCCGCACATACTCGACAAGGACGGCGTTAGCGTTCGCGTGCACACGCTCCGCAAGCCGCAGCTCCCGGAGTTCTCCACGCATCTCCACGATTTCGGCGCGCATCTCCCGCATGTCCTGATCCTGCTGCTGCACGGTGGACTTCCACACTTCGAGGGCACCGGCGACAACCTGCACCTCAGCGAGCGCGGCATCCGCTTTGCTTTTGCGACGCCCCGCGAAGAACCCGATCGCGCCCGTGCCCGTACCGGTTAGCCCCAGGGCTGCGAGCCACGGGGCGGGATCGAACTCGGTCATGCCCTACAGTTCCCGCTTGTTCGCGTCGTTCGCCTTCGTGAGCGCGGCACGCATCACCGGGCCGGGAACATCATTCCCGACGTAGCCCCAACGGCCACGCAGCCAGCGGGCGATAGCGGCCCACATGACCGGGCCGAGCACGTCGTTCTGGTTCGCCGGGTAGCCGTGATTTCCTCGCAGGAACTTCGCGAACCCCGCAGCTGAACCCGATCCCCAAATGTTGTCGATCCGGCCCGTGTAGCCGTAGAGCGCCGCGATCTTCTGCAAGCCCTCAACGTTCACGATGCCGAACGGATTCGAGCTCGACACCTTCGGACTCTTCCCGGTCTGCTTGAACACCAGGTGCGCAGCCTCGGTCGCGTCGCCCCAAATACCGTCCGCGGTCACGCCAAGGAACGTCTGGTAGCGCTTCACCGCAGCCTGAGTCTCGGGACCGTCCCAACCGTCCACAGTGATGTCTTCGCCGCGGTCGTGCCTGAGGAACCGCTGGCGCGACGCCATGCGCTCGTCGCCCTGCGCGGGCGCCGACGAAACGTTCCGGCCCGCGAGTCGCTGACGCCACTCCTTGACCTTCACGAGCAAGTCGTCACCGTACGAAGCGTTGCCGTTGTAGCGCTTGCCAGCGTTACGGATCGCCGCGTCAGTGGTCTTACCGCCGAGGTAATCCACCATCAACCGGAAGCCGTACTTCATGTTGTCCAGCGGCACCCACGGCTTGAGTCCAGCCTTCTCCATCTCATCGAAGAACGCTGGCCACGTGATCTGTGCAGGGCCGACGCCGTTCGATGTCTTGCCGCCTCGCACCTGCTTGATGAAGTCTTTGTATTTCGCTTCGGTGACCTCGCCGCCGCCGTGATACGCGCCGCCCGCGTCGTGACCGAACACGTTGCGACCGCCGGACTCTTTCTGAATTACCGCGGCCGCGATCGCGAGATCCAGGCCGACCGCAGACGCAGCCTTCACGATGATGGTCGAGTTGACCAGCCCGCCAGCTTCAAGCACCTGCGCCGCCGAGGGCTTCGGTGTATCGACCTTCCCGCCGATCTGTCCGCGGTACTCGATGTGCCACGGCTCCACCTGCGAGAACCCATACCCAGCAGGATCGAAACCGTACTTCGACGCGTTCGCCTTGATCCAGTGCGAGCGGACATTCCCGGCGACGGTCACGCCCGCGTCATCCCCACTGTCATGAATGTCGAGAGCTCGAGGGCCAGAAGGATTCGTCTCCACGTGGTACGCCAACGGTGACGACGGATGCAGTGCAAGGTTCCCCTTGCCTGCCTGGTAGTCCTCCCAGAAGTCGAGCTGCTCATCCCACGTGCGCGTCCCATCCGAGACATGCAGGGAATAGCCGGTCGCCTTCTGGAAATCTGCGGCCATCTCGCGGAACGCTTTTGCAACGTTCACCTCGACCCGGTGACCGTCAATATTCGTGTACTCGTAAGCCATTTCTTTGCCCTCCTTTTGGGCATAAAAAAGCCCCCCACCGGTATTGGCGAAAGGGCGGAGAAAAATCCACCCCGGTAGAGGCGGCTGGAAATCTCGTGGATCAGGTTGTGCGCGAAGTTGCGCCTTACTCGGCTAACTCCCTACCGTCCAGAGGAACCCAGAGAATGCTGATGCGAGACGCTCATACCCAGCCGCGTTCGGGTGGAGACCATCCGAGGTGAGCGTGGCCAGAGTGAGTTTTGTGAACCCCGAGTTCGCGTACGCGTCGTACACCGGGAGGCCGTACAGGCCGCCTACCTCCTTCACCGCGTCGACATAATCCAAAAGCTTGTGCCCCACCGCGTTGACGTGGTTCACGTCATACGACGCGTTATCGCGCTGCAGCGGTGTGGAAAGCATGATGCGGATAGTCGGGTTCTGAGTCAGAATGTGCTCGATCGTTGTGCGGTAGGCGCCCAAGAACGTAGCTCGATCGAACGATGCGTCACCGATTTGCCCGAGCGTTCCGACCGGCATGTCCAGCCGGAAATCATTAGTGCCCGCCGCGACAATCGCAAGGTCATGACCAACAAAGCTTTTCGTCAGAGCAGTCGTTACTGTCCCGACACCGTTTGCGGAACCATCCGACATGGGGCGGCCCGCTACTGCTGCGTTCTCAACCGAGGAAAACCCAAGTTCGTCACGGACAGCATTGAGCGCGGCCGCGCCATTCGCCATGACCGAATCACCAAGCACGATGAATGATCCACCAGCCCATACGCTGACACGACCCGAGAGCTCACTCTTCAACGCATATTTCTGGGCATTCGCCGCGTCCGAAAAGTAGTGGTCCCAGTCTGACCAGGTCCCCTGTAGCAGTGAGCGGATCGCGAACGCGCTGTAGCCCGTCGCGTCCGGGATCGCGACCTGAGTGACGTGAGCATTGTTTGCAGACCAAGGTTTCACGTCGATGGTGCACATCGTTGGGAACGGGTAGTTGCGTTCGCTTGTCGCAAACGTTGGCGAGTTCTGGTAAAAACTTCCGGTTGTCGTGAGCGTATCCAGATTCTCAGTGGTGAGTTGCCGAACACGAGATGTGACTTCACTGAAGATGGACCATCCAGCGGCGCCGTTACGATCCGCAGCCCAAACCCGAGTCGGGTTCAGCGCGACGAGAACCGCTGTTTTGTATGAACTATCCCGGTTGACGAGCAGTAACGAGCCCGCGGCTGGGAGGCCCATTTCGGTCGCCTTTGCGGTAGAGATCCAATGCGTACCACCCGGCAGAGAATCGAGGCTATCTGCCGTCGCCTGACCCTTGTAATACGACAACTCACCAAGCAGCAGCGGATCGTCATTAATACCGTCAATCACCGCCTGAGTCACCTCAGGATTCGACGCGATCACATCACCCACCATGCCCTCAGCCTGGACACGAATACGCGCATCCACCGCGTTCCGCGCAGCCGTTGAAGTAGACAGTTGGCTCGCGACCCACGCCACCGTTGCAACCGGCAGCATCCCAATAGTTACGAGTGTCATTCCGCTACCTCCTGCATGATTTCCCCCGTCGAGGTGATAATTACGATGTCGCCCGTTTTCAGCGTCTCGGGAATCTCCGCCGCAGTCTCGACCACGAACACGCCCCCGACTGTTGCCGGGAGCGTCGCATGATCAGACAACGAACCTCCCGACGAGGTGAGAAAGAACGTGCCCCAATCCGACCGTTTCACCGGCTGACCGCCCTCACCAAACCACGACTCAACCACCTCATACAGGGCGAGCGCACCCGACCGCGAACGCAACTGATCGCTAGGAATCAAATCCACCGAATACGCACCCGACGACGTGACATCCACAAGCTTCGTATCCGTATTCACGAGCGTCCCCCGTGGTGACACGCCTCCAACAAACGCACCTCCAACCGAGGCTTGAGCGACGTCGGATGCACCTCATTCGCCGGAGTCGCAACATAACCGGAATAGACAACCAAAAGAGTCTCCTTAACGAGAAAAACCACCCCTGATGGAGTGATTTAGGGGATGAGCGAGATATCGCTTAGGTTACCCAGTTACGCGGGTTTTGCGGCACACCATTCACGATCACTTCGAAGTGCAGGTGCGGCCCCGTCGAGTTTCCGGTAGAGCCGATATAGCCGATCGTCTGGCCTTGATTCACCGTCTGCCCGGCACTAACGATGATGCTCGACTGGTGGGCGTAGTAGGTCTTAATCCCGTCGCCGTGATCGATCTGGACTGCGTTGCCGTAGCCACCAGCCCAGCCAGCGAAATCGACCGTGCCAGCTCCCGATGCTGGGATAGGTGCGCCGTTCACGGCGGGATACCAGCCGTAGTCGATTCCCAAGTGGTCGGTTGACCCGATCCCGCCCGGTGATTCACGCGGCCCGAACTCGCTTGTCACCGTCGACCACGGGAACGGCGTGATCAGGCCAGTGGCCTCCGGGTCGCCAGGGTTGATCGGCCCCGGCCCGGTACCAATACCACCAACGGTTGGCCCGAGGTACACCTTGTTATCGGCTTCGTTCAGCACGAGGACGTGGTAGTTGTTTGCGCTCGCTGCAAGCTCGAGCGCACCCATCTTGATCGTGCCCTCATTGAACGACACGCCGTTCTTATTCAGCGTGATGGCGAACGTCGCACCACCACCCGAAAGACTGCCATTCATGAGCGCGAATCCAGACTCACCCATCTGCACATACGAGTCCGAGCCTTCGACAACGAAGCTCCGCGCGTGAACTGCACCCGTGAAGTCCGCGTCACCAGACACGTCCATGTCGCCGGATATGCCCATGTTGCCCGTGAAGTCCGACAGCCCCGACACGTCGAGCGGGCCGACAACATTCGTCTGCCCAGTGAACTTCGACGTACCCGACCAGTCGAGCGTGCCCGACCCCGACAGCGTGCCCGTAACATCGAACAGCCCCGTCACGAGCCCTTGACCTTCGATGAGCAGACCCTGATCTGACGCGATTCGCAGCCCGCCACGCTCCACAGAGCTAAAGCCGATCGGCGAGCCAGCTTCGAGGTCGCGCACACGCCGATTCGTGTCCGGGATCGCCGGGTCTTTCAAATTCCGCCAGCGCGCCATTACTCGACCTCCTGCGTCTCCACTCGGACCCGGCCCTTACCGGCACGCGAAACCGACAGCACATACAGCAGATATTCGCCGCGAGAGATACCCTCCGAGCCCGGATGCGCCAACCTGATCCGCATCCCGATACGCACCATGTCCGGCGTAAGCCAGCCGCCCTGCTCAAACTGCAGCTCAAACGAGAACTGACGGCGGGGCCCCCGACTGTCCAACAGTGTTGTCAACGCGATCTGATTCAACTGTGTATTGACGTCCACGTGCTTGTGCGACTCTGTGACGATCTGCCGCGGAACGCCCTCGATCATCGGCAGCTGGTCCGGCCCAGCCCAGCCAACGCGCATGGAAGCCTCAGAGCCAGCGCCGATCACCCACACGTCAGATGCTTGCTCCGAACCATCCTGTAGCTCTTTCAGCTTCGATACGGGAGTGCGGACAGGATTTTCGGGCGTCGCTGCACGCATCCGCACCTCGCCCCAGTCGAACGTGGGCGAACCAATATGCACATCCCACTTCAGTAGGCCACCGACCCACCGCGGGCGAAGGTTCCAGTCCGGGCCGCCCGTAGCATCAAGATCAGACATGACCTGAGTGAGGCTCTTGTAGTGGTACCGAAACAATTCATATGTGAGCTGCCCAGGCTTCTCCTCCGGCCACAAGAACGGCAACGCATACCTGGTGCCAATCTCGCGACCAAACGCCCGCCACAGCACCTCACGCACGATCCGATACATGGACGCACCCGTGATCGTAAGCTCGTTCGCGCCGCCCTCACCAGGCACCCACATTTGACGTTTATCGCCGAGCTTCTTGATCTCCACGAGATTCAGCGACAGCATTCCCGTGGAGTCGTCCCACTCCGAGTCCGTCACATACCCGGCATATTGGATATGCCCCGGCCCGGAAAACACTTCGTGCTTGACTTCTTCGATGACGATCGTTGTCGCGGCGGTACGCCGCAGCAAGCGCACCGACTCGAAGTCGAGCTTGCGTTTCTGATCCCGCGCGTAGATCGTCACCGACCCAGTCCCCGGCGTCGTGAGTGAAGTAGTCCACGAACCGACCGTGCCGCCGATCTTCGTGAAGATCCGCTCCCCAGTCACCGTATGCACGGGGACAATGCGCTCAACCATCAAACCCCCCCTACACGAACCGGTCAGTAAACGTCACCGTCGCCGAGCCCGAACCCGACCCGGTGAAGGTGACCGTGCCAACGCCAGGCGCAAGATTCGACTCGTACCCGCTGATGCCCTCGGTAATGAACCCCGAAGACGACGACTTGACCCAGCCGTTTTCATGATCGACTGTCACCGTCTCGCCAGATCCAACCGCACGATCGACATACAGCCGGGACGAGCCGACACCGAGACCCCAGTTCACCCCGAGCGGGCCGCGAACGTCTACCATCGGCCAAGCGGGGAGAGTGCCGCGATTCTCAACCGTGACCGTCTGCCCAGGAGTGAGCGTGTACTTTCGCGACTCACCATTCCAATGCGCATCCGCACATCGGAAAGCAATCGTGAACTCTGCGCGAGGCTTGTTGATCCACCGGTCATGCAGCCACGTGACAGCGCCCTCAACGCGAGCCATCGCATACCGGTAGCCACGCTCCGACCGGTACGTGAGCGGCCGGTACGCAGACGAGGCGTTCAACGCCATCAGCCGGTCGTGCATCGCCTCCAGCTCACGATGAGTCGGCGCGTGCGCGACACCCTGCAACGTGCGGACAATCCCATCAAGCGAGGAATCACCCCAATAGGAGCCGTCACCAACATCGCGCTTCGCGACCTCGCCCGAACGGCTCGCAGAATCGTCAAACTGCTCGAGCCCGTTCCGCTTGATACCGAACCCTGAAAGGTCATGTGGAGTCGCCTTCCCGCGACCCCACACCGTGAGCCCATCCATCTCCACATAGATCTGACTCACAAGCCACCCCTCAGAATCTTGTCAACCTCAAGCGCAATATCCCGCGCAGACTGACCATCCGTCGCGTTGATCGTGATACGCACGTCACCGACCGCAGGCCGCTCCATGACCGCCGTGGCCGTCTGCTGAGGTGCAGCAGCAAACGACGCATCAACCGCCATCCGCGCACGCGCCTCAACAGCATTCGCCGCATCCGACGCATACTGTTGCGGGTCAATCACCGCACCGCGAGCAAGCTGGTCAGCAGCGGACTCAACGTCAGATTGCGAATCCCGCATGCCATCCGCGAACCCCTCAACGAGCGACTTACCACGGTGCGGAGTCCAACCACGGCCCGAGAACGGGCCCTTCTTCGCCGGGGACTGAGGCAGCCACGACGAGATCTCATCCACAACACCGCCGATTGCGTCACCCACGCCCGACACCATCGACGCGATACCGTCGATCAGTCCTTGGATGATGGTCTTTCCGAGTTCGAGCCAGTCGACCTCAGTAATCGCGTTCCAGATCGCCTCAATGATCTGAGGAATCGCCGCAATCAGGTCAGGGATCGCGACAACAAGACCCTCCACGATCGCGAGGATGATCTGAATCGCCGCCTCGATAATCATCGGCAGGTTTTCGAGCAGCGTTTCAACAATCGTCGAAATCATGCCCACCGCCGACGTGATCAGGTCAGGCAGCGCCCCGATGATGCCGAGGATCAGCGACATGATCAGCGAAATACCGGCCTCGATAATTAACGGAAGGTTTTCCGTGATCGCCGTCACCAGCCCAATAAGCAACTGCAGCGCGCCATCGAGCAGCATCGGCAGCGCATCAATCAGACCGGTGACGAGCGCCATCAGCAGATCAATACCAGCCTGGATGATGAGCGGCAGGTTCTCGACAATCGCCGTCAGTAGGCCATTGATCAGCGACAGTGCCGCCTCGATAATCATCGGAAGGTTTTCGATGATGCCCTGAATCAGCCCCATCAGCAGTGAAATGCCAGCCTGAATCAGCACCGGTAGTGCTTGGATGATTCCTTGCAGCAGTGTCGTGACGAGCGTCAGCGCAGCTTGGATGATCATCGGCAGATTCGCCACGATCGCATCCAGCAGCCCCGTGACCAGCGTCACCGCACCCTCAACCAGCAGCGGCACCGCAACAACGATGCCGTCAATCAGCGCTTGCACGATCTGCGTCGCCGCCTCCAGCAGCTGAGGCACCGCCGACAGAATGCCGTCCACCAGCTCAGGGATTGCCGACACAATCGCATCAATCACACCCGGCAGGGCTGAAACGATCGTGTCAACAAACCCCGACACGAGGTCACCGATCTGCCCGAAATCCCCACCAGCCGCAGCAAAAGCGCCAAGACCTGCCGCCGCAATAAACAACGGATTCGTCAGCAACGGCAGCTTCGTCGCGAGCCCAGAAAACAGGCTCCCCACAATCGGCAGCTTCGTCGCGAGCCCAGAAAACAGGCTCCCCACAATCGGCAGCTTCGACAGCAACGGCACGAGACCAATCGCACCAATCGCACCAAACGAAGCGCCCAATGGGCCGAGCAGATTATCCAACCCGCCAACCGACTCACTGATCTTGTCAAGACCATCCTGGAACGGTTGCGGAAGAATCGTGACGATGCTCGACAGGAACGATGGGATCGACTGCACGAGACTCTGAAGGATCTGCCCCACACGCGGAACAATGTTGCTCAGCGCCGTGCCAACCGACTGGACAAGATTGTCCGTCATCCCCTCAACATCACCATCGGTCTTACCCAACTCGGTGAGCCAGTTCGACCACGATGCCTTCATCGCGCCAACGGAACCCTCGATCGTGGACGCCGCCTCCTCGGCAGTCGTCCCAGTGATCCCAAGCTCCGTCTGCACAACGTGAATCGCCTCAGTCACATCCGCAAACGAGTCAATGTTGTACTCGACACCCGACAGTTTCGCGGCATCCTCAAGCAGGCGCTCCATCTCCTGCTTCGTGCCGCCATACCCCAGCTTGAGGTTGTCAAGCATCGTGTAGTTCTGCTTCGCGAACCCCTGATACGTGTTCTGAATCGAAGCAATGTCGGTACCCATTTTGTTGGCGTTGTCCGACATGTCGATCATCGCCTGATTCGCGGCACCCGCAGCAGCAGTCGTGTCACCATCAAGCGACGAAATCAGCGACGCCGAGAAAGACGTGACCTGCGTCATGTACTCATTCGCGGACACACCCGCGGTCTGGAACGCCTCGTCTGCAAACCCCTGCACGGTTCCCGATGCATCCTTGAACAGCGTGTCGATACCGCCAGTGACCTGCTCCCACGTCGCATACTCCGACACGGCAGACTTCGTGATCGCAACAGCCTGCGTAGCGAGCGCTGCAAGCCCCGCAGCGGCCATCTGAGACGCCGCCTGGATACCAGCACCGATACCATCCAGGATGGCTTTACCGGCACTGCCAGCCTTATCCCCGATGCCCGTAAGAGCATTCCCAGCAGCGTCCTTCAGGCGGTCGAACCCAGTCACCGAGCTAGCGGCAGAATCCCCGGCATCCTTCGACGCGTCCTTCACCGCCGACTGGGCATCCTTCAGCTTCGTCGAAGCCGTCGCCAAATTGTCAGCCGCGACCTTCTCTTTACGACGAGCCGACTCGAGCTTCTCGCTCGCAGCAACCGCAGCCGCCGAATCCTCACCCGACTTACGGATAACCTCAGCTAGCTTCGCCTCAGCCGTCCGCACGGTCCCCGCAGCGTCCTGCTGCTTCAACCGCGCCGCCGTCAGCTTGTCCTGCGCCGACTGCACCTCACGAGTAAGCGTCTTGAGCGACGTACCACCGAGCCCAGCCGACGCCGACGAAAACGCCGACTTCATGTCCTTACCGAGCTTCGACCCAGCCGACCGACCGGCCCCGCCCATCGAGGACTGCAAGTTGCGGCCACCCTCGCGGCCCGCGGCGGTGGACTCGGCAGCGACCGCCTTGCGGAAACCGCTGAAACGGGGCGTGACCATCACGAAACCCGCGCCGACTTGCTTCACGAGAGACACCACCTTCCGCGCTCAGAGCGCAAAAAAGGGGCCTCTCAGCCCCTACGCAAACATTGCCTGCAACTCCGCCAACGCCTCAGCCCGTTCAGCCGTAGACACCGACAACGCCTCACGGCGACGGTTCTCCGCCCCCAACGTCCACGGCATCAGCTTCCTCGCCGCATCAGGCGACCCAGCCGACGACGCCAACTGCACCAACTCAGGGAACGACGCCGGGAAAGCCCACCCCTGCACGGCCGCATAGAGTGGCGTGGCCGTGTCGCCCATCGCCGCAACCACAAGGTCATATGCCTCACCGAACGTCACACCGTCGCCAATATCACCCGGGGAAACCCCGTACTTGCGCATCGTCGCCGCAAACGCGGCCGGATGCTCCAAGCTGACGTTGGCGACGTACGCTATTTCCCCAGTGAAGCGTTCTGCACCTTCGTGAGCGCATCGAAATAGCGTTCAACGAATACGGCTTGCAGGCGAATGTCATCAGGGATCTTGCCAAGCTCATCCTCAAGCCCGAGAGCAATGAGCAGCGCCTCGAGCTGGTCGAACGGGTCATCGAACCGCTCGGTCACATCCGCGTAAAGCTCGCGAGTGAGCTTCAACGGAACACCGATACGAGTGCCGTCCTCGAACTCGGCCGCGAAAAAATCGCGGCTAAACCGAGTCTCAATGCCGGGATTCTCGGCAATCTCCGCAAGCGCTTCCTCTTCATCGAAAGCGCCCTCAAAAAACTTATCCAGATCAGTGCTGGTCACAATTCCCTCTCAATACAACGAAAAAGGGGCAGGCGGTCACCTGCCCCTCAACAACACGACTAGCCAGCCGGCGGAGTCGGAACAGCTGGAACGATCGGCACGCGCCGATAGAGGTCGCCGCCAAGCTCGTCGGCAGCAGACCACTTGAACGTTGATACCGATGTTTCGAGCGTCCCGCGCTCCGCCGATCCAGGCGCGAACTCTTGCACGCGGGCAAACCCGTTTGTCGCGTCAATCAGGCCATCGCGCCGCTTCATAATCAGCAGTAGTGGGAATCGTTCGCCATTAGCACCGCCTACAGTAACCGCACCTTCGGCGCCCGGAGTCTTGCCGTGGTCAAGCCACTGCACGATCTCGCGATCCTCCGCGAGCGTCAGGCCCACGGTGCGCGACACCTCGCCCACGAGCTCGAAACCGGGCTGATAGAACTCGGTGCTATCGCCAGCTTCTCGCGCGAACTCCGGGCCGCTATCCTTCGCCCACAGCCCTAGGCTTTCGTATCCTGTAGGTGGAGTGATCTTGCCGTCACTGCCGACCATCGCCTTCATTTCACTCTCACTAAGGAGAGTCGCGCTCGGTGACCGGTTGATAAACGCAAGCCCGGTCTGGTAGACCTTCGCCTTCTCAACATCAAAATCTACGTCGGCCATTATTTACTCCATCCAAAATAGGGCTGTCTAATAGCCGACAGCCGCGGTTACGTACTCGACCGTCATATAGCGGCGAGCAACATCACTTGATTCATCAACGGCATACGGTCCGTTGCATCCGTCCCACTCAACCCGAGTGACAGGTGACTGCCCGATACCGGTAATCCCGTCATCGAACAGGGCCGCGGCAACCTCACGAGCAAGGTCATTCGCGGGCTTGTCGTTCGCCTTCGTGCCAGCAAGCACAGAGACGCCGACCGCGTTCTGAAACAGCATGAAATCCAGCCGCGGCCCGGAATCGTCCCGCACCACGATCAAAGGCTTCGTTAACGGCAAGAGCCGCCCAAGCTCAGGCGGCTCTTTATTCGTGACCGTGCAGTGCGGGAACTTCCCCCGCAGATACCCGGTCAACCACAATTCGATATCCGGGCGTATATAGGTCATCGGACGCCCCGAGCAAGATTCCCGGTGCGAGACTCGACCAGCATCGCGTGAGGTGCGTCAGCAACCACACGATAGACCGGCCTACCCCCTCGAGGGGACTTCTCGACATGGATTGAACCCTTGTACTCGCCACTATCCCCGACAGGCGCAGTAGCGCGAACCCTCGCCGCGACACGTTCAGCCGCGGCTTGCAGCTCAGCGTTCAAACCAGGATCGTCATACAAGGATTCAATGAACCCCGGACTATTGACGTAGTTCTTCGCCATCATCCCTCGTATCTCGTCAACGGGATCTCCCGCGGCGGCGTCCAATTTGTGAACGGGTTCGTGTCCGCAGCCGGGGGAATCCCGTCAATCGTGTACGTATAGTCACCGTCGACAATGCGGTCACCCTTACGAATATCCGCCTCGCCACAAAACAGCGACTTCGCTTCAAGCGCCTGCTCGCGAGTCGCCGTGGCAAGCATCGAAGTAGACGTGTGCGCGACAAACGCGCCCTCGATCACGAGCGAGGACGGGTTAGACCAATCCGAGAACGTTTCCTCACCCGAATACGGGTCAACCTGCACCCCAGCCCGAAGTCTCGTCACAGACCTACCGAACGGAAAATCCATCATTCCTCCGGCCAAATCTTGCCCACAGGGCGATCCTTCGGGAAGCTCCCCTTGGACAGCCCACCGACACTAGATCCGCCGCACAGCGCCCGCAGGGCCATCGTCGGAGCGCCGTCAAACATGGACTGCACATCCGTGTAATCCACCCTCGCCGGACCAATCGACTGCGACTTCACGAACCGCTGCCCACGAGTACGAGTGTCCTTATAGACCCGCTTGAGGATCGCGAGCGCATCCGCTCGACCCTCACCCTCAAGCGACGAGATGCAAGGGGCAATGACTCGACCGATCACAAGAATCTCGCGAGCAAGATCATCATCCTCGCCAATCTCGATTGGAAGAATCATCGCCCCTTACCCCTTACTTCGTCGTGCGCGATCGAGTCGCTGGCTTCGGATCCTCAGGCGCTTCGGACTTCTCTGGCTCCTTAGGAGTCTCGGTAGTCTCCGCCTCTTCGACCGGGACGGGCTCCTTGCGCACGAGACCAACCGACTCGAGGTGCGCGACGCTCGCCGCGTCAGCGCCAGCCGCATCGAAACGACCGTTTCGGTACACGTAACGCTCCGAGCCGTCCAGCAGGCGCACCACGGCCACCGCAGCAGTCACCGCATAAGTACCCTCACCGGGCTTCACGTCAGCCATTACAGCCCCGTCCCGGTGAGCTTCACGCCAGCCTGAGGTTCAGTGACAATCGGCACCGTGACGCGGCGACCACGCACAAGGTACGAGTCGTTATCCGAGATACGAGTAGTCGACGCCTCCACACCGGTCTGTCCAGCAGCCGCGAACTCCTCCGAGAGAAGCTTCTCGTCCGCCATACCGCCAAGCTGCGCAGTGTCGAAAAGCCACGGGTCCGTGCCGGTGATGTGCGGCGACGTGAGCCACGTCATACCGAACGCGCTCACCGGTGCAGTGCCCGAGAGAGCGATATTGCCCTGCTCGCGAGGAAGAGCGCCGTCGTCGACAAGCATGCCGACAAGCTTCGCCCACTTCGCAGACGGCAGCACCACAGTGTCCAGGTCAAGACCCGTAGCGAGCTCGGCGCGAGCCTCACGAACCGTCATGAGGTGCCCGAGCACGTTACCCGCGGTAGTCCACGCGCCAACGCCATCTGAGGTCGCAGCCGAGGTCGACGAGACACGCGACGCGATAACGCCCCACGCAACCGTGTCGACGTAGCGAACCATCTGGTTACCGACACGCATGAGCGCCTTCTGCACATACTGATTGCCCTCGCGGCTGATCTTCTCATCCGTGATGACCGAGCCCTGACCGAACTTCACAGTGCGCGCCGCAGACGGCACACCCTCGTCAAGCTGAATCAGCGGGTAGTCACCAGCAGGCTCAATCGCCTCCGGGTCAGTGCCCGTGTACAGGTCACCAGTCTCGGTCTCGTAGTAGACCCCGCCACCAGCAGCGTCATAGCGGCCGCTCAGGAGATAGTCCGCGAGGAACTTCTCGTTCGTGAGCGACGCAACCTGACGCGCAATCAGCCGCGGATTCTTCAGCAGCAGGTGAAGCTGCTCCGTAGTAAGCGTCCCAGTCTGGTGACGCACAGGGTATGTGTAGCCCATTTTTCGATCCTCCTAGACCAGAACTTCAATGACGTCATCGGCGTTAGTCGCCGCGGTGAGTGCGAGGCCGACAGGATTAGTGCCAGCGCCGATGGTCGCGACCTTCCCGCCAGTGGCGGTGATGACCTTCGCGCCCGCAGCAATTGCAGCCGACGCAACAAGACGGTGGACAGTGCCCTTGCCGACGAAAACAGCGACCTGCTCGCCCGACTTCGAGTCACGCGCAGCAACACCGACGACCTTCGCCGAATCAGCCGCAGCGTGAGCGACCGTGCCAGCCGCCGAAAGCTCGACAACGTGACCGCCGGTAACATCTGCCGACGTAGTGAGCGTCACGACCGCGCCAGCGGGAAACTTGGGGATGTAGTCAGCCATTTCTAGACCTCCTGAGTCTTGCCGTTGAACCGGTCAAGGAGCGCGTCCTCGGCGGTCTGAATGTCGTCCGAGTGGCCAATTTCAGCCACCGGAATAGTGTTCTTCGGGAACGATTCGATGAGCGCCTTCGCGCCCTCTTCGTCCTTCTCGAGCGCCGAAAGCCAAGTGGCCTTCGATGCGGCAGTGATGCGGCCATCAGCCATCGCGGCCTTCACGATGCCCTCCCGGCGAGCCTCAGCCTGCGCCTCGAGCGCCTCACGGCCAGCAGCAGCATCAGCCTGGAGCTGCGCGAACACATTCGCGTCCACAGCCTGCACACCAGCAGGGAGCTTCGACTCCGGCTCTACAGGAGTCGTCGCAAGATCCACCAGACGGTTAATCTCAGTGATCGTCTCTTCCTCAGTCGTGCCCTCGTCCATGCCGAGAGCTTCGATTACATCGTCCAGATAAGCCACAAGGCCCTCCTTCTGTACGTCCGCCTCGGCGGAACTTTCACCCGACCGGTTGGCCGAGAGGTCTATTCGGGCGAGCACCGGCGCTGGGGCCATCGCTCGACCTCGAAACTTGAAACGCGACAGATCAAACGCCGCGGTAGCCTCAGGCTCGGCATCCACCCAGTCATCAGCCAGGCCAGCCTCAACAGCCTCCTCCGCCGTATACCAGGTCTCCGCCTGCATCAGCTCACGCCAATGCTCACGCGAGCCACCAGCGCGCGCCGCATACGCGTCCGCATAGCTGTCAGACAGTTTGTTGAGCACCTGCGCAGTCTCGTCCATCGTCTGCGCGTTACCCATCGCGAAACCCGACGCGTCGTGAATCATCAACTGCGCGCCACGATTCATCGTGATCCGGTCGCCCGCCATCGCGATCATCGACGCCGCCGACGCCGCAAGAGCATCAACCGTCACATGCACCTTCGCCTTATGCCGACGAAGCGCATTCATGATCGCGATCCCATCCCACGCCGCACCACCAGGGCTATTGACGTAGACATTCAGGTCATCGACCTCGAGCGCCTGGATCTCATCAATCAACGCCTTCGGGGACACGCCGCCCCACCAGGACTCGCCAATCTCGTCATAGATATACACATCAGCCGACGCCGGAGCATCCTCAACTTCAGCCTTCATCTCAATGCGGAACCAAGGCCGCGATTTCTCATTCATGCAGCCCCCTCGGCTCTCACTTGTGCAGGTCTCACTCTCGTTGTGGCGCTGTCTTTCACCGGCGCGCCAAAACGTTCACGCAGCCACGCCTCAAGACGCTCATCAACCTCAATCGCGCCGCAATCCACGAGCGCGCGAATCGACTCCGCCGTCACCGGCTGTTGCTCACCAATCGCCGCAGGAACTAGCTTCGGCGCGGGCTCATCCTCCGAGAAAGCAAGATCCACAAGATCTTCGATCACATGCTGATTCGTGACCTCAGCAATATGCTGCGCCACCGCATTCAACGAGTCCGTGAAGAAATTCGCGAACGTCGACCCCAAAGCCCAAGAACCCGTCTCAGTACCAAGGTTCAAGAAGTGCGCCAGCACACCACGAGCAATCTGCTCGTCGTAATACCGAATCGGCTTATCCGTATCAGGCAGATCACCCGACACCCCAACGAACTCGAACTTCGCGCCATTCGCGATCGACGCACCAGCAGACTCACCCGCTCGAGCGTTCTTCACCAGCTCAAGATTCGCCGCGATCTGCTCATCCATCCACGCCTTCAGCTCGTCAAACGACGCATCCTCAGGAGGAGGTGCAGACGTCGCCACCGGCATACCGAGGCCGTTACGTTCCGCCGTGAGTGCCTGGATGCGTAAGACACGATCCTTCAACACCCACATCTTGTACGCCGAACGCAATAGCGATTCACCGAGCCAGTTCGCGCCCTCACGCTCATTCGTGAACACCACAAGCCGGTCAACCGGAATCACAACATCGTCTTTGCCGTTCGCCCCAAACTGCTTGATCGCGACAAGACCACCGTCAGGGGCAGTCTCAATATCCGCAATCGTCCGCGGCGGACGCCAAGCCAATTTCCGCAGGTGCGTCTCGCCATCCGACTGGTCATACACCTGCTCGAAAAACGAGTGCCCATACACCAGCTCGAGCAATGCAAGACGAAGAAACTCCTGAAACGAAAACCGACCCTTCGAGCGAACAGGAGCCTGGAACGCCTCACCTTTCACCTTCAGACCAAGATCACGCGCAACATGCTCCACAACCTCCGGCCGGCAACCCGTCCCGTCGATCACCCACTCGGTACGCATAATCGGCAACGTCACCGCACGAAGAACAGACTTGACCTGCGTATCCTCGCGCCGCATCCGATCAAACACGTCAATCGAATTCGGCCACTGCAAATCAGGATTCGTCTCATGCGTCTCCGCAGCAAGCGCACCCCAACCGCTCACGCCAGAGCCCGACTGGTAACCAATCTCAACCAAGACAGACCCCTCTTCTAGAACCTCACATGGTTCAAATTCGTTTCATCCCGAGCGACAGAATCGCGAGTCAACACAGCAGGCTTCGGCGGCGGTGGGGCAGGCTCACGCTTCGGCCTTGCCTCCTGCTTCCGCAAACCCCACGCAGCCCACGTCACAGACTGCGCATGAGACACCGGCACCTTTGGATCGGACGCATCCCACGTCATCCCCGCCTGCCCAATCTTCCGAGTCGTCGCAGACGACAACGACTGCGTGAGCTCTTCCTGCCCACGATGGACAATCAGGCCAAGATTCGCGCCCTCAACGAACATCGCATGCGCCGCAGCAACCTCGTTCATATCCATCGAAAGGAACTTCACCCCGGCGCGCTCAAGATCGACAAGGATCATCGCCGCGTTCTTTGAGTCGAGCACCACAAGCGCATCGCCAAGATCCGCCTTCAACGACTTCACGAACTCCGCGACCCACATCGTTCCGCGATCAGTACGAACGTGCTCAACAAAGATCGTGTCATCGTCGAACCTCGACGCGGCCGACACTGAGCAATACGCCGCGTTCCGAGCCGCAGCAATCGCAATCACCGAAACATCCCCAAGAGACGCGTCAGGCTCTTCACTATCCCGCCACCGGTCAAGATCCAGTTCAGACAACGCTTGCGCCTCAACAGGGCGACGGTTCGGCCACACAGAAAACCGCTCGCGCAAGTACCCGTCCGGGTCAGTGTTTGCCCGCTCGAGCTGATCAATCACCGTCTCGATCGGCATCCGCCAGCCAAGTGACGGATTCGACTCGACAAGCGCGTCAAGATCACCAGGCTCGATCGCATCCGCAATGTCTGGATCATCCGACCCTTCCGGCGACCACTCCATCCAGCCCGTGCGCGCACCGATACCCTTGCGGCCACGATCCCGCAACGCCTCCCACACCTCGGAATCATTCACGCCATCCTCAGGCACAGTCCCAGTGAACAACGCCTGAGGATTC
The DNA here is from genome assembly GCF_003010915.2 of Gulosibacter molinativorax. Taxonomy (NCBI): domain Bacteria; kingdom Bacillati; phylum Actinomycetota; class Actinomycetes; order Micrococcales; family Microbacteriaceae; genus Gulosibacter; species Gulosibacter molinativorax. The sequence continues at coordinate 146,212 of NZ_CP028426.1, read as the reverse complement.
GTGATCTGCGACTGCGTATACGCCAAAGCGTTATTCGCCTGCAACGACTCTTCCTGAGCCTCATCGTCAATCCGAATATCAGCCGTAAAACCACGCCCAGACTTCTTCGTCCGAGCAATAAACCGCAGCCGGTCGCCATTGCGCTGACCCTCACGACGCTTCAGGACAATACCCTCTTTGCCGTTCGCCGTATAAATATTGTCCACGCGGCTCATAAGTTGCGGCACCGACTCGACAACGCCCGCCAGACGCTCAAACGCATCCACGGCAGTCTTCACCTCATGCGCAGAATGCAAGATCGTTTTACGCTTCTTGTCCGCGCGCGGAAACATGAACAGGTGCAGTAAATCGTAGGCAAGCAAGATCTCACCCTTACCGTTCTGCCGAGCCACCAGCAGGCCAAACTCCGACGACGCCCAACGACCCTCATCATCAACCTCAACAAGCGCCGACACGACATACCGCTGCCACTCGTCAAGCGTCAACCCGCACGCATCAAGAAAACGAAGCGCGCGATCCGCATGAGACCCCGCCGCCTTAGGACGCTTCTCGACCCTTGGCCGAGTCGAACCGAACAACATTTCCTTCTCCAGCGAGGAACTCATCGAACGGGTCAACCTCCTCGACAACCTCAACCGGGCCAAGCTCAGCAATCAACTCGCGCCGCTCACGAATCAACGGCGCAAGCTTCACCGGATCGTCATCAATCGCCGCATCAATCGCCGTATCAACAAGCTCCAACGTCCGCAGCAACTCGGCATGACGATCAAACGAATTGACCTCAACCGGAACCGACTCTTGAGCCCGAACAACCGGCTCCGAACGCTCCCGCGCAGACGCCGAAACCGACCGGCTCGCATTGTGCTTATTCTTCGCGCGGACACACGCCGCGCACGGCTCCGACCCCTCCCGCCGATGACGACGGTAGGCCGAATACGTGCCGCAGGGAGCCTTTTGACGTGCCATCGAATTGACCCCAATTCACGCGCCGCGCAAATTGCGCAGATTCTTCAAAAAGCCGGGAGAGAGAGATGCCAGACAGCGAGCGGGAGACTGGCATCGGATCAAGGTTTCTGGATTTTTTCGACCCTCTCGAGCCTCCGACCGACTTCGCGCGGCCTCTCGCGCTCGTCGCGCGGCTTTTCGCGCTCGACCCCTACTTTGAGGTGACCGCGGCCCATGCGGCGGTGAGGAAGAGGCGTGCGAGTCGCCAGCGGTATCGTTTGACTTCTGCCCGCACGGCGTACCCACTGTCGTGTTCGGTGAGCGTGCCGTCGATGTCGGTTGTGATCGAACCGACATCGGTGGTCTGGTCTCCGACCTTGACGAGGATGGTGGCCGTGAGTGTTCCGATGGTGCTCATAGCAGGACTCCGATTCGCTTAGGCCTGTTGCCGAAGCATGGGGCTATCGTGTCTGCAACGTCCTGGTCCCACTTACCGATGAGGTATGCCACTTCGACGGTGACGCCTCGGAACTCGCTGGCTGGTCGGAATAGGATGCGCCCGCCGCCGTGGAAACGGATCTCTCTCTCCCCATTAGCTCGGTTCACTGCGATTTCAAGGCCAGCCGCTTTGGCTTCGGCAATGGCGTCGCTGAAACCATGGAGGTACCCGTCCCCGGTGACGGCAACTGTGTGGCCGTTGGATGCGATTTCAACGGCGTGTTTGAATTGCCCGGTGGTGTTGATGTTGCCTGATAGCGGCGCAGCCAGTGTTTCGCGGATTTCATCGCTCCGCGCAACCTTTACGCTGCCACCCTCGCGGATCGTCAGGGTGCCGAAGTCGATCGTGTCGGCCACTGCTGGCAGGTTGACTTCGAGTTTCTTCACTCTCTCCTGGATGCCGCTAACTGTCCGCTCGCGCTGGACGACGAAGTGTGTCCAGCTGTATGCGGCAAATAGTGCCGTGGTGCCATTGTCGTCTTCGAGGTGTAGGTGACCGTCGTGGATTGAATGCGTCGACGCTTCCGCCCGGACCTCGCCTGTTTCGGTGTAGACGATGTACTTGTTCATGTTGCCCCCCATAGTTCGATGTCGAGTTCTTCCGCGTCGCCCTTGCGCGAATTGCATCCGCGGTGGAACGGCACTAGGTCTTGTTTGACGAGGTGCCCACCGTTGGCGAGCGCTACTGGATGGTCGGCGGTGAACGCCAACCTGTCCTTCCACGGCAGTGTGGTGTCGATTGGTTGCCCGCAGCCGAAGTCTGAGCCCCATCCGCAGGGGAGGTTTTCGCGTGCTGTGCGGCGTTTCAACGCTGCTTGTTTGCGTCGGTAGGCTCGGTGGCCTTTGCCGTTGCGAATTTCACGGGTCATGATCTGGTCCGGTTTCGAGTCAATGTCGCAGGCTCGTGTGATGATGCGAGTGCTGCCGAAGGTCGGTGGCAGGAAGGAGCGCAGTGAGTACTGCACCGAGTAATAGAGATGTGTTCGATGCGCAGAGGGATGCTGCCGTGACTTTGTACAAAGCGATACACGCCGCAGCGAAGGTGGAGCTTGCTGGGTATGAGTCGAAGGAGCATGGCTACAACGGCGTCCCGGCTTTACGCGCGCTCGCTGAGGCGTATGCGCTCGCGTCGGGAACTGCGTCGCCAAGTGTCACGGTTAAGCAGAGCTAGGGGGAATCGTGTCGTACACGCGGGTGAGTGAACTTGCAGGACGTGCTCATGCTCAGGCAATTCAGTCTGAGGTGTATGCCGAGTCGGATTACGAGAAGGAGATGGCTCGTGCCCTCGGCAACCTAGCGAATGCGGTTGAGGAGTTGGCTAAGTCGCTCCACCGAGATCAGTAACCCCGAAAACGACGAACGCCCCGTGCACGTGAGTGCCGGGGCGCTTGTCTTTGGTGCCGATTCTTATATTCGGGTTGACAACGCTAGGGTGTCAACTCCATACTCTGAATCTTTTTTCGGAGTCGGTATTTGTGTACGGGATTCGCGACGGTCTTGTGGCGGTACCAGTCGAGTAGTTCGTCGAGGTCGACGTGCATGTGACCTACCTTGTCGAAGTCGACTTCCATGCCTTCTGATCGCCATCGGTGGATTGTGCGGATGTGCCGGTTGACTCGCCTGGCGGCCTGTCGTGTGGTGAGCGTTTCTGACACTGTGACCTCCCGCGTCTATTGTCCCAGCTATTCCTCTCGGATGACTCTCGTATACGCCCCGCTTTTCGCCCTGCTGATCGCGTCGTCCTCTGCGAGCTTCTCGAACTGGAACCGCGCGACGGTCTCCCATTCGATGTCATATTTCGGCCGCGCCAGCCGCGTCGGAATCAACCGCCGCTCCTGCACGAGGTACGGCAGACTCGATGCCTCCCAGATAACACGCTCAGTCACGCTCGTGGCTCCTTTCGTATGCGGCCTGGAATGCGGCCATCGATAGCGCTAGCTGCTGGACCGAGAGGCTCGCCCCGATTGCGGCCTCCGTGAACGCGACGAGCTTCCAACCGAACTGCTCCGCACGCCTCACCCGCCGTCTCCCTGCTCGATCCTTCATCTTCGGGAAGTGCTCCCGCGTGCGAGGCCTCTGACCGCTACTCATCTCCAACCTCCGCGATCAGCCCGCATTTCTCGATATACGCGGCCTGCAACAGCTCCTGCTGCTCCGACGACGGTGCACCCGACTCCACGTACCTCTGTGCGGCCTCACGAGCCGCCTCATCCCGGGTCACGAGCCACCGTCCAGAATCGCGAGGATGCGCTTGCATTCCTGAAACGCATAGTCAAACGGGTCGTCCGGGTAATCTTGGATGCGCTCAACGCAGTGCTTTCGTACCCCCGCAAGCTTCGCCTCAAGCTCCGCAATCCGCTTGCCCGCGACCTTGAGCGTGTCCGACTCGTCGGCATGCTGCCGAGCCGCACGGTCACGAATCCGCGCGTTCACCCAATCACGATGCGAGAAACCCTGCTCTGGAATCGCCTGGAACTCACGCCACTCGGCATCGGTCAGCTCTAGCTCAGTCATCATCCTGCACCACCTTCCACGGGCCACAGCCCTCTCCAATTTCGAGCACCTCTTCCGAGTCCAAGAACGCCTGCCCATCAGTCCACGGGTACGGCTGATACGTCGAATGCCGAACAAACACGTTCGCCAGCCCCTCGAACTTGATCGCGGCACCGAGCCGGGTCGGCAGACCGTGTTCATCCCGGCCTGCCTCCCGCGCCCGGAACGCTTGCAGCTCGGCCAGTGCCGCTTCGAGGTTCCGGTAGAACCGCGCATCGTCGACATGATCCGGGTTCACACGCGCGGCATTCCCCGCCATGTCCGCCTCGTGCGTCGCATACTCCATGCACTCCGCGAGCCGCTCATCGGTAATGCGTTCACTCGACATCAGACACCACCTCGTAGGTCGCCTCGAAAATGTCCGGCTTGCACGGATAGAACTCGCCCTCCACGCCGCGAATCACGTAGTCGCCCTCATTCGCGGTCATCACGCCCTCCAACGTCGGGATGCTGATCGAGTAGCGCACGTCGGTACGGTCAGACGGCTTTACGTCCGTGTTGAACCTGCCACCGCACCACCTGGCGATCTCGTATCCGACACCAGACGCGGCCCCTCTGTCGAAATGCATCGCCTCGATCACTACCGGCTTCTTGCGAAACTTCATTGGTTCAGTCATCGCTCTCTCCTATCGCTTGCAGGGTAGGGCACGGCCATTCCTCTAGCCGCCCGAAATACTTGCCGTTGGGGAGCCTCATGGAGCACTCTCCGCAGATTGTTCCGCTTGGCTCAATCTCGACAGGGCGATGCAACTGCCGTAGTGTCTCGAAGCCCGCGGCCTGCTCTTCGATGAGGTCAAGCATGGCGAGCACGGTTTCAGGATCGAACGCGGCGATATGTGTGGCGTCGCACCAATGCGGGATCACCTCGTCGTCAGCGAACCGTGTAGCGCTCTGCAAAGACTCGAACGCAACTTTGCCGCCGATAGTGATGTGTGATGGCCCCGTAGCAGGGTTCCACTGCCTCCACGGTCCTGGTGTCGCCGCTTCCGCGATCTCTCGCAGCCCAGACAAATCAAAATCAGACATGGCCTACCTCCTGAAAGTTGTCTGCTCGGTAAACAAGTTCGTGATGCGGTACAAGCCGCACTTCCGGCATTGATCCACGATGCTGAAAATGTCGTAGAACTTGTCCGTGTCCGCCCACGAGTGGAACCAGCGGCACGATTTCGGGTCACGCCTAAACATCGTCTCGCTCCCCTCCGAACGCGGCCCGGAACATGGCCCTGAGACGATGTTCCGCGTGGGCTGACCCGAACGACTCGGTCGGATAAGCTTCACCACACCTGCATTGCGTCGATGCCCAGGGCAAACGGTGCGCGACCATTGCCTCCGCCGCCCGCGCGATCTGCTCTCGTAATGGGTTACTCATCGCCGTCTCCTGTCTCGACTAGTCGCTCCGCCGCCATGTTCAACGAAATGATCAGCTCCACGAACTGCCGCGCGACTCGCGTCCACCGCTCCATGTCCTGCAAGCTGCCGCCCGCACGAATCTCCCGCAACGCCTTATCAAGGTCAGCCTGATACGCGTCCCGAACCCGATAGATTTCACGCACCGCCGCAGCCGGGACGATCGATGTCGCCGCGAGCTGCTGATCCTGAAATATCGACAACTCACTCATCGCTCTGCATCCCCTCGTGTACGAGCTTCCAGTCAGGGCCGAGTACCTTCAACGTCTCGCTCGGCGACCGCCAATAGCCACTCGTCGTGACCCAAGCGTCACCGTCCTCAGCGCCAGGCGCGACAAGATGCATGCGCAGCCCATTGCCCTCCACAATCGCGCCCAGCGCGGTCGGTAGCTCACGCGCCGGGGGATGCGCAGCGAAATAGCGGTCAGCGGCTCCGATATCCGTCGACAGGTGTTCCCACAAGCACTCAGTCTCTCCGGTGCGCAGATCCAGGATTCCAATCGCACGCCCGTCGCCGTCGTCCTCGCCAGGCACTCGGTAGACGACCTTGTGGGCATCCTCCGGGTCATGCCATAGCCCGAGCTGCTCGTCACGCTCCGCCTGGAAATACGCTCGGAGGGCAGTGACCTCCTCTGAGTCAAGTGCCGTGCTCACGTTGTCTTTTGCATTGTTTACCGTAATCACACCACTCGGGTGCACCTCGACCTCAACGTTGTTCATCTCTCCCTCTTCCAATTCGATATAGCCGCTCACGCCGCTCTCGCTTCCTTGTACTCAGCCGGGTACACGTCCCGACAATCCCGACACCAGACGAGCGCCCGCTCGCTATAGAAATCGCCACCGCAGCGCTTACACACCCGCTGATACGAAGACCGCCTCTCGCCCCGCGTCCGCTCGTAGTAGCGCCGATTCGCCTCCCGCGCACACCCCCTCTGGTCACTCATGCCGCCACCGCCTCGTCATGGCACCAGCACCCGCAAGCCCTCGCGTGCAGCCCTTGTATGCGCCCCGTGCAGGGCCGGTGATTGTCCAGCTCGCACATGCGGGAACGGGGATGTAGCTCCGGGATCGTCCAATCCCGAAGGTCGGCGTCGTCGCGCTCTTTCTGCGCTTTGATTCGATAGTCGTTGTAGTCGTCGTTATCCATCACGCGGCTCTCGCTTTCCGTAGACGTTCCGCCGCGGCCTCACGCTGCTCGTCCGACATCGTGACCTTGCGCTTGAACGCATTCCGAATGTCGTATTGCGATGCAGGGATTTCAAAAGACGCCCAGTCCTCGCCCTCTCCAGTTAGGCGCGCGCGCTCGTCCTTTTTGAAACGAGAGATATGCGGGCGATAGGACGACCAAACGCGGTACTTCTGCTCCGCATGGTCGTACGTGATTGTCGTTTCCATTTCAGTTGTGGTTGCCATTGGTTCCTCCATCAATCACGAGGCGACACTTCTTGCATGTCACCAGTAGTTGCGGGTCGGAATCGTCGCCAACCCAGTCGACTTGAGTAGTGCGTTCGAGGCAGATTGGGCACATCGCGTCCAGGGCCTCGAGTGGCATCCGCTCCTGGCCTGTACGTTTCAGGCCAGCGCGGATGAGTGGAATCAGTTCGTCGTGAATCTCCGCAATGAACGGGAGGCCAACGAGGTCGTCGAGGCGATGCCGCATGTACTCGACCGCGCCTTGACCCGAGTCCACATCAGGCAGGTCATCCTTGAGGTTCAAGGGCAGCACTCGAAACGCTTCCTTCGCCCAGCCCTTCAAAGCCTGCTCGAGCTCGTCGACTGCCTCGGCCTGCTCCACGTGAAACGGCAGACTGTGACTCCGCGATGTCTGCACCTTGTCGCCGTACGCCACTGCCTGCAAGGATTTGCCGACCATGCTTTGCATGAGCGTGAGAACAGGTCCGGCGACCGCGAGATGATCTCGAAGTCGCCGGTAGCAGGTCGTGCACAACCTCCCGTACATGGCAGGGCGTACCCGTAGAGCCTCAGGAGGCCCGTAGACGCATCGTCTGACACACCCTTCACTCACCATGCCTCCGTGTGTTTGATCGCGTCAGCGTGCGAAGCAAAGACGGCCATGACAGTCAGATTGATCTCTGCGTCATGGCCGACCGCGAACCAGGGGAACCTGGTATCCACCCACAAGGGCAGGCGGGCTATTTTCCACTTCATGACACCTCCTGAAACGGCAGACCAGTAGTTGATTTCACGAGACGCTTCGGCCACATGCGCTCTTCGCGGTCGCCACGCCAGCGGACAAGTTCCACTTCGTTGCCTTTCCCAGGTGCAAGCCCAAGGCCGAACTCAGGCCAGCCCTGCAACGCGGATGAACCTCGAGGTGACAACTTGCGTTCGCCTGACTTCGATGTCGCCTTGCCCGCGTGCGCCTCAATCAGCAGAGCAATGCCTCTGTCTCGAAGCGTGTCGAGCGCAGCGAGTACCGGGGCGGCCTCGTCGTCTGTCTGAATCGCACCAGCAGTCAGTCGGTAGAGCGGGCCGATCATGATCACGTCCGGCTTCACCTTGTCGACCATCGTGTGCAAGCGCATCAGCTCATCCGGTCGAGTGATGTCGAAACGAGGGACAGGAACCACCGTGAGGTTCTCCGATAGCGCCCCACCTGCCGAGAGGTTCGACACCGCCGAGACGAAACCCCTGGTCTTGCGCGACCATTGACGCTTCGTGTTCTCCGCGTCAATCACCAGACACTTCCGAGGCGTGATGCTCTGCCAATCCCGGAACGGATGCACCCCCGCAGCGACAGCGAAAAGCAATTGCTGCAGCAGAGTCGACTTTCCGAGCCCCTCGAAGCCCGTCAACATCAGACGGTCTTGCCGTTCGATCAGCCCAGGGACGAGCCAGTCATGCGACACATCCACTTTCAGCAGATCGTCGACCGAGAGCATCTCGTAGTCGTCAGACTTCCGCTTCTGCAATCCCTCGAGAGACTGCATCGCTTCGCGAATAGCCTGCGCCGGGTCACCCTCCGCCGCGTCTCTCATGGAAGTAGCGACCTTCACCACGCCGCGCTGTAGCGACTCCTGAGAAACGAGCTCCGCGTAATGCTTCACGTTCGATGCAGTGGGGACTTCACCCACCATCTCGTGCAGCTCGGCCGGGTCGATCCCTCGAATGTCCCACGCCTTCAACTTCGGCGTGACCGTCAGCACGTCGATCGGCTCACCATGACCATGCATGTCCACCATGCCGGAGAAGATCCTCCCGAGACGTTCGTCTTGGAAGTCACCCCCCGTCACGGCCTGCATCGCATCCCCGATATACCTCGAGTCGAGCAGGACGGCACCAATCACAGTGCGTTCGTGTTCGATCAATTCGCCCACCCCCACTCGTCGAACATGCGAGGTCGCGCATGGCGGAGAATGTCCGCGGGCATCACCCTCAGACTCGACTCCTGGTAGTGACGCTTGAGGGCGTCGACGCCTTCCTCGAAGGTGATGTCCTCGAGGTCGTCAGCCCACACTCTCGCCGTACCCATGTCGACAGTGCGCCCGTCTCTAGCGGACGCCAGCGTCAAGAGCTTGAATGCTTCCTGAGCCTGCAAGTTCACCACCTCCGTAGATGTCGTTGAACGCCTGCATGTTCCGCTCGAGCGGCGACATGGTGTTGTTGCGTGGCGCTTCTGGCTCATCCGCCCAGCACCCCCCGTTCAGCCACGTCGATGGGTGCTTCATGAACTGCTTGTCGGGAATGTTCGGGTCAGCAACGAACCGACGAACACCGGCCATGATTACGTCGGGAGACTCCCGCTTGATCGCCTTATCCCATGCCCTACGCGCAGCGTCCTTCGACTTCTTCAATGGGTAGATCGAATAGAAGTCGTCGAACGTGGGGACTATAGGGGTTACTGGTAGTTCACTCTTACTGTTCTCTGGATAGTTACCAGGACATGGGTGTCCGGTGAGGCTGTCGTCAATGTCCGGTGAGGTTGTCTCAGATGTCCGGTGAGATTCACTAGCGGCCAATATGTCCACTTGCTTTCTGCTGACGTTCAGCACATACCGGTCAGAGGTGCGCATCCCTCTGTTGTCACGCCGCTGTTCACGTTGGATCAGCCCCTTGTCCTCGAGGTCGTCGAGGGCTCGGCGGACCGTGCGAGTCGATACCCCCGCACGGTCCGCCAAGAGCTGCTGTCCTGGGAAGCAAGAGTTGCGCTCATCGGCGTAGCTCGCGAGGCCCATGAGCACGAGCTTCTGGGTGGGCGTGATCCCGTCGACCGACCACGCCCACGGGACCGTGTGGAAGCTCATCTCCCCTCCACCTCGTCGGCAAGATCCCCGAGCTCGGCTACCTCCATCAGGATTTCGGCGATCTCAATCACCGGCGAATCCTTGAAGAGATACGGAGCGCCAGAGAGATGCGCGGCGATCTGGCTGAACCTCTCGAGGTGTCCAGCCTCATCAGGGTGCCCGTGCTCGTGTGCGATTTGCGAGCGAAGATCCAGGACCGCCGATGCGACTTTCATGTTGTTGAGCTTCTTCATTCCTCTTCCTTCCATTTCTCGTACTGCTCGCCGTACAACTGACGCATCAACGCCATCGCCTCACGAGCCGTAATCTCAATCGCCTGCAATCCGTCGAGCAGGCACCAAGTTCTCTTCCACCGGTAGAACACCGGGACGTTTGCGGCGTTCTTCACCCAGCGGGGAACCTTCCAGCCCCACGCCAAGGCCGAACGTTGTAGCTCGGCCTCGGCCATGTTGTTGCAGACCGTGCACATGGTGAGTGCGCCGGTGAGTGGCACGCGGTGTTTCGAGCCACCCATGCCAACGGCCTGCCGATGTTGAAACGACAGGCCGTTGAATGTTCCGCATGCAGCGCACCGGGACTCATCGCGGGTATAAGTTCTCTCCCGCTCGAGCGTTGTTGGAGCAGCCACTAGAACGGTGCGCTTTCGACCTCGAGCGCTTCCCCGACTACTTTCACCGCGGCGTCGGCTGAAAGCTCAAATGCCCTACCGATGCGATCGAACCTGATGCCGATCTTGATGTCTCCGAATGCATCCCTCCGCGACTCGAGGAACTGGATTCGATCAGTCACCACCACCTCGTCGGAGATGTCGACCATCACGAGCGCGCCGAGGTGCAGAGTGGTTAGCTCCGACACAAACTCGATGTCCTTGAACGCATCGCTTGGCTTGCCTCGCAGCGCTTCGAGTTCCAGCTCTGCCTTGATCAGCAGGTCGTCGTACTCGCTGATCTTCCCCTCAAGATCCAAGATCCTTTCCCGCTGGTCATCCTGATCAGCATTCGAGGCGTTATAGATCGCCTTCCACTTGTCGACCTCGCGTTCCGAATCGGCTAGTGCCTGCTCGAGCAGTACGGCAGTGTTCCGTGCGCGGTCTCGCTCTTCCAGAGCCTCCTCGCAATCCACGAACTTCCGGTCGAACGCCCGGTCGAGCCTTTCGTTCCGCTGTCGCTCGCTCTCAAGGTCAGTCATGATCTCGGTGTTGCGCTCGAGTAGCTTTCGCACCGCGCCTGCAATCTCCGCGACAGACTCGACGCTGCTGTGGTTATGAATCTCGGCCATTACCGGCCCCTTCCCGTCGTCGCCCCATACGCGGCAGTCATTGACTTGTTGAGTGACTGCCACGCGGAAAGGCGTGTCTCAAGTGATCGGAGTTGCCGCTCAGCGTGCTTCCACGCCAAGCGAGCAATCTCCATGTCCGAGCGCAACTGAGCCGTCTCAAGCTCCGCCCGATATTTCTTCTCCTGCTGGGGGCCGTCCGCCTTCAAGTACTCCTTCGCGTACTCGCGGTCGTACTCGCGCTGCAACTTCTCGTAGGTTGCTTGCCGACCGGACACGATCCCCACCCCGTTATCGAGCTCGTTCGACAGCGCGATAATCTGCTGCTCGACCTCGACGGGGTTGGTCACTGGAAGCCATCCGGCAGATCGGCGAAACCGTCAAGCCCCTCAGGAGCGACTGAAACTTCCTCGGCTGGTGATTGGTCAGCCCCGGACTGTTCGGCCTCTTGTGCGGGCTCCTGTGGCTTCTCGGTTGGCTTCGGCGTCACGCTCCGCGACTTGCGCTGCACCTTCGAGGTCGAACGCTTCACCGGTGCCGCCTCTGAAGTCGGCCCGTCGTCGTCCAATTCCTCGGCGGTGTACGAGAGACCGAGGATGTCGTCCGCAGCGATCAACCGCACAAGCTCTGTCGTTGCACGAGCAATCAGCATCGCTTGAGGCTGTTTCTTCCAGTTGTCCTTACTGACAAGCCCAAGCTGCCGAGCCCGGTCCATGTCCCACACTGACTCTTGGATGCGATCAGACCCACGTCGACGGCCCTTCACGATTGCTCGCTGTGAGGTGGATTCTTCGATCCACACCTCGTGACCCTTCGCCAAGGCGATAGCTCGGAGAGTGTTCGCCCTAAGTGCTGGCGTGCCCTGAATGATGTCGATCGACCGCAGTGCAGCCATCGGGGTTAGGCCAAGTTCCAGGCCCGTGACAATCGCGGCCGCGGCCTGATCAGGTCGGCCCTTGAACGACCCCGGCACGAAGTTCGTCGTCGTCAGACTCAGCGAAGCGTTGTAGGCAAGTCGAAGATCAGACACGAAGCGGACAAGCTCTTCACTCCCACGCTCCACCGCCTGATCCCTTGACGGCGCGACGCCCTGTTCAGGTTCACGTCGACGCTCAACGGCTTGCTCCACCTTCTCGGGCTCTGGCTCTTCGACGACCTCGCCGTCTAGCTCGTCTTCACGCATCGCCTCAGCATTCGCCTTAGCCTGCGCTTCAATCTCGTCCCAGTTCGGTTCTTGCTCGTTCATGCTGCTTCCTCCTTGCTCGCCGGTGCGTGCAGCTCCGGCCCCTTCCATGTGTCCGCGACATCGCGGTTAGATGCAGTCCGCGCGACCGTCGCGATGTGCCCAAAGGCCGACCAAGTCACGGGCGAAAACTCCATCGGGAACACGCTGAAGCCGTCCGAGCGAATCCAGATCGCCCAGAGATCCGTGATGCCGAGATCCGCAGTCAAGGCAAGTTCGCCATTCGCTGCCGTGTAGTGCGTGCTCTTCGCGTAAGCGGTGAGCTGTAGGGCGGTCTCTGGGTAGATCCCCGAGCGGTTCGTCTTCCAGTCCGCGAGAATCACCTTGTCCGGAAACTTCCCACTGCGAAGCAGCAGGTCGAACGTGCCGCCGTACAGGGCCTGATCGTGGAAGCACGGGGTTTCAGTGAGAATCACTTCAACTTCGAAGTCATCCAAGAACTGCGCCGCCGACTCAACATGCCCCCGAATCTCATCCGGGACGTCTACCTCTTCGCCGTGTGCGAGCTTCTCCGCGAGGTCGTGAACTTCCGTACCTCGTTTAGCTGCAGCGTCTCTATCGGCGTAGCGTGCGTTCTTCAACTCCTTGAGGCGAGTCGCGATCGGCATCTCGCCCAGCTCGTCCCACATGTTTACGGCATACTCAGCTGTGGTGTTCGCCGCCCAGTTGATCAGTGCTGGCTTCGGCAGGCCGTTCGACAGCAGCGTCGTAACGCCGTCCATCTTCTGGTACTGCCCAGCCTCATCGAGGTACTGGTAGCCGTGACCCTTCCCGTAATTCCTTCGCTTGAAGCGAGGCTTGTCGGCCATTACTTCTCAGCCCCAAACGAATCGTCCAACTCCGCGAACCCCTCGTTGAGAGGCGCATCGAAATCAACCTCACCCTCGACCACCACCGGGAGTGGAGTGTCACCCGAACGAGAATCAGCCAGCGCGGTCATATACTCCGCGAGCCGATCAGCCTCCACCTCATCCCCGACAATCTCGATGTGCGAAATCTTCGCCATAGCCGAGACCTCTTCGGTGTCGTCATCGACCTTCCGAAACTTCCGGTCGATACGAACAATCCCGATGAGAGATGCAGGTGCAGCGACATCGAGGAATTCCTCCGCGTGCGCATCCAGCCCGTTCCGCTCCGCCTTCGGGAGACGGCCACTTAGTTGAAATTCAGTTCCCATTACAATTCCTTTTCCTCAATCCGATAGACGCGAATAACCACGCCCGGTTCTTCATTTGCCAATTGATAGCGTTTTCGCCCAGACCATTCGACGATCTGCGCATCGTCGTGAATCAACCCCGATTGTGTGAGCGCATCCCATATCGCCCTCTCGGTCTTATCCCCGTCCGGCTTTGTCGTTGGGTGCTCTCGCTTTACCGTCTTCCCCCGCGGGAGAATGAACACGATCTGAACTACCAGGGGGGCATGCGCTTCATGAGTCACTCCGGTAGCTCTCGCAGCGTCCGCAACCTTCTTGCGCCACGGGTTCAAGCGAGAGGCTTTCTGGTCGAACATCACCGCCCTGTTGCCCGCGATATACGCACTCTTCGAGCCTTGGGCGATTGGCACGCCGTCGACTCTGAACGTGATCACCGTGGCTCGCTCCCGCTAGGAGCGATCGCAGCCCACAAGACGACCGGCCACATGAGCAGCGTGCAAAACAAATTCGTTGGATTGAACCAAAGCCCAACCATCCCGAGAATTGCAATTGCGATAACCGCCACCCAAATCAATATCAATTGGATTGTTTTCAGCGTCGCCAAACGATCCTCCATTCGATGCCCTTTCTAACGAGCCCGGTAAATCTGGTCAGCCGGAATAAGAAAGTCGCTCGCGCCTTTCACTCGCACGGTTTTCTTATTGATCTTCACGATCGGCAGCCATTTATCCGTCATGAACGACCAAAGGACCTCAGTCTTTCCCTCGAGCAGGGCCCGCAAGTCAAGTGCTCGATAGGCCGCCGCGTCGCGTTCTTTCTCCGCCTGCCTGACGGGTGCCGCGAGGCGTGCCTTCTCGATCGACAGGCGGTTCGCCCAATACTTCCGGCGCTCCATCAGCTTCTTGTACTTGTCGAGTTGGGCGTTGATGTCGACCCGCTTGGATAAGGGGATGTTGAGCATCCCGTGGTCGAACCGCGGGCGATCTTCGAGCGCCGCAAGATCGGCGTCGACCTTCGCGAGTTGTTCCTCGCAGTGCTCAATCGAATAGCTCGGCATCACGGATCCTTTCCTTGAATGCTTCGAGGGCCTCGTCGAGGGAGTCGTATTCGTCTTCGCAGAGGTGGCCGATTACGTCGTTCACTTGCTCTCGAGGTCGCTCAGCCACGTCTCCACCACCTCGAGTCGATACCTCACGAGTCGACCGACTTTGAAGAACCGCGGCCCCTCCCCTGTCTTCCCGTCACGCCATGTCTTGCGCCAGTCGGAGAGGGTTTGCGGGGATACTTCGATCAGCTTCCCGAGGGTTTCCGGGGACACCACGAGCGGGCGGTTAATGTGCTGGTGCTCTTCGGGTTCCGCGAATGTGCCGATTGGGATGACAGTCATTTGCCCCGCCTCCCCTGCTTGCGGGTCAGGAGGAAGTAGAGCTTGTCGAGGGTGCGCATTAGAGGTGCCCTCCGAAGTCGGCTTTGAATGCGTGATCGGCCTTCATCTGCGCCACATCGATCTCGATACTCGACCGGAGCGCGAGCTGCATGATGTTTCCGTAGAACCCGTCTAGCTCGCTCGATACGCCGAACCCGACGTACTGCACGCCAGGCCCAAACGTAAGACCGAGCTGCACTTCGTCATCACCGTCGTGCTCGAGCAGTTCTGCAATAAGTTCCTTGACGAGCATTACTTGACCTCCGCCTTCTCGAATAGCTGCCACGTGAACACGGCCCCCGACCTGTCGAATGCGTCGAGGATTGGCTGCACGGCCATAGCGAACTCATTCGCCTTCTCAGTAGCCTCAAGCGCTTTTTCTTGACGTGTCGATTTCGACCCGGCATACGTTTCGCGCGACCAATACCGCAGCGAAAGATCATTGCCGTAGCCGTCCGGGTATGCCTGGTTGAGTGTCGTCGGGTCGATCTCGCGGCCAAACAGTGCAGAGCCAATGTTTTGGCACTCACGCAGGAGACTCGCTCTACGTCGGTCGCGCATCTTCGTGATCCGCTCGTGGTAGATATAGGTCGCCCAGATGTCGGCGTTCATCTCAAGCTCTACGGTGCCCGGCAATTCGCCATCGCGAACGATCCGAGCAAGTTCGGCCTGAAACGCTTCCCGTGCCGCGGCCTTGCTTATCGCGCCGTTCGCACCCAAGACGATGTTGTCGTAAACGTTCTCAAAAAAATTGGACATTAGCTTTCGTTCCATTCCTTCAGCAAGGTGAGGAACCGAATCCCCTTATCGAGCTGACCGTTTGAAAATTCGGATGTGATATTCCGGTCAAGCTCGTCCGGCCTGTATTCAGCCCTGAGCTTGTCGAGGTTCGCGTAATTGCCATATCCCGAACAGGTCGCGATTGATTTGGCAATGGAAGTGAACAGGGATATGCGGCCCTTGCGAGCTTCGCGCTCCTGCTGCTCGCGCTCCATCTGCTCGCGGCGACGCTGCGCAGCTTCCCGCTTGTGGTCGTCCTCCCAGGCCGCGTATGCCTGCCGTGCCGTGGGGAAGTCGGTGCCGATGCGCGCCGCGTAGTCGGGAGCGGCCTCTAGCAGGTGAGCGAGCCGGTCAGCCTCTTCGGCCTCCATCCGCTCCTGCTCTTCGAGGTTGCGACGCTCCACGTCACGGCGACGCTCGACCTCTTTATAGGCAGCGTCGAGCGCCATGCCACCGTTGACAACCTGCTCTGCAATGTCGGGAGCGTGGTCGAGGATCGCGCCAGCCTCCGCCATGCGTTGCGCCCACTGCCTACTTCCGGATCCGGAAGTATCGGATGGAACCGCATTACGCGCCCACCGACCGTTCTCACGTTTGCCGGTGTCAGCGAGCACGAGCGCGGTGCTCATCGCCTGCTGGCCCGTGGTCATGTGCCTGCGTGAGACGTTCTGCGAAAGCACGAACGCCGCGGCCTCGTCCTCTGCACCCTCGAACGGTTCAACGCTCGGCTCAACCCCGGCGAGCTTGCACGCTGCCGCGCGATTCCTGCCGTCGAGGATGCGACCTGAGTCATCCACGATGATCGGATTCTGTAGACCGTTCTCTCGAATGTCATCAGCGAGCCGATGCAGCTCATCGTCAGGGAGCATCGGGAACCGGTCAGCGAGTGGGTGCGCGATTATTTCAGCAACCGTCACTTCGTCTCTCCGTTCGGGATGAGCGAGCTGAGCCCGCGATCCTTGCGAGTCGAGAGGTCTGCACGGATGTCTTGAAGGCCTCGCCCGAGCCCGTCGCCCTTGTCGGGGAACTGGTCAGCGTTTGCCTGGATCGGGTTTTTCTGATTGCGCTGGTTGATTGCGCGTAGGTCGCGCTCGGTAAGATTCGTCATGACGAGTCCTTTCAATTCGTTCGTGGCCCCGGCAGTTGCACCTGCGCGGGGCCGTTCTCTTGCGTCTGTGTTCCATCTCTCCGGGACCTACCGGGGATGGGATTTGTGAGCTCGCTACCGTCTTCGGGGCTTTCCGCTACCTGCCAGCAGTTGCTGTGGCTATGACCACCGACCGGCGTGGTGTCCGGTCAGCGTTTCCGCCTGGTGCGAGCTATGGAGTTGTAGGGGTCGCGATGGCGCGACGATTACCGCCCCGATAGGGGCAGCGAGAGAGGCACGCTCAGAGGTGCCGGTGGCGGCTAGGCCGCGAGGTCGTCGTCGACCTGGTCTGCGTCGTCAGAAGCGACAACCTCGAACAGTTCTCCGATGCCCATACCGAACGCATCCACCGCGCCAGCCACGAACCGGCCGGTGGGCTCCTGCCCGTTCCGCACTCGATTGAGAGTTGCGCGGTCAACGCCGATCATGCGAGCCATAACCGCATCGGACGGGATGCTCCGCAGTTCCTTCACGCGGTCGATCACCCCGACTCGCAGTTTGAGCTTTGGCATATCGCCTCCTTGGCTAAGTTCCTCGACCCGGTTTCGGATCGGTGAAATCAATAGTGCATCACTTGATCCAAGTTTGCAAGTAGTGAATCACTATTGCTACTGATGCAAAAGTGAGTCACACTAGAGGCGTGACTTACAACACATGGCTCAGCATCCACACCAATGGCGCATCCACCCGCGATATCGCCGCCAAGGCAGACGTCGCCCAGAGCACCCTCAGCCGCCAACTCTCCGGCTCGTCCTCGCTTGACGCAGCCCTCGTCGTCAAGATCGCTCGCGCATACAACCTCAGCGTCCTCGATGCGCTCGTCGCGGCAGGCTTCATCACCTCCGAAGAAGCGAACATTCCACCAATCGCCGCGGCACTCGAGTCGGCCTCCGACGTGGAGATCGCGCGCGAGATTCTTCGCCGCGCCGAAGACTCTGAGCAGATGGGCCTCCCTGTGAGCGAGGCTGCACGCGCTCGGTCGGAGTATGACGGCAACGTGATCCCCGCCGACTCTCGCTTCTCGATGCCCGTGTCCGTGCTCGCCGACCTCGAGGGCGAACCGTACGCCGCCGACACCCGACGTGACCACGAAGACGACCCGATAGAGGACTGATGTCGGAGGCTGGCGTGATCATGCAGGCATGTGGAGCCCGTACGATCACGCCGCCGACCTCGGCCTCGAAGTCGTTCACGCCGACATCGAAGAGCGTGGTCGCTACTACCCCGGCCATCGGCTCATCGTCCTCCGTCACGGCCTCCACGCCGTCACAGAGCGTTGCACGCTCGCTCACGAGCTCGGCCACCACTACAGGGGGTCGAGCGAGGCGAGAGCCGACGAGTGGGCTGCAGGCTTTCTGATCACCGCCGAGCGCGTAGCCCAGTGCGCACTCGACTTCCCCGACCACCCAGAGACTTGGGCCGACCAGCTGCGAGTAATTCCCCGCATGCTCAAGGTGTGGCTCACCAACCCCCACAATTACGACCGCGCCGAATTCCTCTGGCGCGCCTTAACTGAAACGAGAGAACCATGACCAAGAAAACCCTCGCCTGGATCTTCACCGGCCTCACCATCCTGGTCGCCATCATCAGCAACCTCACCGGCAACCCGCCATTCCTCGACCCAGTCATGGGGATACTCGGTCTCGCCGCGATCATCCTCTGGTGCATGATCTGGATCCCGGCGCGGCAAAAACGTCGACAGGTCATGCTCGACGAGTACGGCTACACAAAGAAGCCGAACGTTGTCCAGGTCACCTACGTCGAGAGCGTCACCGACCAGTCGACCGGCGGAATGGGGTACTCGTACACGTGGGGATTGAGCGAGCTCCCAAAGGTGGGTGACTTCGTGCTCGCCCCCGTCGAAGGTGAAGAACCCAAGCTCGCGATGATCGTCGGGTTCGACAAAGCCCCCGAGGGAATCGAACTCAAATCCGTCCTCCGCAAAATTACCGATGAAGAGATGATCGCAGCCGCCGCCGAGAGAGCCGCAGAAGAAGAAGCCTGGCTTGACCACGCTCGTCTCGCTGTCGGCCTCCCAGTGGGCGACGTAGGCCCATTCCCGGAGGGCTACCCGGTGGTTCCTCCTGCGACGGGTGACGCCGACCCCACCGCAGCGGATGCTTATGGCCGCGGCTGGTGGAGGATCTACAAGCACGCCGAAGAGAACGAACTTCCCGCGTCGGAAATCGAAGCGTTCAAGACCGCCGCGAACAGGTGGTTTGCGATCAGAGACCGGGCCTAAAATGCCGAAAGCCTGGATCACCGACCTCTGGACGAAAGACACCATCGTCAACGGCGAGAGAGTGTCACCCACCGCCACGCAGCTTCGTAAGCTCCGCTCCCTCCCCGAAGAGTTCCGCACCAGTCGATTCGACAAGGGCAACCGGTGGCGAGTGTCGTGGGACGACCCGCAAACCTCGAAACGAAAAACACGAAGCTTCGCCACGAAAGCCGACGCCGAAGAACTCAAAGCGTCCCTCGAAGACGACATCCGTTCAGGCCGCTACATCGACCCCTCGAACGGCGACAAGCTCTTCAAGACGGCCGCTGAACGCTGGCTCGAATCGAAACGCAAACTCAAAGGCGCAACCATCTGGCGATACCGACGCGACCTCGACCGGTGGGTGCTCCCACAATGGGGCCACAAACCAATCTCGTCAATCACCCGAGACGCTATCGACGACTGGGTAGGACAACTCATCGAAGGTACCGCGACAATCACAGACGACGCCGAACGCATCCACAAAGGTGGGCTCGCCCCGAAAACGATCCACGGCATTGTCTCGATCGCGTTCGGTGCACCCCTCCGCTTCGCGGTCCAGGAAGGTTGGCTCGCAAAATCCCCCCTCCAAAACGTTGAGCTCCCACCCGAGGACCTCCCCGAAGACATGGAGTTCCTCAACCACAAGGAAATCGAAGCGCTCGCCAAAGCCGTCCAAGCGGTACCCAACCCCAAGCGGGCACGCAAAGAGACCGAAGGCCTCACCAGCTTCGTGCTCGTGCAGACCCTCACCTACACCTGTCTCCGCATCAACGAAGCACTCGCGCTCGACTGGGGACGTGACGTGAACCTCCGCAAGAAACGCATCAAAGTAAACCGCACATGGACTGTCGATCGAGAAGGAAAGAAAACCCTCGACTACCCGAAGACCTGGGAACGCCGAGAAGTCCCAATCCCCGACTTCCTCATCCCCCTCCTCAAATCCATCGAGAGTCCAGGCTGGGTGTTCAAAGCGTCCCGCGGTGGGGCGATGGACGACAAGAACTGGCGCAACCGAGTCTGGTCACCCGCGACGAAAGCAATCGGCCTGGACGGCTTCAAGATCCACGGCCTACGCCACACCGGCATCTCGCTCGCGATCGCAGCAGGTGCGGACGTGAAACTGATTCAACGCATGGCGGGCCACAAATCAGCATCAATCACCCTCGACGTCTACGGCCACCTCTGGCCCGATCGCCTCGACGAGGTAGCGGACGCACTCACGAGACAGCGACGCCGCGCGCTCATATCTGCCGTGCCACCGATACCGAATGGATACTCGGAGCAAATCGGCTCCTAACCTGGGAAACAGAAAAGGCCCCGACTCACCAGTGCTTTACTGGCAAGTCGGGGCATTGCTTGTCGGGAATACAGGATTTGAACCTGCGACTTCTCGCCCCCAAAACGAGCGCTCTACCAAGCTGAGCTAATTCCCGGCGTCGAACTAAATCGACCTGTGCAAGTCTAGCCCGGATTTTGGCCGACGTCGGACACACGCTCAATCGCAACCTTCACGAGATCGACGCGGAGGTCCCTTGCACGCACGACGCATACGGTGTGGCACCAGGGACGAAAGGAATCATCGTGACGGCAATAACGAAACTGGGCCATTCATCCATCGCGCTCGAGAAAGACGAGCGCATCCTCGTCATCGACCCCGGGAATCTCAGCCCGCACGATCGAGTTCGCGATGCTGAAGCTGTGATCGTGACACACGCGCATCCTGATCACATCGTGGTGGATGCGCTTGATGGCAGCGCTGCGGAGGTCTGGGGCCCGCAGGAGGTCGCGGATGTGCTGGTTCGGGACGGCATCGCGACGACGCGGATTCACGTGGTTGCCCCGGGCGACACCTTCTCCCCCGCGGGATTCAGTGTGACGGCGTTCGGCGGACAGCACGCCGCTGTGTTCCCGGGCATGAAGGTGCTGCAGAACAACGCGTACCTCGTTGACGAGGAGCTATTCCATCCGGGCGACTCATTCACGACCGCGCCCGACCCCGCACTGGTCAAGGTCCTATTCACCCCCATCGCCGCGCCATGGCTGAAACTCGCCGAGACGATGGACTTCATCCACGCGCATCCCGACGCGGATATCGTGCCGATTCACGATGCGATCCTCTCGGATGCGGGCATCGGCATCACCGACGGCGTGCTTCGCTCGCGGTTCGAAGAGCGCGCCTATCGACGGATTCGCAAGGACGAGACGCTCTGGACTTAGCCTCGGGGCGGAGCTTCGGTTCGTAGCCGAGCACGGTTTCGCAACGAGAGCCCGGAACGCACTGTTCCGGGCTCTCGTTCGTCGCTCGAAATGGAGGGGGTGACGGGAATCGAACCCGCACTATCAGTTTGGAAGACTGAGGCTCTACCATTGAGCTACACCCCCGAGCCGCCGGAGTACTTCGTTCTGAGAAGCACGTGGCCGTTCGGTCGCCCTGGTTGAACAGGACTTAGCAATTGTAGCGGACGATCGCTGCTCCCGCGCACACCGCTCAATTTTTTCTTTCCGCGCTGCGCTTACCGGATAGTGCCGAGTGATCCCCAGGTTGCAATTCTGTGCATAACCCCCGGACGATGAGGCGATCTCTGATTGTCTGGGAGCCAAGTCCAGGCCAAGAGTTGAACCAGCAAAGGGAGCCACCGTGGATGCGCAAAATCACCCATCGGATTCGCCCATTTGGGATTCCACGCGCGTGCCGAAATTCCCCGCCGGGCTCGACGACTTGCGCAGTACCGAGAAGTGCCCGATGTGTCTTGAACCGACCGGCCACGCGCGAGTTTGCCCAAATTGCGGACTCGACCTCGCAAACCCTGCTCTCGGCGCCGTCTTCGAACAGTCGATCATCGCGGCGGATGCGCTGGTGACCCGCGGAACGCTCCTCGCCACGATCTGGCAGGATGCTCGAACTCCGGCAGTTCCGGATGCTCCCCAAGTGGCCCAAGCGCAGGCCCCGCAGCCGTTGCAGGCCGAACAAGCCCAGCATCCCTGGCAACCTGCACCGTCGCAGCCAGCACCCCCACAACCCGCGCCGCCGCAACCCGCCAAGAGTTCTGGCGAGCCGAACGGCCAAGTAGACCACGCATCCACTCCCCCGGGCCCTGCGCCCGAGGCGACGCCACGCCGCTCGGGCATCCAGGTCTTGCTGCTCGCCATCGGCGTCTCGTTCGTGAGCATCGCGGCGATCGTGTTCCTCACCGTCGCGTTCGTGCTGTTCGAT
Organism: Gulosibacter molinativorax; assembly: GCF_003010915.2. NCBI lineage: Bacteria > Bacillati > Actinomycetota > Actinomycetes > Micrococcales > Microbacteriaceae > Gulosibacter > Gulosibacter molinativorax. The sequence goes on along the minus strand of NZ_CP028426.1, from coordinate 124,040 downwards.
CTCACGGTCAAGTCGATCATCACCGTCGGCGTCACCGCGGCCGTGATCGCGCTCGCGAGTTGGCTGAAGCGACGACGGCTCACCTCGACGGCTGAGGGCGTCGCTATCCTCGGCGCCGTCCTGCTCGGGCTCGATCTCTGGGCAGCCCGCGCGATGAACCTGTTCGGCCTCGAACGCATCGATGGCACCCTGTTCTGGGGCGTCGGCCTGCTCCTCCTCACGGCCATACTGCTGATCTGGGGCAGGCTCGCCAACGTTCGGGCGCCCCGCATCGCGAGCACATTCGCGTTTGGCCCCGGAGTCTTCGCCCTCGCGCGCTGGATCTTCGACTGGGGGCTCGGGGAATACTCGAGCATCCTGATCGGACTCGCCGGCGTCACGACGGCATCGCTCATCGCTCCGATCGTGCATCGGCGGAACGGACGGTCGGATGCGCTCGAGGTCGGCCTCGTGTTCGGCTTCGGTCAGCTGGCGGCGCTGTTACTCGCGATATCAACGGTCATTACCGGCAGCGGGAAGTCCATCGAAGAGGCGACAGCAGGACTCGCGACATGCCTCATCGCGGTCACCGCCCTGATCGGACAACTGCGGCAGCTCGAGCGCGACGGTACGTTGCAACGGATCCGTTGGCAGCGCATCAGCGCCACGATTCTCGCGACCGTCTTGTGGGGCTTCGCGATCGTCATCGGCCTCGTGGATCTACCCGCGGCAATCGCCGGCGACACGGCCGACACGGCGACTCGGTTCTGGAACGTGGCGCCCTTCATCGCACTCGCCGCGGTGGCCTGGGATGTGCTCTACCTTCGCTCGAATCGTCGGGACCGCCCCCGATGGCTCACGGGGCTCGTCACGACGGGCGCCCTCACACTCGCGCCCGCGTTCTGGCTCCTCACCGAGGTATTCCGGCTGCCCTACCTCCGCTCGGCAACGATTGACCGCAGCACCGACGAAATCGATCTTCCGGTCCTCATCGCGGGCCTCTCCCTCACCGTCGCCGCGGGAATCGCGGTTGCCGTCTACCAGTGGCTCGCCAGCTCGCAATCCGGGGTCGCACGTCGCAGCGTGATCGCCTGGGTCGTGGGCGCCGCGGGCCTGGCCGTCATTGCCATGGCGCTGCCGCTCGTTCCCGCTGTCATCGCCCTCGGCCTGCTGATGGTCACGAGCACGGTCGCCGTTGGCGTGTTCCGTCGACGAAGCAGCGAGTCGCTTCGCTTCGTCTTGCAGGCGGCATACGTCGCGACCGCAATCGCGCTCGTGCTCACGACCGTCCTCCATACGCCGCACGCAGCCGTGAGCTTCCTCGCGGTCACCGCCGGATTCCTCACCCTGCGCCTGCTTCGTGGTGACGCGGGTTCCATCCCGCTCACGCTGGCCACAGCCATCGCCGCAATCACGACCACAGTGTTGGGCTGGCTGCCTGGCAACTACCCGACGGTTCACACGGCGGTCGCCTTGATCGCGCCGCTGCTGCTCCTGCTCGTGTCGACCTGGTGGCGCGCGATCGAATGCACCGACCGCCGCATCCTCACATGGACCGCGACGCCACTCCTCTTCCTCAGCGCACTCCAGCAACTGCCGCTGTCGTTCACGGACGGTGCCGTCGCACCGCAAAGCACAGGCGCGATGTATCTCGCCCTCGCCATCGCGTTTGTCGGCCTCGTCGCCCTCGTGATCGGAACGCTCGTCGCAGCGCGCGGCGCGACTCCGCAGCCGGATGCCCAGGGCTGGGCGGATGCGCTGGCCCGCGCGGTCTCACTCGTCGCGATCCTGCCGCTCACGTACATCGTTATCAACCCGCTGCTGCAAGCCGCCACGAGCCAAACCATCGTCGAGACATCCGAGGTCCTCTTTGCCTGGGCCCCCGTGCTCACCGCCCTCACGAGCGCGGGACTCGTCCTCCTGCTGCGACGACTGTCAGTGCCCGAGCCGTGGACGACGACCTCCGAGGCACTCGCGATCGTCGCCGCCTGGCTCGCGATGACGCAGCACGTGCTTCTCGTCGCGGCCGACGAAATTGCAGTGCGTCCGTTCGCCTTTGTCGCGCTCGCCATTGCCATCGCCGTGCCGCTCACCGCGTCGGTCCGTTCAAAACCCGCGGTCCCCGCCGGACGCATCCGCGGCGCCTTCCCCTGGCTCGCCGCGGCGACGCTCGCGGCCTTCGGGCCGCTGCTCGTGTTCATCATCGTCGAGCAAGCGTGGCCCGTACTCGTCGCAGCCCCCGCTGCCCTCGCATTCGCGATCGCGGCCGCTGTTTTCCAGCTCTCGGGGCAGGCGAGCCGCATGCCACGAGGCGCATGGGTTCTCGCAGCGCTCGTCACGATCGGCGCTGCGCTGGCACTCGTCACACTCGTCGCCAGCCGTGGTGCCGCGGGAGTCACCCAGGGCTGGATGCTCGCGGCGCTCGGCGCTGCCCTCTCGATCTTCCTCCTCGCGACCGCCACGTTCACGCGCACTTCGGTTCACTGGCTACCGACGCGTGCGCTCCTTGCCACCGTGCTCGCACCATTCGGCAGCTATGCCCTCATCACTGCAGCGAGATACGGGTTGGGTGGCGAGGGGCTGGGCCGAGCGCCCGCCCTCGGCCTCGAAATTCAGGCTTACGCCCTCGCCATCGCCATCGCAGTGGCCACCGCCGCGGGGGTTTTCTTCGCGCAGCGCGGCGCGCTCGCGACAGCAAGCGCACCGATCCGTACTCTCCAGCGAATCAGTCTGAGCGTCATCGCGGTAGTCGCCTTCGCGGCGCTCACGCTCTCGACACGAGCACTCGACCTGAGCCTCGCGGCGTGGGTCTTCGGGCTGGTGCTCGTGCTCACCATTCAAAAGCTACCGGCGATCGTGGATGCAATCGTGTCGCGCTCGGTCACGTCGGCCACCGTGCTGATCGCCGCTGGTGGCACCCTCGCCGCGACCACATCCGGCCAGCAACTCGAAACCCCGATCGTCGCACTCGGCGTGACAGTCTTCGGCATCGCGGTCGGCTGCATCCTGGCGTACCAGGAACGCCGCACCGCGCATCCTGCCACGGCCCGGCTGCTCACCGCGCGCATCCTCACCCTCGTGACCGTGCCGGTCGCGATCTGGGCGGCACTCCTCGCCGCCCCGGTCGCTTGGCCGTGGTGGATGCTCGTGGCGACGAGCGCCATCACGGTCGCGGCAACGCTCGGCGCGGCGATCCTTCCCCGACGCGCCGATCTCGCGATGCGCATCGCGGCGGGCGACACCGTCGTCTTGCCCCTGGTCACTGCGCTGTTCGTCGCCGATGACTCAATCCGCGTGTGGCCCTACACTTGGCTCACGATCGGCGTGGCTCTCCTTGCCCTCGGTTTCGCTGTGAGTGGCATCCTCGGCCCGATCATGCGCGGTTCCGGCACGCTGCTCGCGCTCGTGTCCTCGGCGACATTATTGTGGCCTGCCGAGTCGTCCGCGGCGGCGCTACTCGTCTCAATTCCGGGATGCGCGGTGCTCGCGGGCATGGCCATCGCGACGGCTCGAAGCACGGCGGACTCACGTCGCATCGAAACGGGCGCTTACGCCGCCGCGATCCCGCTTTGGTTCGCGGCGATCGCGATTGCGGCCGCGGATGCAGTGCCGGGGACGACCCACGTCGTCGCCCTCGTCGGGATGCTCGTCCTCTCCGTTCTCGCTACCGCCGGGGTGACCTCGGGTGCGCTCCAACGCCATGCGGCCCAACTGCCGCTGCTGCTTTTGTCCGCCAGCAGCGCGATCGCGGCCATCATTCACCTCGTTGCCGCGGTCGTGGGCGATGCCGACGTTCCGGTCGACGTCTATTACGTGGCGTTCGGTCTCGCCGCGACCGCAACCGGAGCACTCTGGATGCGCGCGCGGCCACGACTGCGCAGTTTCCCGGCGCTCGGCCCGGGGCTTATCCTCACGCTCCTGCCGCTGTGGTACCTCGAGGCGAGCACACCGACGGCAACGCGAATCGGCATCTACACCGTGCTCGTACTCGCGGCCGTGCTCGTGGGTGCGCTCGGGAAACTCCAGGCGCCGCTGCTCCTTGGCACGATTGCGGCCATCGCCCACGTCATCGTCGCGATTCGCTGGATGCTGCCGGAGCTCTCAGTGCCGTGGTGGGTGTGGCTCGGCTCCGCGGGCGCGATCCTCATCTTCGTGGCCGCGACCTACGAGTCGCGGCTGCGCAACGCGAAGCTGCTCGTGCGCTCCATCGCGCAGCTGCGCTAGTTCGCCGGCATCGCCGCTACTTCTGGCAGGTGGGGCACCAGTAGAGCTTGCGGTTCTGCATCTCCGCAATCATGATCGGCGTGCCGCACGTCCGGCACGGTTCGCCCGCGCGGCCGTACACCCAGTGCCGGTCCTCGCGGTGCAGCAGCGCGCGATCGTAGGCCTCGCCCTCGAGCCCGTCGATGGTCATCATCTGGCCCACTTCGACGCCGATGCGCAGCAGTTTCCACCAGTCCGCCCAGATGAGACGGAGCGTGTCGGTCGGCACCTGCTTACCCGGGGTGTATGGGTCGAGGCCCGCCCGGTAGAGGATCTCGGCGCGATAGATGTTGCCGATGCCCGCGACGACGGACTGGTCCATCAGGAGCTGACCGATCGGCACGTTGCGGCGCTGGATGTTCTCGATGAATGCCCGCTCACCATCGTCGTAGTCGACGATCAACGGATCGGGGCCGAGGCGGTCGAGCACCTTGTTTACCCCGGTGCGATCGAGTAGCTCGCACGCGGTCGGTCCGCGCAGATCGCCGCAAATCGTGTCGGTAAGGAGCCGCAGGCGCACCGCGCCGACCGGTTCGGGAGGCCACTGTTCGCCAATGTCGCTCGTCGATTCCTGCTCGGCCATGCGCACCCGGGACAGGCGCGGCGCACCAATCGAGGTGAGCGAATTCTCGCCCCGGGAATCCTCGATCTTAGGCCGGGAGTACTCCCCCGTCTGCCCGAGCGTCGTCGTCACCTGGCCGGTGAAATCCCACGCCCCGTAGATGCCGAGGTGCACGCGAAGCCAGAAGTCGTCCTCGAACTGCGCGAACATGTGTTTGCCGACCGCGAAGCACTCCTCCATGACGCGGCCGGTGAGCGCGACGGCACCATCCGAGAAGCGCCCCTGCGGGCTCGACGCCTCACAGACGTGGCCGACGAAATTCGTCTGGAATTGCCTTGCGATACGGTGTACGGAATGCCCCTCAGGCATTCAGCGTCACCGGCACCTCTGCTCCCGAGGCGGCCAGCAAATCCTTGCCCGCGATCTTCTCGGTGCGCTCGTACTCCGACAGCTGCGAGATGCGGCGCACGTGGCGCTCGTCGCCGGGAAACGGCTCGGCAATGAAGAGGTCGATGAAGCGGATGGCTTCCTCGAGCTCGTGCTGGCGCGCGCCGATCGAGATCACGTTTGCGTTGTTGTGTTCGCGCGCGAGCTTCGCGGTCGCGTCACTCCACACGAGCGCGGCGCGCACGCCCTCGACCTTGTTCGCCGCGATCTGCTCGCCATTGCCCGAGCCGCCAAAGACGACGCCCAGGGACTCGATGCCGTCGGCCCAGTCATTCGCGACGGCCTGCGCCGCGTTAATGCAGAACGACGGGTAGTCGTCGACGGGGTCGTACTCCTGCGGCCCGTGGTCGATGACCTCGTGGCCCGCCTTCGCCAGGTGCTCCTGAAGTTGCTGCGAGAACTCGAGCCCCGCGTGGTCAGTGGCGATGTGGATGCGCGTTACGTTGCTAGCGGTGTTCTCAGCCATAAGGACCAGGTTACCGCGTTTCGTTCGCGCCCAGCGAAGGCCTCCGCGCCCGAAAAGACCATGTCGCGCCTTGATCCTCACCGCTGCGGCGCTAGGCTGCGACAGTCACCGTCAACACTGGCGGCGCTGAAATAGTCACGAGTACAGGAGCAGCATGCCGGGAGAGAACCTGACCCGAGTCGAGGCGCAAGAGCGTAGCGGCATCATCAACGTGGACCACTACGACATCGCGCTCGATCTGACCGTGTCACCCGAGGTGTTCCGTTCCGCCACGAAGGTCACCTTCTCTGCGATCCCCGGTGCGAGCACGTTCATTGATGCGATCGCGAGCGAGGTTCACTCGGTCGTCCTCAATGGCCGCACCCTCGACCCGGCCGAGGTATTTGCCGACTCGCGCATCCAGCTCGACGAGCTGCAGGCCGAGAACACCCTCGAGATCGATGCCAACATGCACTTCATGAACACCGGCGAGGGGCTACACCGGTTCGTCGACCCCGCCGATGGCGAGGTCTACCTCTATTCGCAGTTCGAGGTGCCGGATGCGCGGCGCATGTACCCGTGCTTCGAGCAGCCGGATCTCAAGGCGACGTTCGCGTTCACCGTGACCGCGCCGAGTCACTGGCAGGTCGTCTCGAACGAGCCGACGCCGCAGCCGCAGCCGGTCGATGACAAGACGTCGACGTGGGCGTTCCCCGCGACCCCGCGCATCTCGACCTACATCACGGCACTCGTGGCCGGCCCCTACGTCGAGTACCGCGACGAGCTCACCTCGATCGACGGCCGCACGATTCCCCTCGGCGTGTTCGTGCGCTCCTCCCTCGCCGAGTTCATGGATGCGGACAACGTCTTCACGACGACGAAGCAGGGCTTCGAGTATTACGAGTCGCACTTCGGCGTGCCCTACCCGTTCGAGAAGTACGACCAGCTGTTCGTGCCCGAATACAACATGGGCGCGATGGAAAACGCGGGCTGCGTCACGTTCACCGAGAACTACGTCTTCCGCTCGCGCGTTCCGGATGCGGTTCGCGAGCGCCGCGTCGTCACGATCCTGCACGAGCTCGGCCACATGTGGTTCGGCGACCTCGTCACGATGAAGTGGTGGAACGACCTCTGGCTCAACGAGTCGTTCGCCGAGTTCATCTCGACGATCGCGACCGCCGAGGCGACCGAGTGGCAGAACAACTGGGTCACGTTCCTCGCGAGCGAAAAGACGTGGGCCTACCGCCAGGACCAGCTCCCCTCGACCCACCCGATCGTCGCCGAGATCCGCGACCTGGACGACGTCCTCGTCAACTTCGACGGCATCACCTACGCGAAGGGCGGATCCGTCCTCAAGCAGCTGTTCTTCTGGGTCGGTCGCGAGGCGTTCTTCAAGGGCGTCGGCGAGTACTTCAAGAAGCACGCGTGGGGCAACACCGAGCTGCGCGATCTGCTCGTGGAGCTCGAGGCGGCGTCCGGCCGTGACCTCGGCGAGTGGTCGCAGCAGTGGCTCGAGACCGCGGGCGTCAACACCCTGCGCCCCGAGTTCGAGGTAGATGCGGAGGGTCGCTTCACCGCGTTCGCCATCACCCAGGATGCGCCGGAGAAGTACCCGACGCTGCGCCCCCACCGCCTCGCGGTTGGCATTTACTCGCTCGACGCCGACGAGAACCTCACCCGCGCGCACAAGGTTGAGCTCGACGTCGACGGCGCCCGTACCGAGGTGCCCGAGCTCATCGGCCAGCACCGCGGCGACCTCGTGTTGATCAACGACGAGGATCTCGCGTACGCAAAGATCCGACTCGACGAGCAGTCGCTCGCCACCGCGACCCGCCACGCGAGCCGGATCGCCGATCCGCTCGCGCGCGGCCTCGTGCTCGCGAGCCTGTGGGATGCGACCCGTGACGGGGAGTACCGCGCCCGCGATTACGTGCGCCTCATCCTCGAACACATCGCGCCGGAGACCGAGTCGACGACCCGCCGCCAGCTGCTCGGCCAGCTCACCACCGCGGCAACGCGCTACGTCTCGGACGAGGACCGCGACGAGGTTCTCGAGGTCGTCGGCGACGAGCTGCTCGTGCTCGCGACCGAGGCAGAGAACGGCTCGGATGCGCAGTTCGCGTTCGTGCGCTCGTTCGCGCAGTTCGCCCGTACCGACGCCCAACTGCAGGTCGTCGCGGACCTCTTCACGGGCGCACGAACGCTGCCCGGCCTCAACATCGACACTGACCTCGGTTGGGAGCTGCTGTTCTCGCTCGTCGCCGGTGGTCGTGCGGGCGAGGCCGAGATCGCCGCGCGCCTCGAGGAGGACCGTACGTCCGATGGCGAGCGCTCCGCAGCCCACGCCCGCGCCGCGATCCCCACCGTGGAGGGCAAGCGCGCTGCGTGGGACTCGGTGTGGACCACCTCCGGCGCCGCCAACGAGATCGTCCGCGCGACGTTCGCCGGGTTCTGGACGACGCACGATGACGATCTCGTCCGCCCATACATCGCGCCGTACTTCGAGGGGCTGCGCGAAATCTGGGACTCGCGCAGCTTCCACATCGCGGAGTACCTCGTCGAGGGCTTCTTCCCGCGCAGCATCGTGACGCAGGAGGTTGCCGATGCGGCGAGCGCCTGGCTCGAGCAGAACCAGGATGCACCGGATGCGCTCCGTCGCCTGATCGCGGAGGGCCTGGACGACACCGCCCGAGCGCTCGCCGTCAAGCAGCGCGACGCCGACTAGGCGCCTCTCGATACGGCCTCTGGCCTACTCGAGGAGCGCTTCGCTCATTGAGCAGCGCGACGCGCGTATCGAAATGAGAAAAGGGCGTGGATTCGAACCGAATCCACGCCCTTTTTCGTGCCCAATCGCTACGAGAAGTTCCCCGCAAAGAGTACGCCGAAGAGCAGCCAGGACAGCAGCAGACCGGCGATGAGGTTGACGATCGTCCCGGCAAAGAAGACGAGCACCGGCTTCCAGCCCGCCTCGCGGAGCGCGCCGAACTTGAACTCGAGCCCGATCGACACGAAGGCGAGGGTGAAGAACATTGTCTGCAGCGACTTCGCCGCGCTCACGCCGCTGTCGAGCCAGCCGTCATCGGCCATCGCGGCAGGGAAGATCGCGGCGAGCACCGACACGAGGATCGAGGCGAAGAGGAAACCGAGCACGAACTTGGGGAAGCGATCCCAGACCTGACCCCAGCTCGCCTTCGCGACGACCTTGCCGTCCACCCCAGCGGCCGGGCGATCCACCTTCAGCGTGAAGTACACCGATAGAGCAACCGCGACGAATCCGATCAGCGCGTTCTGGATCATCTTGACCACCGACGCATACTGCAGCACCTCGTCGCTCGCCATCGCACCGGCAGCGGTCACGGCCGCGGTCGTGTCGATGTTGCCGCCGATCCACGCACCGGTAACGACCGGCGACAGACCCATGAGGTTCGCGAGCCACGGCAGCAGGAAGATCGCCGGCAGGGCGAAGACGATCACGAGCCCTGCAACGTAGGCGAGCTGCTCCTTTTTCGCGTGCACGGCACCTGCTGCGGCCACGGCCGCCGAGACACCACAGATCGACAGCGCGGATGCGAGCAGGGCACGCAGGTGCGGCTCGAGGCCGAGGATGCCCGCGAACCACCACGTGAAGAAGAACACGATCGTGATGAGCAGGAGTGCCTGGATGATCGCGGGCAGGCCCATCTCGAGGATCACATTGATGTTCACGGTCGTACCGAGCAGCACGAGGCCGATCTTGATGAAGAACTCGGTGCGGAACCCGGCGGACATCTTGTCGCGCACGCCGAGTAGCGACAGCACGCCGTTAAAGAGGAAGCCGAGCGCGATCGCGTAGACGGGGAACTCCACGGATTTCGCGAGCGGGCCGAACCAGGTGCCCTCGGTCCAGTCCGGCATGTTCGAGGTAAGGATCTGCACGACGATCGCGAGCCCGAGCAGGATCAGAAGTCCCGCGGCGGTCCACCAGCCGGTGCTTTGCGAGGTCGGCTGCGCGTTCCCGGCCGCGGTTGTAGTCGCGGCTTGCGCCTGTGGTCGCGGTTGCGGTTGCGGTTGCGGTTGCGGTTGCGGTTGCGAGGCCATCAGAACCACCCGCCAATGTTGGGCATGATGCCTGCGAGGCACAGAAGCATCAGCGCGGTACCGACGATCGTGGCCCACCAGTCCTCGTTCAGTGAGAACTTGCCGTGTTCATTGGGTGCTTCAACATCAGTGGGCGGAATGTCGACATAATCGCGATCCCGCGCGTCAGAGTGAGACATGTGCATCCTCAAAATCAGCTGCTATGGAGTCGGGTCATTAGTTACAACAAAACACGGTGACCCAACAGGGTGGAATTGTAACCACAGGTAGCATCCCACAGGTGAACAGCTAGCGTTCGGCGACGCTCAATACACTCGGCTGCGATATGCAGGCATTTTTTGATTCTGTGGCCGATTTCCTCGGCCCCTTCCTCCCCTTCGTTGAAGCAGCGCTCGTTCTCATCGGCGCATGGCTCCTCACCAAGCTCCTGTCCTGGGTCATTCGCCGGTCCGCCGACCAAATCGTGCAGGGCGTGAAGAAGAAGCGCGGCGTCGACGACACGCAAATGCTCGCGCTCAAATCGCCACTCGCCTCGGTGCGAACCGTGCAACGAACGCGCACGATTGGCCAGGTACTGACCGTCATTCTGAAGGCAACGATCTGGATCGTCGCGACCCTGTGGGCGATCGGGATCATCAACGCGAACTTCCTCGCATCCCTCACGGTGCTATCCGCCGCGGTCGGTGCCGGCCTCGGTTTCGGCGCGCAGAAGATCGTCGGCGACGTGCTGAACGGCCTCCTCATGGTGGTTGAGGACCAGATCGGCGTCGGCGACGACGTCGACATGGAGCACGCCAGCGGCGTCGTCGAATCGGTCGGCGTACGCGTCACGCAGATTCGCGATGTGTATGGCCAGCTCTGGTTCGTTCGAAACGGTGAGATTCAGCGCGTCGGCAACAACTCGCAGGGCTGGAATCGCGCGATCATCGACCTCGCGATCCCGTTCGATGCGGACCGAGCCAAGGTGCAGCAGACCATCCTCGAGGCCGCCAAGGAGCTCACGGAGGATCCCGACTGGATGCTCAAGCTCCTCGAGGAACCGACGATCTGGGGCCTGCAGACGCTCTCGGCCGAGGCCGTCATCGTCCGGCTCGTGGTCAAGACCACGCCGGGCGACCGCTGGGGTGTCGAGCGCGAGCTGCGCGCCCGCATCCAGGATGCGCTCAAGCGCGAGGAAATTGACCTGCCGGCTATGAACACCATCGTCTTCGACGGCCCGAACGGCATTCAGCCGCGCAGGGCTACCGGCATCGACGATAAGCAGGATCAGCAGCGTCGAACTGATGCCGGGGAAGCGCCCACCGCTTAACCCTTGACGGACGCCTAACCCTTGACGGACAAGTCGGGAAGGCTGGCTAGGCTAGAGCCATGAGTGACACCCCCGCGCTGACCCTGTACGACGAGGTCGGCGGCATGGACCCGTTCGAGGAGCTCGTGCGCCGATTTTATGACGACGTGCAGGCCGATGAAGTGCTCTGGCCGATGTACCCGAAGGAAGATCTCGAGGGTGCCATCTGGCGGCTCAGCCGCTTCCTCGCCCAGTACTGGGGTGGGCCGTCGACATACTCGGAACAGCGGGGTCACCCGCGATTGCGGATGCGCCACGTGAACTTCCATGTGAACCCGGATGCCCGGGGACGCTGGCTCAAGCACATGACCGCGGCGGTCGACTCGATGGAGTTCTCGCCGATCGCACGCCAGCAGCTCCTCGCGTATTTCGACCGGGCCGCAACCGCGATGGTGAACACATTCGAACCAACCCCCGACGGCGAGCGCACGACCGAATCACGGTAGGCCGTGGCTCGCCGGCCCGCCTGGGTCTTCACCACACTCGGACTGCTCGCGATCGCGCTGCTTGCGATCAACCTGCGAACCCCGGTTTCGAGTTTCTCGCCGATCACGACCTTCGTCGACTCGGACGTCCCGCTTTCGAGCCTCGCGCTGGGTGTAATCGGGATGCTCCCGCCACTGTGCTTCGCCGCTGCCGGCTTTATTGCTCGGCCGCTGAGCCAGCGGTTCTCGCTCGAGTCCCTCATCGTCGCGAGCCTGGCCGTGGCCGTCGTGGGCTTCGGCCTGCGGGCGCTCGCCTGGAACGCCGCGTCGATCGCCATCGGTACGGCCATCTCGCTCCTCGGCCTCGGCATCGGCAATGTCCTGATGCCAGCGATCGTGAAGGCCCGGTTCCCGGGCCACATCGCTCCCGTGACGTCGATGTACATCATCGGCATCGCAATCTCGGCCTCGGTTCCCCCGCTCGTCGCCGCGGTCTTCGCCGAAGGCGAGGGCTGGCGCTGGTCGCTCGGGTTCTGGGGCGGCGTCGCGCTGTGCGCCATGATCCCGTGGATCATCCTCTGGGTAACCGACCGCAACGCGGGCGTAATCGACCCGGCCGCGAGCGAGGCGTCGCCGCGCCATGCCACCAGCGCGCATCCGGCACGATCGAGGACGGCCTGGACTCTCGTCGCACTGTTCTCGGTGTGCTCCCTCAACTCCTACGCGGTCTTCGCCTGGCTCCCCCGGATTCTCGTCGAGCACAGCGGACTCGAGCAGGGCAGCGCGAATCTCTTGCTGAGTTGGTTCGCCCTCGTCGGTGTCCCGGCCGGCTTCATCGCGCCCGCCATCGCGAGCCGGGGTACGGTCGTGCGCCCCGCATCCTTCTTCGGCATCGGCTCGTTCATTGCCGGCTACTCGATGCTGCTCGCGCTCCCCAGCTCGTTCGTGTTCCTCGCGGTCACACTGCTCGGCGCGGGCCAGCTGCTGTTCTCGGTGTCGCTCGCGCTCGTCGGCCTCAAGTCCGCCACCGTGCTGGGCGCCGCGCGGCTCAGCAGCTTTGTGCAGGGCATCGGCTACGTCCTCGCGGCGGGCGGCCCGTTCCTGTTCGCGATGATCCAGTCGTTAACCGGCACGTGGGTCGCGCCGATCTGGTTCCTCATCGGCACCGCGGTGGTCACCCTCCCGGCCGCGTACCTCATCGGTCGGCCAAACGACTACGAAGTCGAGGCCGCACCGGCTAGCTCGGCTGCAGCCGACCCTCGTCGATAAACACCGTCCGGTCCGCGATCGTCTTCGCCTCGTCGAGGTCGTGGGTCACGTGCAGCGCGCTCGACCCGGTCTGGGTCAGGATGCGCCGAAGATCGGTCGCGAGCCGGTCGCGCAGTTCTCGGTCGAGGGCGGACAGCGGCTCATCGAGCAGCAACAGTTGCGGCTTCGTCGCAAGGGAACGCGCCAACGCGACTCGTTGAGCCTGCCCGCCCGAAAGCGTCTGCACCGCCCGATCGCCGAAGCCCGCGAGCCCCACGAGCTCGAGCATCGCATCCACCCGCTCGTTGATCGCGGATTTCGACCAGTGTGCGGCCTCGAGCCCGTAGGCGACATTGCGCCGCACATTTCGGTGCGGGAAAAGCTGGCCGTCCTGAAAGACCATGCCGCAGTTGCGCTGATGCGTGGGCACGTCGTTCACGAGGCGACCGCGCATCCAGATCTCCCCAGCCGTTAGGGTTTCGAGGCCCGCGACGCCGCGGAGGAGCGTCGATTTGCCGGAGCCCGAGGGCCCGAGGAGCGCGACCACTTCGCCATCCTCGACGCGCAGGTTGGCGTCCTTGATCCATTCGTACTCGTCCTCGAACGAGATACCGACCGAGCGGAGCTCGAGCGCAGGTGGTGTTGTCGTCATCCGGTGACCTCTCCGGCACCGCGGGGCCGCAGCTTCTCGCACACGACCATCACGGTGGCCGTGACGGCGGCGAGGAGGACCGCGGCGGCGAGCGCCATTCCATAATTATCCGCGCCGGGGCGCGACAGCAGCCGCACGATGAGCACGGGCAGCGTGACGTAGTCGGGGCGGGCGAGGAAGCTCGTCGCACCAAATTCACCGAGCGAGACGGCGAACGCAAAGCCCGCGGCGAGCCCGAGACCCCGCGCGAGGAACGGCCCGTCGACCGTCCTCAGGATGCGCGCGGGAGAGGCACCGAGGGTCGCCGCGGCCTCCCGGAGCCGCGGGTCAATGGCGCGAAGCACCGGCACGAGCGAGCGAACCACGAGCGGCAGCGCCACGACCGCCTGCGCGAGCGGCACGAGCAGGCCCGACATCGCGAGCTGCGGCGCAAAGGCCTGAATCGACACAATGAAGCCGAACCCGACCGTGACGGCCGATACCCCGAGCGGCAGCATGACCGCCCCGTCGATGACCCGCTGCGCGCGCTGGAACCCGCGGCTCTTCGTGCGCCGAGACAGCACGAGCGCGAGCGGCACCCCGATCGCGAGAGCGATCATCGTCGCATCGAGCGCGATCTTTAGCGAGTGGTCGAGCGCCTCCAGCACGGTTGCGCCGCCCGCAAACCCGGTGCCGCTCGTGCCGAGCAGGGCGTAGTTCGCGAAGCTCCACTCGCCACCGCGTTGCAGCGACCTCGCCACGAGCGCAACGAGCGGGGCCAGGATGAGCGTGCCGATCGTCCCAAACGTCACGATCGCGGGCCACAGATCGCCGCGACCGAGCCGCGCATCCTTCACCTCGCCAAGCTTGAGCGTCGTCTCTGTGCCGCTGCGCGCGCGGTTCGATACGAGCACCGCGACGAGCACGATCGCGAACTGCAGGACGGACAGCACCGCGGCTCCCGGGAGATTCAGGAACACCGTGGTCTGCGTGTAAATCTCGGTCTCGAGCGTGCCGTAACCCGGCTGCCCGAGCGTGACGACGATGCCGAACGCCGTCGAGCAATACAGAAACACGAGGCTGGCCGAGGAGGCGATCGCCGGGCCGAGTTGCGGCAAGGTGACCGTGCGGAAGGCCCGGAACGGGGATGCGCCCAAGGTGCGTGCCGCCTCGGTCATGCGCGGGTCGAGGGTCGCCCACAGCGACCCAACTTGGCGCACCACGATCGAGAAGTTGAAGAACACCATCGCGAGGATCACCGCGGTGGTCGTGCCATCGAGGCCGAGAAATCCGAGCGGACCCTGCTTCGCGAGCAGCGCGCGAAACGCGACGCCGACGACCACCGTCGGCAGCACGAACGGCACGGTCGCGATCCCGCGCAGCACCGCCCGTCCCGGGAAACGGCGCCGGTACAGGATGTATGCCCCGGGGATGCCCAGAAGCACCGAGCCGAGGGTGCCGCCGATAGCCATCCACAGGGTCTGCGCGACGATCCGCCAGGTTCGGCTCTCGCCGAGCACCTCGCCAAACATCGCGAGGCTGAACTGGCCGTCGGTGACGAACCCGCGTGCCAGAATCGCGCCCACTGGCCACCCGAAAAAGACCGCGAGGAAGGCGAGCGGCACCACGGCCGCCGCCGTCCAAGCGATCTTTCCGAGCACGCCCGAGGCGCGCGTATTGCCTGCCAACCGGTTAGCCGGCGTTGTTTTCGAAGAGCGTGGTCCAGTCGGCGATCCACGCGTCGCGGTTCGCAGCGACGTCCTTGAGGTTCGGCTCGATGGGTGCATCCACGAGCGTCGCGTGCTGCGCCCAGGTCTCGGGCAGGGCGACCTCAGAGTTGACCGGGTACATGTACATGTTCTCGGCCACGCCCGACTGGAACTCGTCCGAGAGCAGGAAGTCGATGAACGCCTGCGCGCCCGCGGGGTTCGCGGCACCTTCGACGACGCCGGCGTACTCGACCTGCGGCGTGCAGCTGGTCTCGAGGACACCGGTGCGGCCGTCCGCCTCCGCGGGTGACGACGAGTAGCTCAGCACGAGCGGGTACTCGCCCGCACCTTCCGCGCCCGAGAAGTCGACGAAATACGCATCCGACCAGCCCGACACGACCTTGGTGCCGCCGTCGAGCAGCTGCTGCCAGTAGTTCTCCCAGTCGTCACCCTTCTCGGTGATCGTGGCGACGAGGAAGGCGAGCCCCGGCGAGGAGGTCGCGGGGTTCATCGTCACGAGCAAGGATGCGTACTCCGGCTTCGTGAGGTCGTCGAGCGTCGTCGGCTCGGCCACCCCGTTTTCTTCAAACCATGCGTGGTCAATATTGATGCAGACCTGACCCTGGTCGATCGGCGTGAGCTTGTCCTCGATCATGAGGCTCGCCGCCGATTCCGGGAGGTCGGGAGATTCGTAGCTCGCGAGCGCTCCGGCATCGAGGAGCGTCTGCGTCGAATAGTTCTCGATGCCGTACACGCCGTCGACCGTTGGCGAGTCGCCCGAGAGCACGAGCTGATTCGTGACGACTCCGGCGTCACCGGGCGCGGTGGTCTGAAGCGTGTAGCCAGACTGCTCCTCGAACGAGGCGATTTGCTCATCCGTGATCACGAACGAGTCGTGCGTCAGGATCGTGACGGTGCCGCCCGCGCCCTCTGTAGAAGCCGCTCCCCCGGCCTGATCTGCCGCTGAGCATCCCGTGAGGGCGAGCGCGGCCAGTGCGATCGTTGCGACAATATTGATTCGACGTGTCATGTTGTCCTCCATAGCCATGGAGGGCCTGCATCGCGATATGGCGATGCAGGGAGAGAAACTCGACTTCCTTCGCCGGTCCTAACCGGGCAGGTTCGAGGGTCTGCGGTTCTCCGCACTCTCAGCGCCGCCCGGCGCTCCCCTGTCGTAGTTCGCAAGCCTAGCAACAATCCGGCCGGGCGTCGGCATCCGAAGATGTCGACGCCCGGCCGTGGGAGGTTTGGAGCTGCGGCTTAGACGAGGCCCTGAGCGATCATCGCTTCGACGACCTTGGTGAAGCCCGCGATGTTCGCGCCGAGCACGTAGTCGTTCGGGGCACCGTAGTCGGCGGCCGTCGTGCGGCAGCGCTCGTGCACCGAGACCATGATCTCGTCGAGGCGGGCCTCGGTGTACTCGAACGACCAGGAGTCACGCGAGGCGTTCTGCTGCATCTCGAGCGCGCTGGTGGCGACACCGCCCGAGTTCACGGCCTTCGCCGGGCCGAAGAGCACCGAGTCGGTCTCGCGGAACAGCGTCGCAGCTTCTGCGGTACAGGGCATGTTCGCGCCCTCTGCCACAACCTGGACGCCGTTCTTAATGAGCGCCTGCGCCGACTCGAGGTCGAGCTCGTTCTCGGTCGCGCAGGGAAGCGCGACATCTACCGGTACGTGCCACACGTCGCTCAGCTTTTCGCGGAACTCGACGCGGTTGCCGCGGCGGTCGGCGTACTCACGGATGCGGCCGCGCTCTTCAAGCTTGACCTGCTTGAGAAGCTCGAGGTCGATGCCGTCCGGGTCGTAGATGACACCCGACGAGTCGGATGCGGTCACGACCTTGGCGCCGAGCTGCTGTGCCTTTTCGATCGCGTAGATCGCGACGTTACCCGAGCCCGAGACCGAGACGGTCTTGTTCTCGAAGCTCTCGTTGCGAGTGCCGTACATCTCGCGCGCGAAGAAGATCGTGCCGTAACCGGTCGCCTCGGGGCGAACGAGCGAGCCACCCCACGAGAGGCCCTTACCGGTGAGCACGCCAGCCTCGAAGCGGTTGCGGATGCGCTTGTACTGGCCGAAAAGGTAACCGATTTCGCGGGTACCGACACCGATGTCACCGGCGGGGACGTCGGTGTACTCGCCAATGTGGCGGTACAGCTCGGTCATGAACGACTGGCAGAACGCCATGACGTCGCGGTCCGAACGGCCACGGGGGTCGAAGTCCGAGCCACCCTTGCCGCCGCCGATCGGCAGGCCGGTGAGGGCGTTCTTGAAGATCTGCTCGAAGCCGAGGAACTTCACGATGCTGAGGTTCACCGTCGGGTGGAAGCGAAGGCCACCCTTGTAGGGGCCCAGTGCCGAGTTGTACTCGACTCGGAATCCGCGGTTGATGTGTGCGCGACCCTCGGAGTCGATCCAGGGCACTCGGAAGATGATCTGACGCTCGGGCTCCGCGAGGCGGTGCACGATGTCCTGATCGAGGTACTCGGGGTGGCGCTCCAGAACGGGCGCCAGCGAATCGAGAACTTCCGCGACGGCCTGCTGGAATTCTGGTTCACCAGAGTTGCGGGCGAAGATATCGCGCTTCAGGTTCTCAATGGTCGAGTGCATTGAAGTCACAGGAGGGATTTCCTTTCTAGGCTGTGGAGTTCAGCCACCGAATTGAATCGTAGTCCGTATCGTGAGAATCGCGCACCTTTTCCACGATTTAGCGGCGACGAATCAGGACTTGCCCGGCTGGAAAGGCGAGGCGCCACCAGCCGGGTGCTTCGGAAAGTTGGCCGGTGCGGCCTGATTTCAGGAAGCCGAGGGCGAGCGCCGCGAATGCTGCGCCCGCAGGAGGCAGCAGTGCGGGAGTCTGCGTGTATGTATCCAACGCGTGCGCATCCTGCGAGTCCGCATCTTGCGCGAGATTGTCCTGCGCGAGATTATCCTGCGCGAGATTCGCCTGCGCATCCTTCACCCGTGCGAGCTCCGGAAGCGTGCGCGTCCACGTCGTGGCGCGCACCTGCTCGGCGAGGATCTGGCCGATCCCGTCGGCGCGCTGGCCGACCTCGGCGATTCCCTCCTCGGCGACCGCGATGAGGATGTCATTCGAGAGCGTTGCGGTGCGCTGCCACCCGGCAAGTGGTGGGGTGACTCCCGTCCACGATTCCCGCAGACGCTCTGTCGGGAGCAGCATCCGGCGGGCCTCGGCCTCGCTTTCAGGCTCGCGCGCGAGCCTGTCAAGCATCCCGCGCAGCGGCACGACGATGTCGACGCGATCGCCGACATGGTCCTCCGCTTCCGTGCTCTCGATTCGCGCCGGAATGCCGCGAACCCCGATCACGAGCGGCGAGTTGGTCAGGATGCCCGCGGGGCGAAGAACCGGCACCCAGCAGGCAATCCCGCCGGATACCTCCTGGAGCCGCAGCCCCGCATCCTCAATGCGCCCCGCGCGGCCGAGGAACGTCGCGAGATCGCGGCGAACCTCGGCGCTTGCGAGGGTGAGCGTGGCCGGCATCCTTAGCCTCGGCGCGATCGGTCGCCGCGCATCCGCGTAGGCTCGCCGATGAATGGCTCCCACGCGGCACGTTCCTCGGCGTTGACGCGACGCGGCCTGCCGGTCGCGGTGTCGACGAACACGATCGTGGTGCGCGCCACGGTGTGCAGGATGCGCTTGGGCGCGGTCACGGGGTTCCACACCTCGTACGAGACCTCGATCGAGGCCGGCGTCATTTCGCTGATCCACATCTGGATGTCGAGCGGCTCGTGCCCGTATTCGATCGGCACCTTGTATTCGGCCTCTTGCCGCGAGATGAGGGTGTTCGTCGAGGACGTGGCCTGCGCATCCACGACGGCAAGCGGCCGCTCGAGGGTCGGATCGTCAGGATGCACTTTCCAGAACGCAATCGTGCGCGCTTCCTCGAGCAGCGTCAGCATCGTGGCGTTGTTGACGTGGTTATATGCGTCAAGGTCGCGCCACCGCACCGGCATTGCAACGTGATACCGGCGTTCGCCGTCCTTGTCTCCTGAGATCCGACCCGCCTGCATTAGTCGCGCGTGAGCTTCCGGTAGGTCACTCGCGAGGGCTTCGCGGCTTCCGGTCCGAGGCGCTCAACCTTGTTCGCCTCGTAGCCCTCGAAGTTACCTTCGTACCAGTACCAGTTCGACGGGTTCTCGTCGGTGCCCTCGTAGGCGAGGATGTGCGTGGCGACTCGGTCTAGGAACCAACGGTCGTGGGTAATCACCACGGCACAGCCCGGGAACTCGAGCAGCGCATTCTCGAGGCTCGAGAGGGTTTCGACGTCCAGGTCGTTCGTCGGCTCGTCGAGGAGCAGGAGGTTCCCACCCTGCTTGAGCGTGAGCGCGAGGTTGAGGCGGTTGCGCTCACCACCGGAGAGCACGCCGGCCTTCTTTTGCTGGTCCGGGCCCTTGAATCCGAACGAGGAGACGTAAGCGCGCGACGGGATCTCGACCTTGCCGACCTGAATGTAGTCGAGACCGTCAGAGACGACCTCCCACACGTTCTTCTCGGAGTCGATGCCGGCACGGCTCTGGTCGACGTACGACAGCTCGACGGTTTCACCGATCTTCAGCTCACCGTCATCGAGCGGCTCGATGCCGACGATCGTCTTGAAGAGGGTCGACTTACCGACTCCGTTCGGGCCGATGATGCCGACGATGCCGTTACGCGGAAGCGAGAACGTGAGGTTGTCGAAGAGCACGCGATCGCCGAAGCCCTTCTTAATGTCCTTGGCTTCGAGCACGATGTTTCCGAGTCGCGGCCCCGGCGGGATCTGGATCTCCTCGAAGTCGAGCTTCCGGGTGCGCTCCGCCTCGGCCGCCATCTCTTCGTAGCGCGCAAGACGAGCCTTCGACTTCGCCTGGCGACCCTTGGTGTTCGAGCGAACCCAGTCGAGTTCTTCCTTGAGGCGCTTCGCGAGCTTCTGGTCTTTCTTCCCCTGGATCTCGAGACGTTCCTGCTTCGTCTCGAGGTAGGTCGAGTAGTTGCCCTCGTACGGGTAGAGGCGGCCGCGGTCGACCTCGGCGATCCACTGAGCGACGTGGTCAAGGAAGTACCGGTCGTGGGTCACGGCGATGACGGCGCCCGCATACTTCTGCAGGTGCTGCTCGAGCCACAACACGCTCTCGGCGTCGAGGTGGTTCGTGGGCTCATCGAGCAGCAGGAGGTCGGGCTTCTCGAGGAGGAGCTTGCACAGCGCGACACGGCGGCGCTCACCGCCCGAGAGGTTCGTCACGGGCTCGTCGGCGGGAGGGCAGCGAAGCGCATCCATCGCCTGCTCGAGCTGCGAGTCGAGATCCCACGCATCGGCCGCGTCGATCGCGGTCTGAAGCACGCCCATCTCTTCCATGAGCGCGTCGAAGTCGGCGTCCGGGTCAGCCATCTCCGCCGAGATCTCGTTGAAGCGGTCGATCTTGCCCTTGATCTCGGCAACGCCCTCTTCGACGTTCTCGCGGACCGTCTTTTCCTCGTTGAGCGGCGGCTCCTGCAGGAGAATGCCGACGGTATACCCCGAGGTCAGCGTGGCGTCACCGTTCGACGGGGTGTCGAGCCCTGCCATGATCTTCAGAATGGTCGACTTACCAGCGCCGTTCGGGCCAACCATGCCGATCTTGGCACCGGGGTAGAACGACATCGTCACGTCGTCGAGGATGAGCTTGTCGCCCACCTTCTTTCGGGCACGAACCATTTGATAGATGTACTCAGCCATAACTTCCAGTCGTCGAGCCCAATACCGGGCGAGTGGATAAAGCAATGTGGCCCTCACAAGGGCCTGCCGAGATGCTATCAGCCGGGGGCTGTGCGCTTCTTACCAGTCGATGTCTTGCGTCACGCCGATCTGGCACTTACCGGTGCTCTTCATCGGTGCCCCGACCGTCGACGCGTAGCCCTTGGTGCCCGTCTGGCCGATCAGGCACATGTCATCGGGCATCTTGACGGACACGATTACGAAGTCCGCGTCGAGGTCGACGCTCGTCTTGTCGAACGTCACCTCCATCTGCGCCTTATCAAAGCCCGCGTCCGTGAGTGCGTTCACCATCTCGTGGGATCCGGCGTCGGGATTCGCGTCGAGCAGCGCCTGCAACGTTTTGTCGAAGTACGCCTTGTTCTCCTCTGCTCCCCCGCCGGGAACAAATGTCGCCTCGGGCGATGCCGTGGCGGCGGTCGATTCCGTCTCGGTTGGGCCGGGCCCGGAGTCGATCCCGAGTGTCGAGCATGCGGCGAGCGAGAGACTCGCAACCGCCAGCGCCGCGACCGCGGTGAGCTTTCGAACCAAGTGCACCGGCACCCCTTCTGTTGGAATCACAAGCTACGAGCATAGAAGAGCTTGGGTGCACCCCGCTGAATGCGCTCCGAAGGATGCGGGACAAGGGATGCGGGTCGAAGGATGCGTAACTCCTGACCAGCGGCGGCATCGCCTACCGCCGCTGGTCGGGTGCCAGCGGATGCCACGCGAGAACCCGCGGGCCGGTCAAAATGGCCTGTCAGAACGGGCCGGTCAGAACGGAGTCTCCACGACCTCCCCGGTCTGCGCATCCACGAGCATGCTGGAGTCGCTCTCGCTTTCGCCGTCGTCGTCGCCCTCGCCGTCGACTTCGGCCGGACTGACCGTCGCCGTCGCCCCGAGGCCGGAGGACCAATCCGCGGTCGAGGGTGCCGCCTGCGCCGGCGAATAGTTGGGCGGCGGGGCCGGATACACGGGCGAGGCGTCTTCGGGCGTCGGCCCGTCGGGTAACGGACCCTCAGCGGCGGCGTCACCGCTACGTTCCCCGCCCGGGCGCTTCGCGGCCGTCGCGATCTGGAATGAGAGGTCGTGACCAATTGCACTCGCGATGATTTCCACTTGTGTGCCCTGCGAGCCGTCCTCGCGGGTGTACGTGCGGATCCGTAGCTTGCCGCTGACCATCACGCGCTGGCCTTTCTCCAGCGATGCAGTGAGATTCGCCGCGAGGCGGCCGAACGCGGTGATCGAATACCAGTTCGTGTGCGCGTCTTCCCAGCGTTGCTCGTCGGCCGCGCGGCGCCGCTCGCTGCTCGCGAGCCGGAACGTCGTTCGGCTGAGCGCCTGCTCGCCTACGACTTTGTGTTCGGGGGTGGTGCCGACGGTGCCGGTCACAGTAATGAAGTCGGTCATCTGAAGCTCCCTTCAAGGAGAGTGAGGTGCCATTTCTAATAGTGGGTGCCCCGGCCAGCCGCACCGTGCGAGAACTGCTGCCCGCCGGGACACGACACCAGTGTGTGGCGGACACACGGGCGACGCACGCCCCTCGCTCCGCCCTGTGAATATCTCGCCATCCACACCCCAAACGGGTACCGAGCGCGATATGAAAAACCGCCGAACAGGGCGCAGAACCTGCAGAACTGACCCACCGCCATGACCCGCCCAATTATCACGTAGCGGACAGTGCTACTCGAATGTGACTTTGCAAATGGGCTCCGTGCCCTTATTCTAAAAGTCCACCGCGGTGGGCCTATGACAACTACGAGGGGCAAAATGAACGCATCCGCGCACCATTTCACCAGCCTTCCCGCTGCCCAGGGAATGTACGACCCTGCCAACGAACGCGATTCGTGTGGCATTGCGTCGGTCGCGACCATGCAGGGCGCGCCGAGCCACGAGGTCGTCGAAATCGCACTCGAGGCGCTTCGCCACATGGAACACCGTGGCGCCGTCGGCTCCGACGCGGGCACCGGCGACGGCGCGGGCATCCTGACGCAGATCCCGGATGAATTCTTCCGCGCTGTCGTGGACTTCGAGCTACCTTCCCCCGATCGCTACGCGGTTGGCAACGCGTTCCTCCCCGTCGACAAGACCGAACGGGCTGCAATGAAGCAGCGCATTGCGGAGCTCTGCGCCGAGGAAGAACTACGGGTGCTCGGCTGGCGCAAGGTCCCCATCGACGAGACACAGCTCGGCCCGCTCGCGCACGACGCCATGCCCGTCATCGAGCAGCTGTTCATCCGCTCGGAGCGACAGAACTACCGAGGCCACCCTCGCAAGGGCATCGTGCTGGATCGCCAGGCCTACCGCCTGCGCAAGCGCATCGAGCACACGATCGATACCTACTTCTGCTCGCTGAGTAGCCGCACCATTACCTACAAGGGCATGGTCACGACGCTGCAGCTGCAGCCGTTCTACCCGGACCTCTCGGACGAACGCTTCGCATCGAGGCTCGCGATCGTCCACTCGCGCTACTCGACCAACACTTTCCCGTCGTGGTCGCTCGCGCAGCCGATGCGCATGACCGCGCACAACGGCGAGATCAACACGATTCGCGGCAACCGCAACTGGATGCGCGCACGTGAGTCACAGCTCGAGAGCCACTATCTCGGTGACGTGACTCAGCTCACCCCGATCATCACGGAGGGCAACAGCGACTCGGCGAGCTTCGACGAGGTACTCGAGCTGCTCACCCTCTCTGGCCGCTCACTCGTGCACGCGGTGCACATGATGGTGCCCGCGGCGTGGGAGCGCAGCGAAGACATGCCCGCCGAGATCCGTGACTTCTTCGAGTACCACTCACTCGTCATGGAGCCGTGGGACGGCCCCGCGTCGATGGCCTTCAGCGATGGTCGCCGCCTCGTCGCGACCCTCGACCGCAACGGCCTGCGCCCGGGTCGCTTCGTCGTGACGGATGACGGCATCGTCGTCGTCGGCTCCGAGGTCGGCATCTTCGAGGCCGCCCCCGAGCGCATTGTCCGCAAGGGCCGCCTGCGCCCGGGCCGCGTCTTCGTGGTCGACACCGAGGTGGGCCGGATCGTCGAGGATGAAGAGGTCAAACACGACCTCGCCGAGCTGCAGCCCTGGGGCGACTGGCTCGACGAGGGGCGCATCCGCCTCGAAGAACTGCCTGAGCGCGAGCACGTAAGCCACACCCGCTCCTCCATCGTCCGTCGCCAACGCTCGTTCGGCTATACGGAAGAGGAGCTGCGCATCCTGCTCGAGCCGATGGCGCGAACCGGTGCCGAGCCGCTCGGCGCGATGGGAAGCGACACCCCCATCGCCGTGCTCGCCAACCGACCGCGACTAATGTTCGACTACTTCACGCAGAACTTCGCGCAGGTCACGAACCCGCCGCTCGACGCGATTCGCGAGGACGTCGTGACGAGCCTCTCGACCTCGATCGGCCCGCAGGAGAACCTGCTGCACATCAGCCCGGATCACGCGCGCCAGATCATCGTGGACTTCCCCGTCCTCGATAACGACGAACTCGCGAAGCTCCAGCACCTCGAGACCCGACCCGGCATTGACGAGACGGTCACGCTCAGCGGGCTCTACCGCGTCAATCGCGGCGTCGAGGGGCTGCGCGAGGGGCTCGACAAGCTGTGCGCCGAGGCCGATAAGGCGATCGACAATGGCGCGAAGTTCATCGTGCTCTCCGACCGCGACTCGAACCGCGACTGGGCGCCCATCCCGTCGCTGCTCATGACCGGCGCCGTCCACCACCACCTGATCCGCACCCAGCGACGCCTGCGCGTCGGCCTCGTGATCGAGACGGGTGAGGTGCGCGAGGTGCACCACGTCGCCGTCCTGCTCGGCTACGGCGCGAGCGCGATCAACCCCTACCTCGCGATGGAATCCGTCGAGGACATGGCGCGCTCGGGCCACATCGAGGGCGTCACCCCCGAACAGGCGGTGCAGAACTTCCTGCAGGCGCTCGGCAAGGGCGTGCTCAAGATCATGTCGAAGATGGGCATCTCGATCATCGCGAGCTACACGGGCGCGCAGACGTTCGAGGCGGTCGGCCTCTCGCAGGAGCTGATCGACGAGTTCTTCACCGGCACGCCCTCCAAGATCTCGGGGATCGATCTCGACATCATCGCCGTCGAGGTGCAGGCGAGACACGAGGCCGCCTACCCGCTCGATGGCGCGGGGCTGCCGCATCGGCCGCTCGAGATTGGTGGCGAGTATCAGTGGCGCCGCGAGGGCCCCACCCACCTCTTTAACCCGGACACGGTCTTTCGACTGCAGCACGCGACGCGCGAGCGCCGTTACGACATCTTCAAGGACTACACTTCCCGCGTCGACACGCAGGCCGAGGAGACTTCGACGCTGCGCGGCCTCTTCAAGTTCGCAAGCGATCGCGAGCCCATTTCGGTGGATGAGGTCGAGCCGGTCTCCGAGATCGTGAAGCGATTCTCGACCGGCGCGATGAGCTACGGCTCGATCTCGAAGGAGGCGCACGAGACCCTCGCGATCGCGATGAACCGACTCGGCGCCAAGTCGAACACGGGCGAGGGTGGTGAGGACGTCGATCGGCTGCTCGACCCCGAGCGTCGCAGCGCGATCAAGCAGGTCGCTTCCGGCCGCTTCGGTGTGACGAGTATGTACCTCACTCACGCCGACGACATCCAGATCAAGCTCGCGCAGGGCGCGAAGCCCGGCGAGGGCGGCCAGCTGCCGCCGCAGAAGGTGTACCCGTGGATCGCGAATACCCGCCACGCCACCGCGGGCGTGGGGCTCATCTCTCCCCCGCCGCACCACGACATCTACTCGATTGAGGACCTCAAGCAGCTCATCTTCGACCTCAAGCGCTCGAACCCGGACGCGCGCATCCACGTCAAGCTCGTCTCCGAGAACGGCATCGGCGCAGTCGCCGCGGGTGTGACGAAGGCGCTCGCCGACGTCATCCTGGTGTCAGGCCACGATGGCGGCACCGGCGCATCCCCGCTGAACTCGCTCAAGCACGCGGGCACCCCGTGGGAGCTCGGCCTCGCCGAGACACAGCAGACGCTACGCCTGAACGGGCTGCGCGATCGCGTCAGCGTGCAGGTGGATGGTCAGCTCAAGACCGGGCGCGACGTCGTGATCGGTGCCCTGCTCGGCGCCGAGGAATACGGCTTCGCGACGACCGCGCTCGTCGTCGAGGGCTGCATCATGATGCGCGTGTGCCACCTGGACACGTGCCCCGTGGGCGTCGCGACGCAGAACCCGGACCTGCGCTCGCGCTTCACCGGTCAGGCCGATCACGTCGTGAACTTCTTCGAGTTCATCGCGCAGGAGGTGCGCGAGTATCTCGCTGCGCTCGGCTACCGCAGCCTCGACGAGATCATCGGCCGCGACGACCTGCTCGACTCCGACGAGGCCAAGCGTCACTGGAAGGCCGACGGGCTCGACCTCGACGCGATTTTGAATGGCCCCGAGTTGCCCGCGGATGCGCCACGCCGCCGGATGCGCGACCAGGATCACGAGCTCGACCAGCATTTCGACAACCAGCTCATTTCGCTCGCGGATGCGGCGATCACCAAGGGCGAGCGCGTCGAGATCGCGCTGCCGATCCACAACACCGACCGCGCCGTCGGCACGATGCTCGGACACAGCGTGACCGTCGCGAATGGCGAGCACGGCCTCGCGCGCGACACGATCAGCATCACCCTGAACGGTACGGCCGGGCAATCCCTCGGCGCGTTCCTGCCCTCGGGCGTCACTATCGAGCTGCAGGGCGACTCGAACGACTATGTCGGGAAAGGCCTCTCGGGCGGCCAGATCGTGCTCCGGCCCGATGAGCACGCCGCGTTCGAGGCGTCCGAGAACGTCATCGCCGGAAACGTGATCGGCTACGGCGCCACGAGCGGCACCATGTTCATCAGCGGTGTCGTGGGCGAACGCTTCCTCGTGCGTAACTCGGGTGCCACCGCAGTGGTCGAGGGCGTGGGCGACCACGCGCTCGAATACATGACCGGTGGCCTCGCGGTCATCCTCGGCGACACCGGCCGCAACCTCGGCGCGGGTATGTCAGGTGGGATCGCGTACGTCCGAAATCTCGACACGACCCTCGTCAACCCCAGCGCACTCAGCACCGGCGAGCTGCGGATCGAGCCGCTGTCCGACGCCGACGCGGAGGAGTTGCGCGATCTCATTCGCCAGCACGTCCAGCGCACGGGCTCGGTGCTCGGCGAGCGCATCCTCACCGACTTTGACCAGACCCGAACCGAATTTTCTAAGGTACTGCCGCGCGACTACGCGACGGTCACGAGCATCCGCGAACAGGCCGTCGCGGCGGGCATCGACCCGGATGGCGACGAAACCTGGAGCGAGATTATGGAGGCAACCCATGGCTGACCCGAGAGGCTTCCTCAACGAGCGCGAGCGCGCGCTGCCCGCACGACGCCCCGTCCCCCTGCGCCTCATGGACTACAAGGAAATCTACGAGAAGCAGGACCCGAAGCAACTGCACGCCCAGGCGAGCCGCTGCATGGACTGCGGCATCCCCTTCTGCCACCAGGGCTGCCCGCTCGGCAATATCATCCCCGAGTGGAACGACCTGACGTACCGCGGCGATATGCACACCGCGTCCGAGCGACTGCACGCGACGAATAACTTCCCGGAGTTCACGGGACGCCTGTGCCCCGCTCCCTGCGAATCGGCCTGTGTGCTTGGCATCTCTCAGCCCGCGGTGACGATCAAGCGCATCGAGCAGTCGATCGCCGACGAGGCGGTCGACCAGGGATGGATCGAACCGCAACCGCCGCAGCGCCTCACCGGCAAGACCGTCGCCGTCGTCGGCTCGGGCCCTGCGGGCCTCGCCGCCGCGCAGCAGCTCACCCGTGCGGGCCACACCGTCGCCGTCTTCGAGCGCGACGACCGCATCGGCGGGCTCCTTCGCTACGGCATCCCCGACTTCAAGATGGAGCGGCAGGTGCTGGATCGTCGCCTCGAGCAGATGCGTGAGGAGGGCACGCGGTTCCGCCCCAACATTGAGATCGGGCGCGACATCAGCTGGTCCGACCTGCGCCGCCGCTACGACGCGGTCATCATCGCGACGGGTGCGCCCGTCGGCCGCGAGTTGAATGTGCCGGGCCGCAGCCTTCGCGGCGTGCACCAGGCGATGGAGTTCCTCGTGCAGTCGAACCACGCGGTCGCGGGCGACGACGTGCATGACCAGATCACGGCCGAGGGCAAGCACGTCATCGTCATCGGCGGTGGCGACACCGGCTCAGACTGCATCGGCACGGCGCACCGCCAGGGTGCGGCATCCGTCACCAATATCGCGATCGGCAAGAAGCCGCCGGAGTTCCGCACCCCAAAGGAGCCGTGGCCGATGACCCCGCGCGTGTTCGAGGTCCAAACCTCGCACGAGGAGGGCGGCGAGCGGCTCTTCGAGGCGTCCACCGTCGAGTTCGTATCGGATGCGGATGGTCACGTCGTCGCGCTGCAGTTCGCCGACACCGATTTCCTTGAGGACGGCCGCCGCGTGCCGAAGGCGGGCACGGAGCGAACCATCCCGGCGGATCTCGTGCTGCTGTCGATGGGCTTCACCGGCCCCGAGCAGGATGCACTCGCCTCGCAACTCGAGGTCGGCTTCACCTCGCGCGGGAACATCGCCCGTGACGATGACTACGCGACGAATGTGCCGGGAGTATTCGCGGTCGGCGACGCCGGCCGCGGCGCCTCACTCATCGTGTGGGCGATTGCCGAGGGACGCGCGGCCGCAGCGGCTGTCGAGAAGCACCTGCTCGGCGCATCCATGTTGCCCTCGCCCGTGCGTGCCTCGGAGATGGCGATCTCCCTGCGAAGCTAGAGCACGTATTCGGCGAACCCGGCGCGGATCTTATTGACCTTCGGTACCGCCACCGCGAGGCAGTAGCCCTGCGTCGGGTTTTTCGCGAAGAAGTCCTGGTGTGCCTCCTCGGCGACCCAGAACTTCTCGAGGGGCTGCATGGTCGTCACGATTCCGCCGCCCCACGCCTCGTCCGCGCGATCGCGCGCCTTCTCGAAGAGCTCCTTTTGCGCCTCGTCGGCGGGGAACATCGTCGAGCGGTACTGCGTGCCGATGTCGTTACCCTGCCGGTTGAGCTGGCGCGGGTCGTGCATCGTGAAGAACATGTCGAGGATGATATCGGCCGGGACCACCGACTCGTCAAAGTCGACGCGGACCGCCTCGGCGTGACCGGTCGTTCCAGTGCACACCAGCTGGTAGTTGGGGTCCTCGACGTCGCCACCTGTGTAGCCGGACACGACATCGCTCACCCCGCGAACGTTGCGGTATGCGGCGTCCAAGCACCAGAAGCAACCGCCAGCAAGAACAAATGAAGTCGTCATGGCCATCATGCTAACGCCGATGTCGGGGGCTGGCCTTACTGTTACGAGCAAGCACTCAGACACGGAAGGAGCCTCCCATGACAACCACGCTTCTCCCCCGCATCGCAGGCCTTCACTTCGAACGCCACGGGTTTCAGTTCAAGCAGCTCACCGAGGCGCGCTGGCGCATCACGAACGTCACCGGCGCCGTCGTCGGGTACCTCGAGCACCGTGATGGCTGCGCTGGCTCAGACGCGTGGGCGATCTCGCGGATGACCGCCGATCGCCGCGGTTTTGTGACGCTCGGGACGTTCGGGAGCGAGCACGAGGCCATTAGCGCATTGAAGTGGATGTAGGCCCGGTCTGTCGAGTCGCGTCGGCTCGGCTCGCGTCGGGCCGGTGCGGGCCTGTCTGGGATTGCGTGGAGCCTAGCGCCACCACGTATCCCACGGGGTCACCGGCAGCTCGCGCTTGTGCTGCGTGCGGCGGTAATACCCCTCGATCTTCGACGCGGCTTCGTCGCTGACGGTGTCGCCGGTAAGGTAGGTGTCGATTTCCTCGTAGGTGACGCCGAGCTCGACCTCGTCGGGTCGGCCGGGGACGCCATCGAGGAGGTCCGCAGTCGGCACCTTGAGGTAGAGCTGCTCGGGCGCGGCCAGCTCCTGCAGAATCTGTCGCCCCTGACCCTTATTAAGCCCAGCGAGGGGCGTGAGGTCGCACGCCCCATCACCGAACTTGGTATAGAAGCCCGTCACGGCCTCGGCGGCGTGATCCGTGCCAATCACCATCAGCCCGTGCTCCCCTGCGATCGCGTACTGCGCGACCATGCGCATCCGCGCCTTAACGTTGCCGCGGTTGTAGTCGCTGAACTCGATGTTGGTCCCAGCGTCGAGGCCGGTGACCGCCGGCTTGATGTCGACGGTGACGGACTCGTCGGGCTGAATGAACTGGAGCGCGAGTTGCGCATCCGCCTCGTCCTGCTGCACACCAAACGGGAGGCGTACCGCGAAAAAGCGGGCCTCGTAGCCTTCGGCGCGGAGTTCCTCGACCGCGAGCTGCGCGAGACGCCCGGCGAGGGTCGAGTCCTGGCCGCCGGAAACCCCGAGCACGAAGCCCTTCGCGTGAGCGTTACACAGGTAGTCCTTCATGAAGTCGACCCGCGAGCGAATCTCATCTGCCGGCGAGATTTCGGGCTTCACCCCGAGCGCTCGAATGATTTCTGCTTGCAGCTCAGTCATATGCCGATTCTGTCACGACTCGGTGCTATTCGTGCGGCCTAACAGCTCGCTGATCAGCCGGAATCCAGCTCGATCAATCGTCGCCGACCTCGCACTCACGATGGCGACGCCAACCCTTGCCGAGCGGTCAAGCACGATGATCGAGCCAAAGCCACCAGAACGACCGTTGTGCCAGGTGAGTTCCCGCCCGTCGTTCGTGAGCGTGAGCCATCCCGCCCCGATGCGGTTTCCCGCCCCGAAATCCTCGACTGGGTCGAGTGCGGCGAGCATCGGATGGTCGCCTGCGAGCAACCCGTGCATGAAGTTACCGAGATCTTCCACGGTCGCCCGAATGCCTCCCGCTGGCGCGAACCCTTCGCCGGTCCAAGGCGCTTGATTTTCGCGGGAGCCGCGTCGACCGAGTAATGCGGTCGAACGCAAATCATGGCGCGTGATCGGCGCGTATGCGCCCGACATCTGGAACGGCTCGAAAACTCGCTCACGAATCAGGTCGACGTACGGTATCCGAGCCGCGCTCGCCAATGCGTGACCGAGCAGCATGAAGCCGAAATTCGAGTACTTCGGTCGAGGCCGGCCCAGCTTGACAGTGCGGGCATGCTCGAGCAAGTCATCCACGCTGTCGCCGTAGGGGTTTCGGCCGTGCCGCCGCCACTCGCGGTCTCGCTTAAACGGCTTCATCGATTTCGGAAGCGAGGGCAGCCCGGACCGGTGCATGCTCAAAGACTTCAGTGTGACGTCGGCCACCGATGAGTTCGGCAGCGATAGTAGCTCGCCGAGCGTGGTGTGTTCGGTAATCTCGCCTTCGGACAGCGCAAGCGCGTAGAGGAGTCCGGTGATTCCTTTTGAGATTGACGCGAGCTCGAAGTCCGCCTCTAGGTCCGCGTTTTGTACCGAGACTTCGGCCTTCTCCGGCGTGATCAGCGACATGCCGAATACAGGATGCTTGGTGCCGAGGAGCTTCGCAGTGGTTTGGGCTAGGCCCGTGTGCGCGGACTCTGCCCCCTGGTTCGGGAGGTTCAAGTTGTTCGGCATGCTGCAAGGCTACGTTCTTCTCCTCGCATAATTTGAGAGTGAACGTCGCCTGATTTGCACGCGCTGAATCCCGCCCGGATGCGTCGACGGGCAGGATTCAGCGGTGAACGGAAGAGGTGGTGGTGTCGTTGTTCAGGCTACGGATACCTCCATTTCTCGATGGCGGCCGGTCGCCGCGCGACGCTGTTCGTACACGAACCACGCGATCGCGGCGACGATGCACACCGTGAACGCGATGCTCACCGGCACGGTGCCCATGCCAAGCCCGCCGGCGGAGATCGGCTGCGAAAGCAGATCGCCAAAGGATGCGCCGAGCGGCCTCGTCAGGACATACGCGGCCCAGAACGCGAACACGGCATTGAGCCGGAGCGCGAAGTGAGCAAACGCGATGAACAGGACCGCGCTGAGGAAGACGAGTGCCGAGAGCTCGTAGCCGAAGCCGAGGGCCTCGCCGAGCAGGTCGCCGCCCGAAGTGCCGAGCGCGAAGGTGACGAGAATGGCTGCCCAGTAGAACGCCTCACGCTTACGCGTGTTGATGGTGTGGATGCTGAGCGTGCGTTCCTGAGACCACCACGCGAAAAAGACAATGGCGAGGAGTGCTGCGAACACCGCCGTCGTGACGGTGAGGGGGACGCCCGCGAGGTCGACGAGCATATCGCTCACCAGGGTTCCGGCGACCGAGATAAGCAGTACGACAACCCAGTACTTCGCGGGCTCGTAGGACTTGGCGCGGAACTGCGCGATTAACGCAACGATGAGCAGCGCCGTCACCGCCGCGGAGGTGACGGGCAGGCCCCAGCCGAGTGTCCCGGAGAGGAGGTCAGCGCCCGTCTCACCGACGGTCGTGGACATCATCTTCACGAGCCAGAACAGCAGCGTGATCTCCGGCACCTTGTTCAGCATGACCTCGGCGGCCGATGCGGGCTGAGCCCCGTCCACGGCACCGTTCCCGACGGGGCTTCCCCCGAAGGGGAGGGTGAGGCCGCGAGCGGCCTCACCCTCAGAGCCTGAAGTCATTACTTCGCGGCTCCGGTGTCGTCGTTGGTCTCACCGTCGTTCGTGCCGTCTTCGACGCCCTGATCCTTACCGCCGTCGTCGTTGGTCTCGGTACCCGGGGCCTCGTTGGCCTCGTTGTCGTCGTTGGTCTCGGTGCCCGGGGCCTCGTTCGCCTCGTTGTCGTCGTTCGTTTCGGTACCGGGGGCCTCGTTGGGGTCGTTCGGGATGTCGGCGGTCGAGGTGCTGTCCACCGTCGTCACGGCTGCGGCCGGGGCTGCAGGGGCAGAACCGCTGTCCGCGGCGAGTGCAGGCCCAGCGACGAGTGCCGTCGCGCCCAGCGAGAGGAGGAGTGCTGCACCGGATGCGATGCCGAGCTTCTTGCGCTTTTCCATGGTGTGTTCCTTTCCGGTATCGCCCTGTGCGATTTCCGTGATCACCACGTTATGAAGCGGATCGTGACGACAAGATGACGCGGCCCTGGGAGCACATTCAGGATGCGGGTGTCACCGGAATCTCAATCGTCACCACAGTGCCGTGCCCCGGTTCGCTACGGAGGAACGCCCGGCCGCCATGGAGTTCGGCGACTCGCCGCACGATTGAAAGCCCGATGCCACGCCCGGGCGTGCTCCGCGCATTGTCGGCCCGCCAGAACCGATCGAAGGCTCGAGACGCCTGCACGGCGCTCATCCCCCGCCCGTGGTCGGAGACCGAGATCCGCACGACCTCGCCGTCTCGTTCCAGGAGCAGCTCGATCGGCTCCGACGCGGGTGAGAATTTGGCCGAGTTCTCGAGCAGGTTCCCGATTGCGCGCGAGAGCAACGGCAGGATGCCGACGAATCTGTCCGAGCCCTTCTGCCGCAGCCGCACGCGCGCACGCGTCTCGGGAGGGCAAGCGAGGAGCGCGCGCTCCCCGAGCTCGGCAAGATCGATCACCTCCCGCGCATCCTCGACGCCGTCTTCCCGCGCGAGGATCAGGAGATCCCTCGTGAGCCTGCCAAGCTCATCGAGCGCGCCCAGCGCCGCGGTAATTGACTCCTGATATTGCTCAGGACGGCGCGGCTGCAGGAGTGCGAGCTCAAGCTCGCCCTGTGCCACGGCGATCGGGGTCTGCAACTCATGCGACGCATCGTCGACAAACTGCTGCTGCGCCTCGAGGTTCGCGCGCACCGGCGCGAGCGTGTGCCGGGCGAGCAGATAGCTCAGCGGCGGCACGACCACCACGAACGCAATGAAGCAGACTACGAGCACGGTTCGCAGCGTCACATTGGCCTGGTTCAGCGCCTCCTCGGTCGTTTCCGGCAGCTCGAGGTCGAAGGCGAAGGATGCGTAGACCGCCACCCCGATCGCGAACACCGCGACGAGCCCGAGCATCAGGAGCGAATATTAGGCGGCCAGCTTCAGCGTCGCGCGGCGCAGGATCACGCTTCACCGCCAATCAGCCGGTAGCCGCGGCCGCGCACCGTCTCGATGACCTCGGGTTGCCCGGGCAGAGTGAGCTTCCCCGGAGGTGACGAATTGTGGACGCGACGACGTTGCTGTAGCCGTCGTAGTTCGCGTCCCAGGCGTGGTCGATGAACTCGGTCGCCGACACAATCCGGCCTGGGTTGCGCATGAGCAGTTCGAGCACCGCGAACTCACGAGCGGTGAGGTCGATCGCGTTGCCGTCTCGGGCCACCGTATGCGTCGCCGGATCGAGTTCGATGCCCGCGACGCTCAGCACCGGCGTGACCGCGAGCGGAGAGCGCCGCAGCAGCGCCCGAACGCGCGCGAGTAGTTCCGGGAGGTGGAAGGGCTTGGTGAGGTAGTCATCCGCGCCGGAGTCGAGGCCCGCGACTCGATGTCGCGGAGTGGACAGCGCGGTGAGCAGCAGGATGGGCACCGACGGGTTCGTCTCTCGCACCCGCCGGCACACCTCGACGCCGTTGATCGCGCCGGGCAGCATGATGTCGAGGATCAACAGGTCAACGGTTTCGGTCTCGGCCGCGAACAGCGCCGATTCGCCGTCCTCGTGCGCATCCACCGAATAGCCGCTCTCGCGCAGGGCCCGCTCGAGGAGCGAGCGGATGCGCTCATCATCTTCCGCGACTAGGACTCTCATTGCTCGCGGCTCATGGGCGAAATGCGTGGCGTCTGCCCACGCGTGGTCATTTGCATTGGCACAGAGTACGCCCGCCAAGTTGAACGTCGGCGAGTTCGCGCGCGAGACCCGACTGCGGTTTGCGGTGGTTAGTTCGCGAGGGTCTCCCGCGGCCGGCTCAGCGTGAGAATGGCGAGGGGCACGAGAACGAACATCGCGATCACCGACAGCGCCGAGAAGTTAGTCAGCGCGAGCAACGGTCCGGCCACGAATGCCGCCGTCGCCCCCAAGAGGTTAGACAGCGCATCCACCCCGCCCTGTGAGGATGCGCGAGTCTCGTCCGAGACGACCGTGCTGAAGAATGCCGAGCCGGCGACGTTCGCGAACGACCAGCCCACACCGAGCAGGAAGAGTGACGCGATGATCCAGCCGGTGTCGTCGGGCCACAGCGCGCCGAACACGAGCGACACGAGAAAGATTCCGATGCCGAAGGCGATGGTGATGCGATGCCCAGCCCGGTCGGCGAGGTAGCCGACGAGTGGTGCGAACGCGTACATGCCGAGGATGTGCAGGCTGATCGTAATCCCGACGAGCGTGATCGAGCCGCCCTGGTGCGCCATGTGCACCGGCGTCATCGTCATGACCGAAACCATGACGATCTGGGCCGTGAGGATGGCGATGACGGCGTAGCGAGCGTCGGCGTTCGTGCGCATTTCCGCGAAGATTAGCCGGATGCGGCCGCGCCGCTTCCCGGTTGGGGCGGATGCGTGGGGCTTCAGCTGCTGGAGCCGCAGCAGCGGGTCTGGGCGCAGCCAGACGAAGACGATCAGGCCCGCCGCTGCGAGGCAGACGGCCGCGATGAGGAACGCGCCCGCGTAGACGTTGAGCCCGACGAGGTT
Organism: Gulosibacter molinativorax; assembly: GCF_003010915.2. Lineage (NCBI taxonomy): Bacteria > Bacillati > Actinomycetota > Actinomycetes > Micrococcales > Microbacteriaceae > Gulosibacter > Gulosibacter molinativorax. The sequence continues at coordinate 88,640 of NZ_CP028426.1, read as the reverse complement.
ACCGACGACTTCGCCTGGAATGCCAAGGTTCGGGCCAAACACCGAGCCGATCGTCCCCACCCACACGATGAGAGCGAGCGCGCGCGCCTTGTGGTGTGGTTCCGCGAGGTCGGTTGCCGCGAAGCGAGCCTGCAGGCTGACCGCCGAGCCGGCTCCGATGAGCAGCAAGCCGATAAACAGCGGCACGATCAGGCTCAGCTGCGCTGCGAACACGAGAATCGTGCTACCCGCCGCGGCCAGCCACCAGCCGCTCGAGAGGGCGAACCGGCGGCCGAATTTCGCGGCGAGGTTGCCGAGCGGCAACCCCATGAGTGCGGCACCAAGCGTGCTCGCCGTGCGGGCGAGCCCAGCCCACGCCTCGTTTTCCGTAACTTCCCCAGCGAGAAGCACGCCTATCGACGGCGCGATGCCCACACCAATCGTGCCGACAATCTGCATGATAATGAGGACGGTCATCGTCCGACGCTGCACACGCTGCACACGCTGCGTCTCCAGCGCGACGGCATACCGTTCCAACGAACGTTTCGCGTGAGTTTTGCCGGGTTTAGTTGACTGAGTCATGCAATACCGACCACCTCACCGCATTTTTGATGGTAAAAGCGCCCCCGACAGGATTCGAACCTGTGACCGACGGATTAGAAGGCCGTTGCTCTATCCACTGAGCTACGGAGGCATGCCACAAGGATATAGGAGCATCTGAGCCCTGCGAACGCAACGTTAGACCGGCACATCCTGCGTTGCCATCATCGAGATCATGACTAGGAGCAGCGCGAGCCCGCCGAAGATCGTGCCGAAGGTCGCGGGCACCACGCGGGCGCGACGGCCGCGCTCCGCTCGCCAGATATCGAGACAGCCCAGGATGATCGCAATCACCCCAAGCGGGATAGTCACGTAGTCGCCGACGACCGGAATGAACGAGCACACGAGGGCCGCGAGTCCAAGTACCAGCGCGAATTTCGCGGGCCACGGCATCCCATGGCGGCGGGGCGGCTCTCCCATTCCGGTGTGTCTTTCTCTCCTGGTCGGGAGTGGCGCCGACCCTGCCGGAAATTCTGGCAGATGCCGCCTCAATGTGTCTGCGTGTCGCTGGGGTTACTACGATTGAGCCCATGACTACTGCACAGGACCGCCTTGTTTGGATCGACTGCGAGATGACCGGTCTCGAGGTGGACGTGGATGAGATCTGCGAAATCGCGGTCTTCGTGACCGACTTCGAACTGAACCTGCTCGACGACAAGGGCCTCGATGTCGTGATCAAGCCCTCGCAGTCAGCGCTCGACAACATGAACGAGTTCGTGACCAACATGCACACGACCTCGGGCCTTATCAACGAGTTCGAATCCGGGGTGACAATGGCCGAGGCCGAAGAACAGGTGCTCACCTACATCAAGCAGTTCGTGCCGGCCGAGCGCACGGCACCGCTCGCCGGCAACACGATCGGCACCGACCGGATGTTCATCAACCGCCAGATGCCCGGGCTCGACGCCTACCTGCACTACCGCAACATCGATGTGTCGACGTTCAAGGAGCTCTCGCGCCGCTGGTACCCACGCATCTACTTCAACGCCCCCGAGAAGAACGGCGGACACCGCGCCACCGCCGACATTCTCGAGTCGATCCGCGAGCTGCGCTACTACCGCGAAGCGATGTGCGTGCCGCAGCCAGGACCGGACTCCAAGTCGCTCAAGACGATGTCGACAAGCGTCGTCGAGGCGTTTTCGCCTTACCTTCAGAAATGATGTAAGATCTCATGGTTGGCTGCCGCGAGGCGGTCGACATGGTGGGTATAGCTCAGCTGGTAGAGCGCTTGGTTGTGGTCCAGGAGGTCGCGGGTTCAAGCCCCGTTACTCACCCCAAACAGAAGTCCCCAACGTCCGCATAATTGCAAGGATGCTGGGGACTTGCTCGTTCGTCTGGGCACGGTCGTGCCCACAATTTACCCACCGTGGGCACGTTTTGGGCACGCTTTCCTATTCGCGGTTTGACTCTCGCGGCGCAGGCGGGTCAATCTCCGCAAGGAACTCCAGCACGGCATCCGTGAATGCGTCGTGGGCCTCCAGCTGTCCCCAATGCCCCGTGTCGGGGACGAGGACGAGCCGTGCATCCGGAATCGCGCCAGCGGCGTACCGTGAATCGTCCGGGGAAACCATCGGATCCTCCGCACCATGGAATAGCATTGTCGGCACCTTAATTTCGTGCATCCGTCCGCGCAGATTATTAGTGAGTCGCGTGCGACCTAGCGTGGCTTGGTTATACCTGCCATAGGCGATGCCTGCGCGTGGCGCCCGAGCCTCCTTCACGAACTCCCTCTTCACCTCGTCGGGCAACCGACTCGCATCCTTGACAAACGCCTTGATCGCGCTGCCGCTATAACGATTCGCAACTCGAGTCATCGGCAGCAGGAGCCAATCGGGGATCTGGGCGCCGAGCCAAGCCAAGCGATGGGTGAATGGATCGCCAACCCGCTCCGCGAGACCGCCCGGCGAAACGAGCACCAGCCCGGCCACGAATTCAGGATGCTGGAGCACCACATTGAGCGCGACATCGCCGCCCATGGAAACACCCACGACAACGGCACGGTCGACCCCCATCGTGTTCATCACGCGCACCACGAAATCAGCCATCTCGACAGGACCGTGCAGCGGCGCTATCGCGCGGCTACCGCCAAAACCTGGCAGGTCCGCCGCGTAAAGGCGCCTTGCTGAGCCAAGTGACTCGAAGCTGCGATACCAAGAGATCCCCGCGTGGTCATACCCACCACCGTGAATCATGACCAACGGAACGCCAGGACCAGCGGCTTGACCACCTTTCAAGACACGAACCGGCCCTTCGGGCAGCAGAATCTGTCGCTCTACGGCGCCAGCCGGAGTGATGTACGGCATCGTCGATTCTCCATGGTGAGAGCCTCGTCTTGGCGGCTCCCGGTGATCGTTGCTTTCGACGCTATCCCGGATGCAGCAGCCACACAACCACGTTCCTTCCCCGCGGAAGCTCCGGCTCGCGCCCTCGCTCCAAGCTGATTCAGTACGAGTCGAAGGATGCGCTCAGGAGTCCGAACCGAAAAACGACGGTAGTTCTTCGAGCCAAGCCAACGCGGCACGTTCGTAGCCGATTCCGAGCGCGAGTGTGGCCAGACGAGCCCCTCCCCCGTCCGCACGCTCGTCAGCAAGTTCCTGCCACATCGCTTCATATTCGTTCAGTCGCTCGGTGTGCCGCCGCCGCTGCTCGGCGATGCGCTCAGCGAATTGCTCCGCCGGCATGTCGTCGGCAAATGCGACGGTCAAGAGGAAAGGAATTCGGACGCTCTCATCACCCGGCGCGCGCTTCACCCAGTCAAGATATGCCTCGCGCCCCTGGTCAGTAATGCGGTATCTCCGGCGCCCGCGACCCTCCACCGGTAGCGGCTCCGCATGCCCATCTGCTTCCAACTTGGCAAGTTCGCGATAGACCTGACTGTGCTGAATGGTCCAAAAGTTTCCAACCCTGGTCTTGGCTTCTTCGACGAGATCCCATCCCGACTTTGGACCTTCCGCGAGCATCCCGAGCAGCGCCCCCGCAGTCGCACTTACCGATGAAGGCCTCGACACAGGTCCCCTTTCGTTGACGTGCTCAATATCATGGCACGTCAACGGCGAGGGCATGGGCATCGGAGCGGGCTCGCTTCGATGCGGGGATGCGCTGGCGATCGAGCCACCAGGCAACAACCGCGAACAGGACATGCGCGGCCAACGTTGACAGTGCTACAAGTGTGACAGTCGCCGGCGCCGTCGAGGTTGCGACATAGATATTGAACGCGGCCACTGCGACCACGAAGGTGGGCATACCGAATCGTCCAAGCGCATTCACCGGACGCGTCGCGCGAATGTAGAAGGCGAGTCCAACCAACAGCAGCACAGACTCCACGACGATCGACACCACCAACGGCATACCCAGGCCGACTTCCACGCTGTGATCGATCACCGGGATGCCGTCGGGATGCGCCAAGACATCAAGCAGCCAATGGCTCACAACCACGAGTGCAACGAGGACCGCGGCCATCAAGCGTTGCCGCCGTCGACGCAATGCAAGGGTAATGAGTAGCGCCATCACCGCGGCAAGAACGGTCGCGCCAGGGAGGCTATGACTCCATGGCGCGTAAGTCGTCTCGACGGCTTCAGCGCCCGTGGCTTCGGCGTGAATACGGATTCGCTCTAACCCTGTCAGCAGCAGGACCGAGTTCGCGATGTCCATGGCTTGGGTTGCGATGAAGAGTCCGCCGAGCGGCAGATCGCCCCGAACGGCTTTGGCTGCGAGCGCAACGCCGTAATGACCGGCAAACATGGTCTAGGTCACCTCCACTGACGCGCTGGCGTGCGGCCGACGATGGGCGATGAATCCGAATACCAGCGCCGTAGCGGCTGAGAGGACGTGTACTGAAACGAAAATGAGGTGCCACATTGCTAGCCCCGAATCGTTGACGAGCAGGTGCCACCATTCTCGCACCTGATACAGTTACATGTCAACATCACATGTCACTGTGACTGGACGCGACAGCGGTACTGCGCTCAACGCTGCTTGTCACGACCAACGAGCCCGGCCCGATGCACCAACACCGCTGCCTGCATCCGGTCACGCACCCCGAGTTTGAACAGCACCTGCGCGACATGTGTCTTGACGGTCGTCTCGGCGAGGTGCAGATGGGCCGCGACCTCCGCGTTCGAGCGGCCCTCGGCCAGCGAGAGCAAGACGTCGCGCTCGCGGTCGGTCAGCAGCTCGTAGCCGGGCGGCGGCTCGGGCTCCGCAGGCCGGTCAATGAAATTCTCGACAAGCCGCTCAAGCACGCGCGGACTCAGTGGCGTCTCCCCCACTGCGCAATCCCTCACCGCCCGAAGCAGCGCCTGCGGTTCCGTGGTCTTCAGCAGGAACCCCGCCGCGCCCGCACGCAATCCCTCCGCGACATACTCGTCCAGATCGAACATCGTCAGAATCAGGATGCGCAGGTCGGGAAACCTCGTGACGAGCTCGCGGGTCGCGGTGATTCCATCCCCGCCCGGCATTTCGACGTCCATGAGGACGACATCCGGTTGCAGCTCAGTCGCACGGTACACACCCTCCGGCCCACTCGCGGCCTCACCGACGACCTCGAACTCCGGATCGATGTCGAGCACCGTCGCGAGCCCCGCCCGCAGCAGAGCGTTGTCGTCGACGATGACGATGCGGATGCTCATGCCGCGCTCCTCTCCAACGGCACGATGGCCTCGAGTTGGAATCCTTCGACCGTACCCGGCCCGGCAGTGAAGGCCCCGCCCGCCAGCTCAACTCGCTCGCGCAGGCCCACCAGGCCGAAACCGTGCGGATGCGGCGCGTCCCGCGGCCGCCCACCATTCGCCACAGAAATACGAAGATTCTCGGGCTCGCGCGAAATCGACACCGTCGCGGACGCCGTTTCCGCGTGGCGAAGAACGTTCGTGAGTCCCTCCAGGATGACTCTGAGCACAAGCGGCTGCAGCTTCTCCGGCACCGCATCCCCGCGATAGGTCACCTCGAGTCCAGCCTTACGAAACCGGTCGATGAGAGCGTGAAGCCGTTCGGATTCGCTCAGACCTGCGCCAGCCTCGGCTGCCGACGACGCTTCAACACTCGCACTGGCACCGCCACGGGGGCGGTTCAACTCGGCTAGCGACTCGACCGCGGTCTCATGCGCGACCGCGAGCGCCGCGCGCGACCGTTCAGGATGCTCCGGCAAAGATACCTCGGCGGCGCCGGCTTGCATTGCAATCACGCCCACGGCATGCGAAACGGTGTCGTGCAACTCCCGCGCGAATCCGCCCCGCTCAGTGGAGATCGCCTGCTCGATCTGCGGCCGCAATGCCTCCGAGCGCTTCCGCTCAGACCGCCGCGCCGACTCAACTCTGACTCGAGACCAGCGCACGACGAATCCCACCATGGCGCCGACGGCAATGGTCAGCAGATTTATTGGCACGTTGAGCGGCTCGACCAGCCACGTCGCGATTCCGATCGCGAGGGCGAACGCAACTAGCGTGCCGAGGGCAACCCAGATGCGCGCCCGGGCCGCGACGCCATAGGCCAGCAGACCGAAGTTCGCGAACACCCAGAGACCGCCGACGACTGGGGCACCGAGGAGCGCAGCACCGAGCCAGACAACTCCCGACGCAATGGCGCCGGCCTCGGGTGCCTTGCGCCACATGAGTGTTGTCGACGACGCGAGCGCCGTACTGGCTGCCGACCAGGCGCCAGCGTAGAAGGCAGAGCCAAAGTAGGGCGCGCCCTCGGCGAGCGCCATCACCACGACGATGACCGTGACAATGGCATCCGCATAGCGCGGTGCCCAGCCGCGATGCCGAGCCTCGGTCGACCCACTCGCTGGGGACTGTTCGGCAGATCGAAGGAGGCCCAGCTGCCGACGCAGCTCCGCAGTTGCCTCACGGCTCGCGCGATGCACGCTCCTCGCGACGGCTCCAAGGTCCGACGCGGAATCCCGCTGGTGTTCCGCGGAAGTCGCCGCAATCTCGGCCAGCGTGGCGCGTAGCTGCCGGTCCGTTTCCTCGGCGAGCCGCCGTCGTTCATCCGCCACCGACCGCTCGATCATCGCGTGGTCATCGAGCGCGAGTATCTCTCGTGCGGCGCGTCGCGCATCCCTTGACCGTTTCAGGGCTCGAGCAATGATCACGCCCAGCACCCAAACGAGGGTGGCAACGACCGCCACGAACACACCGTTCAGCGCGCTTCCCGATTCTGCGGCGCCCAAGAAATACCCGCCAACGACCATCGCCACAAGCAGTGCGGCAGCAGCGATGCGGCGGGCATTCATACCCTCAGAATGACACGCGGAACAGACATCGACCTCATCAAAAAGAACGACCCTGATTCCTCCGCGCCGCAGGCAAACTCGGTGCTGTTCGAGCGAGGTGGCGGACGCCTTCACGTTCCTACTCTGGCCTCACGCAGCCCGACCACGGGCTCATGACACGGAGGTCATCATCGTGCGATTGTCCAAGTCTCATTTCGTCGCCCTCGTTGCGAACCTCGCGCTCGGAGCCATCGCCATCACCGATGCGATCGTTCAAGGCACGACCGGCGATTCCATTATTCCGGGGAGCGCTCCTGACCCGTTGACCGGAGGTCTCGCGAGCGCGTCACTCGCGATGGCCCTCGTGCACGGGATCGCGTACGTCACGATCATCGTGGTGCTCGTCAACGAACGCTCACGATTCGCCGAAACGAACGTCTTCGCACGCATCATGCGGATCGCACTCATCGTCACGAGCGCCGCGATGGCACTCGCGTTCCTCGTGGCCGAACCGTTGTCGATCTTCGCCCGAATCCCGAAACAATCGGGGTTCCTCCTCGAATTCTCGAATTGGGTGACGACGCCCGCGTTCCTTGGCACATTCGTGTTCGCGGCTGCACTCGGTTTCGCGCTCATTCGCCGCAATCCGCTCGGGGTGGGCAGCCGGGTGCTCTTGGGCGTGGTGCCTGCGCTGCTGTTACTGATTGTCGTCGGGATTGCTGCCCCGCGCTGGGCACACCCGGGACTCGTGGAGGTGGTTACCGGCGTCGGGCTCGCGCTCGTCGGCGTGATGCCAACCAGCGCATCCACAACCGCGAAGCCCCAGCCCAAAGTCGCTACCCAAACCGGTTAATAAGCCCCGCGAGCCGAATATGCATCTGGAAGCTCGCCTGCATCCGCTGATGCGCGTGGTAATTCAAGATGACGTGCGTTCGCTGCTTCGGATAGTAGAACATGTGCGTCGCGGTGTACCCGAGGCCCCCGGAGGGCGTCGGGTACCCGCGCATGAGTGGCCAGAACTCGCCGAAGCGCAGCGACACCATGCCGTTGCCGTAGTAGATCCCCCGACGAAGCTGCGATTTTCCTTCAGCGAATAGCTGCAACCACTTCGTATCGCATAGCCGTCCACCGTGGAGTTCACGCTGAAAGCGGACGAGGTCGTTCGCGGTCGAGACCACGCCAACGCCATTTGCCAGGATGATGTTTGGCACCAGGGCCCGGCTGTCGTCTTGACCCGGTGTGATCGCGCGCCGCGACGCGCTGAGCCAGAACGGCGCCAGGTTCGGCAGCAGCCGCTTAAGCGTCGCATCATCAGGCACGAGCCAGTCAGCGGTGTCACGCATGTGCGCTGGCTCTAGGATGCGCTCCCGCAGGACCTCGCCAAATGGCTTACCTCTGGCCTCCTCAATGATCCGGATCAGCAGAAAATATGCGGTGTCGCTGTAGAGAAACTTCTCGCCTGGCCGACCAATCGACGGGAGCCCCTCTGCCTGCTGCAAGAATTCCGCGAGCGTCCAGACGTGTGCCGGATGTGCGACAAGGTTCTCAATCGAACTCGGCCTGTCATAGCCGTCCGGCGGCAGCACTACATCGGGCAGGCCGGATGTGTGCGAAAGCAGGTGCCGAACGGTCACGTCGCGCGCGTTGTCGATTCTCTTCGCCGCCGGCAGCGGCTGCAAGTCGGCCGCAAGCACCAGACCACCGATCGGCGCATCGAGCGCGAACGAGTCCTCATCGAGGAGCTGCGCGATCAGCACCGCGATCATGACCTTGTCGATGCTCGCGATAAAGAAGGGCTGGTCGGGATCTCCCGTGACCAAGTCGACGCTCGGCCCCGAAACCAGCGCTACGGGGACGACGGGAAACCTCTTGCTCGTTGTGGCTTCGATGGACTTGGCGATTCGTCGAGTTGCGGTGTGAGCATCCATGATGACCTTCCAGACAGAGTCCGCGTTATATCTCTTAGACCTATCTAATAGTACCATTACAAATTCGCCAGAACTAGACTCAGCAACATGGCCCACGTCATCCTCGGACTCCTCATGCTTTGGCCGCAGAGCCTGTACGAGCTCACGAAAAGCTTCGAAGCGGGAGTCTCGCTGTTCTACAGCGCCAGTACCGGCAGCATCAAGCGCGCACTCGACCAGTTGCTCACCAGTGGCCACATCGAGGCCGAGGCATCCACCGGCCCTCGCGGTAAGAAGGTGTACTCGATCACCGAGAGCGGGCGCGACGAGTTTCACGCGTGGATGCTCGAGGAGATCACCGGGAACAACTACGAGGTGGGTGCACTGTCGCGCTCCTACTTCCTAGGACTCCTGGACCCAAGCGATCGACCGACGGTCGCGCGCAATATCGAGCGCCGCATCCGCGAGGATCACGACAATCTCGCGAAGGCCGAGGTGGAGATCTCCGCACTGGAGGTGCCCGAGCAGTACGCGGACGTCGCGAAATACCAGATGGCAACACTGCAATACGGCCTCGCCACGACCCGGACGGCGCTGGCCTGGGTGGAGCAACACCTCCCCCCGGAAGAGTAAAGCACAGCTGACTTCATGTATGGATTTCTTTACATAACGTCAAATATGCTTTACCTTTGAGGTATTGGTAATCCGACCTCAGGAGACGTCATGTCCGCCCAAGTCGCCACACGCACCCCTCACGCCCTATCACGCGTCAACCGCGACGCGCTCACCTCTGGCTACGGCCTACTCGTGCTCGCGATCGCTGCGCCGATCGCCAATTTCGCGCTCATTCCCGCCGGTGCATTCACGGCAGCCGCGGCGGTCTTCGTGCTCGTCGCGATTCTCGACATCGTCGTTGCGGTGACACTCCCCCGGATCCTCGACCCCGCCAGCAGCCGGCTCGCCCAGGTCACAGCCGGCCTGCGCGTCCTGTACGCCGCCGGGCTCGCACTCGCCACCGTGCCGCTATTTCTCGGCGACGTCGCGCTCTTCAACACGATCTGGAGCATCGCGCTTGTCGTGTTCGGGATGCACCTGCTCGCGGTGTGCGCGCTCGGCCTGGCAAGGCGCACGGTCCCGATCTGGATCATCTCGCTCGTCGGCCTCGCGGGTCTGGGCTACCTCGTCGATTCGGCCGTCCTGCCGTTCTTCGACGCGGAATTCGAGCTTTCGAGCGTCACGTTCATCGGCGAGGTCGTTCTCATGATTTGGTTGATCCTTTACCCCCGACTTCACCGAAAGGCCCCCGCTTGAGCTACCAAGAGAAAAACGCCTGGTTTTACGGCAGCACCGCGATCGTCGTGTATCTCGTCTACGTGATCGTCGTGCTCAGCCTTGCCGGCGGGGCGCCGCTCGAGCAGACCGCCTACCAACTTCCGCTGCTCGGCTCGATTGGCGCGGCCGTGGTCATCGGCATCATTGGTGGAATTACGCTCGGCGCGTTCTCGGGTAAAGGCGACACGCACACGGATGTTCGCGACCGTGAGATCTCGCGCCTCGGCGACATGATCGGCCAGTCGCTCGTGATCGCGGGCGCGATCCTCGCCCTCATCTTCGCGATGATCGAGCTGCCCCACTTTTGGATCGCGAACGTGATCTACCTCGCCTTCGTGCTGTACGCGGTCGTGTCGTCGGTCATCCGCATCATCACCTACCGTCGTTCGGCCGCGGAATGACCGAGAAGACTCGAGTCACGAACACCATCCGGGCCCTACGGTTCGCGAATGACGAGATGACGCAGGCCGAGCTGGCACGCCGCATCGGTGTGACCCGGCAGACCATCAATGCGATCGAGGGCGGGAAATACTCGCCCTCGCTCGAGATGGCTTTCCAGATCGCCGAGGTCTTCGGAAAACCAATCGACGCGGTATTTCACTACCGCGTCGATCAGGAGTTGGGGTCGAGCTCGAGCTAGGCCTCCTTGGCCTCAGCCGCCTCGCGCTCATCCTCCTCGTCGTCACCAAAAGAGAAATCCTTGCCCTTCGTGATGCGCGCCATGATCGCGGCGATCGCGCCGTCACCCGTGACGTTGGTCGCGGTACCGAAGGAGTCGATCGCGATGTAGCTGGCGATCATGAGGCCGACCGCCACGTCGTCAAAGCCGAGCATCGACTGCAGCACGCCGACCGCGGCCATGATTGCGCCGCCGGGCACGCCGGGAGCCGCGATCATCACGACGCCGAGCATGAACACGAAGCCGACGAGCGTCCACAGGTCGAGGCCCTGGCCCGTGATGATCATGATGGCCATCGCGAAGCTCGTGATCTTCAGCGTCGAGCCGGCGAGGTGAATCGTCGCGCAGAGCGGAACGACGAAGGATGCGATTGGTCCCGGAACGCCGTTTCGGAGCGTCGATTCGAGCGTCACCGGAATCGTCGCCGCGGACGAGCTCGTCCCGAGCGCCGTCATATACGCCGGCATCATGTTCCAGAGCATCTTGAACGGGTTCTTCTTCATCGCCCAGCCGGCCACGAGGTACTGCACCACCAGCACGACCACCGTGAGCACAAACACCACGACGATGACGCCCGCGAACGTCCCGACAACCGTCCAAATCTGGCCGTTCATCGTGAGGCCGAGGAACATCCCGAAGATATAGATCGGGAGGAGCGGGATGATGACCTTTTCGATGATCCGCACGATGATCGTGCGGAACTCGACGCTCGCCTTCTGTAGCGTGCCACGACGGATGAACGTGAGTCCGATACCCAGACAGAATGACAGCACGAGCGCCGTCATGACGCCGAACACCGGATCGATCTCGATCGAGAAGTACGGCGCGAGCGCGCTGTCTTCGGGGTTATCGAGCGGCCCGACGCTTACGCCCGACAACATCCTCGGCAACACGAACCAACACACCGTGAGCGCGAGGAAGCCCGCGAAGATCGTCGAGGTGTAGGCGATCAAGGCGGTGATGCCGACCCACTTCCCCGCGCCCCGGCCGAGTTCGCCAATCGCTGGGGTCACGAGTCCAACAATGATCAACGGGATGAGGAATCCGAGGAACTGCGAGAAGAGGCCGTTGAACGTCGTGAAGATGCGCGCGATCCACTCGGGGACGAACAGTCCGAAGATCACGGCCAGGACAATCGCGATGAAGATGCGCAACAGCAGCCCGACCTTGGGTTTCTTCTTCGGCTCCTTCTTCAGCTCGAAGGAAACATTTTCGCTTGTCATGGAGAAAGTGTAACGACCATAGAATTGTCTGATGGCCGTCCCCAAGATTCTGTTGTATTACGTGTTCACCCCGCTCGCTGACCCCGACGCGATCCGCCTCTGGCAGCGAGACCTGTGTGAGTGGCTCGGCCTGCGCGGGCGCATCATCATCTCGAAGGACGGTATCAACGGCACGGTTGGCGGCGATATTGACGCGTGCAAGCAGTATTACCGCCGCCTGCGCGAATACCCTGCCTTCAAGGACGTCGACATGAAGTGGTCGGAGGGTACCGGGCTGGATGCGCATGGCCAGTCGATCGATTTCCCAAAGCTCAGCGTGAAGGTGCGCGACGAGATCGTGTCGTTCGGCGCGCCGCAGGAGTTGCGCGTGGACGCGCACGGCGTCGTTGGCGGTGGCACACACCTCAAGCCGGACGAGCTCCACGAGCTCCTCGCCGAGAAGCCGGATGCGGTGTTCTTCGACGGTCGCAATGCGATCGAGGCAGAGGTTGGCCGGTTCAAGGGCGCGATCGTGCCGAATACCGACACCACGCACGACTTCATCTCCGAAATCGAGTCGGGCAAGTACGACGACCTCAAGGACAAGCCCATCGTCACGTACTGCACCGGCGGCGTACGCTGCGAGGTGCTCTCGGCGCTCATGATCGAACGCGGCTTCCGCGAGGTGTACCAGCTCGACGGGGGCATCGTGCGCTACGGCGAGCGCTTCGGCAATGACGGCCTGTGGGAGGGCTCGCTCACCGTGTTCGATGGGCGCGAGCACATCGACTTCGCGCCGAGCCCCAAGGTGCTCGGGCGCTGCCACCAGTGCGGCGACCCAACCGCCCGACTGCAGAACTGTGGCGACCCCTCCTGCCGCGAGCGCCTCGTGACCTGCGAAGGATGCGCCGGGGAGCGCATCCGCTGCGATGCGCACGCAACTGCCGCATAGCCGCAGAGGGTAAGTGCCGCAGAGGGCGAAAAATTCCGCTTGGACCAGGCAATCGTTTAGGTACCGTTCCCCGAAATTTCGGGATACGATCCCCGCAACTCGGTACCGTAAAGCAGGTAACCGAGGTGGCAAAACCTAGTCGGTGGAACCATTTCCCCCTCATTTCGGCTCTCGAGTGGAGCCCTGGTCCAGAACGGTTCAAACTTCCCATGGTTTCCGTCCCTGCGCGCGCGCCGTACGCTGCCTCAGCCAAGTCCCCATACCCGAGTTTCGATCATCGTCCGCCGTCGCGGGCCAGCGTCGCGATCGCCGCGGCCGCACCCGTGATCTCGCTGCTGCTGTTCCTGTGGTTTCTCATCCACACGCTGCTCTCCCTCCCCACGCTTACGGGCGCCGGAATCGCGTGGCTCGTGGTGAGTCTGCTCGCGGCGAGTGCCCTGGCATACTCATCCGGCATGTATCTCCTCGGCCGAGCCGGGGCGCTAGTCCGTCTGCGAAATCACCGTCGCCTCACTCGCGCCGAACTTGACGTGACCTTCCTGGACGACGACTCCACGATGACCGTCCTCGTGCCCTCCTACGCTGAGGAGCCGCGGGTGGTTAACGCGACGCTCTGGTCCGCCGCGCTGCAGGAATTCCCTTCACTGCGTGTCGTGCTGCTGATCGACGACAAGCCCCACCCGACCGACCCCGCGGTGCTCGCAAAACTCGACGAAACCAGGGCGCTTCCCGGCCAGATCGCCGCAGAGCTGGCCGAGCCTCACCGCCAGGCCCGGCTGGCGCTGAACGACTTCGCGTGCGCCCGCGGCGACGACGTGTGCGCGGCGGATCTGCAGGCCCTAGCCTCCGCCTACGATGCTGCCGCCGAATGGCTTACCCAGTTCGCCGCGCGTTGGTCGTTGACCGACCATTCGGATGCGTTCCTCGTCGACCAGGTCTTCCTCGGCCTCGCCACGGAGTTCACCGAACTGGCCGACGGATTCCGCGCGCAGGCTTCCGCGAATGACCTACCGAACCGGGACATGCTCCAGGCATCCTATCTTCGTCTCGTGCGGATTTTTTCGTGCAAGCTCGACACGTTCGAGCGCAAGCGCTATGTCTCGCTCTCTCAAGAAGCGAATAAGGCGATGAACCTCAACTCGTATCTGTCACTCATGGGTCACGCGTGGCAAGTAACCACCACCCACGACGGTGACGTTTTGGTCGCGACGACCGATCCGACCGCCGCGGACTTCATCATTCCGGATGCTGACTACGTGCTGACGCTTGACGCCGACTCGCTGCTCGTGCGCGACTACTGCACCCGGCTCGTTCACGAGCTGCAGCGACCGGGGAACGAACGCGTTGCCGTGATCCAGACGCCGTACTGCTCGTTCCCCGGGGCGCCGACCCGCGTTGAGCGTGTGGCCGGCGCGACCACCGATCTGCAGCACCTACACCACCTGGGTAAGACACACTTCAACGCCACCTTTTGGGTTGGTGCGAATGCGATCATCCGGCGCGAGGCGCTCACCGATATCGAGGAGATCAACCTCGATCGTGGGTTCAAGGTCCACACCTATATCCAGGACCGCACGGTGATCGAGGACACCGAGTCCAGCATGGACCTCGCCGCGCGAGGCTGGAGCCTGATCAATTACCCCGAGCGCCTGAGCTACAGCGCCACCCCGCCCGACTTCGGATCGTTGGTCGTGCAGCGACGACGATGGGCAAACGGGGGTCTGATCATCCTGCCGAAGATTGTTGATGTGATTCGCGGTCGGCTCGCGGACCGCGAGCGGATCGGCCTCGGCGAAGTGGCACTCCGGCTGGATTACCTCGGCTCCATCGCGTGGACGAGCATCGCAGTACCCATCATTCTGCTCCTGCCGATCCTCGGCACACCGCTCAGCCCATTCCTCTTTCTCATCTCGGTGCCGTTCATCATCGCGCAGGCCGCCGACCTGCGTCGGGTCGGCCACCGGCTGATCGACGTCGTCTGGGTGCAATCGCTCAACCTCGTCTTGCTACCGGTCAATCTCGCCGGCGTTCTCAAGTCGATCCAGCAGGGCATCACCCGTAGAAAGATTCCATTCGCGCGGACGCCGAAGATTGCCGATCGCGTCGCCGCCCCGGGCCTATTCGTCATACTGCCCTACCTCATCGCGCTCGGGCTCGCGGCGGCCTCGGCGACGTCGATCATGCTCGGCAACGTCCTGGGGAGCGTGTTCGCGGCACTGACTGCCTTGCTCGCGCTCGTCGGTTCGGTCGTGTTTATCGGTGTGCACGAGGGCTACCAAGACATCGTCGCGGGCCTCAAACTTAGCGCCAGCGCGCGTGCCCGGGTGAAGAACTCTGCGCTGGAAAGCCCGGCGCTGAAAGACCCAACCGAGCCGATTGCGCTTCCTGCGGTTAGTTCCGGGTATTAGCTCACGCCCCAGCAATTATTCTTCCTTCGTCGGGACGAGCTTGAGCCCGATGACGGCCGCGATGATGCCCACGAGGAACACGATCTTGAGCGCCGAAACCGGCTCGCTTCCGGTGAGCATCGCGTACGTCACCGTCAAGGCGGCGCCGATTCCCGTCCATACCGCGTATGCCGTCCCCATCGGAATCGACTTTGCCGCCCAGCCGAGGCCGAGCATACTGAGCGTCAGCGCGACGAGAAAGACGATCGTCGGCCAGGGCTTCGTGAACCCTTCGGACATTCCGAGCGCGGTTGCCCAGACGGCTTCGAACACCGCACTCACTATCAACACGAACCACGCCATCTAGCTCACCGCCTTCAGGCCAGCAACGCATCCGATCAGCAACACGAGGAGCGACACGCGCGCCACGGATACTTTCTCGGCACCGGTCACCATCGCCCAGACCACGGTGAGCGTCGCGCCGATGCCGACCCAGACGGCGTATGCCGTGCCGGTCGGCAAATCAGTCATCGCGTACGCGAGCCCGACCATGCTCAGCACCATCGACACGAGAAACAGGATGGTCGGCCCGCGCTTCTTGAAGCCATCCGAGGCACCGAGCGCGCTCGCCCAGACTGCCTCGAGCATCCCGCTTAGAATCAAAATAAGCCACGACAAAACTGTCAACCCTTTCGAGTCAGTCTTGTCGTGTGCGGGTACTGCTCCCTCGTCCGCAAGCTCTCGAGCCGAGCTTCACGCGGTACCTTAGCACCATGGATCTGGCGATGGACGAGTTCGAGAAATTGGTGGTTGAGGAACTCGACCTGCTCCCCGACGAAGTTGTCGAAGGGCTCGAGAACCTCGTGTTCGTCGTCGAGGACCGTCCCGACGATGGTTCGCTCGACCTGCTCGGCATCTACGAGGGTCACGACCTCTTCGATCGCGCCAACTACGGCTACGGTCAGCTCCCCGACCGCATCGTGCTGTTTCGCGAGCCCCTACTCGCGATCAGCGAATCCGTCGAGATACTTCGCCACGAGATCCATGTCACGCTCGTCCACGAAATTGCCCACTATTACGGTATTGACGATGCGCACCTCCACGAGTTGGGTTGGGCGTAGCGACCGATTCCGAGCGAAAGAAGCACTCTTGGCGCAGTACCAGCCCTACCAGCAGCCGCACGCACAACCCCACTATGCCGTTCAGCCGTATCAGCGGCACCCGGAGGAGACGGACTCCCTCGGCAGCTGGATGCTCGCCGTTTTCCTCATGATGATTCCGGTGGTGGGGTTCATTTATCTGCTGGTGCTCGCGTTTGGCGGAACCGAGTCGGTGGCGAAGAAAAACTATGCCCGCGCGTCACTGTTGTGGTCGGCCATCCTCATCGTGCTGATGATTGTGGCCGCAATTATCATGGCCACCGCGGGAATCGCGTTTTTCTCCGGGCTCGAAGAGCCAAGCAGCGTCACGAACTACTAGCCGCGCTCGCCCCGCAAGAGCGCCAGGACGTCGTCGGCCGTCGCATCCGCGTCGAGCACATAATCCGCGAGCCGGTCCGACTGCTCGCGGGTGTAGAACGCATCCTCTTGCGCCTGCCAGCCGAGCCACCAGGACTCGTCGCCGTCGCGCGTGGTCGCACGGGCACGGCGGATGCGCTCGTCGGCTTCCAGCCAAATGGCGACGTCGAGAAGCGGGCGCGACGCATTCGAGATCGCGCCGCATCCCTCAATCACGATGAGCCCGGCCGGTTCGATCAGCGCCCCCGCGAAAAATTGATCGACGTGCCAGTCCCACCGATGCGTGCGGACGCTCTTGCCCTCACGAAGCGGTACGAGCACTTCGCGCACGAGATACTCCGAACCGGCATCCAGGCCCTCCCAGCCGGGATAAAAATTCTCGACGTGGAGGACTTGGCAGCCGGTGCGGCGAGCCAGCTGGTCGGCGAGAGTGGTCTTGCCAGATCCCGAGCGGCCGTCGAGCGCAACTATATGCAGGAGCTGCTACTTCTTCAGCGCTTTGATCACGCGAGGAAGTGCCCAGCCTGCGACCACCGTGAGCGGTACGCAAACGGCGAGCAGCGCGATGATGTTCGGACGGAACCGCGTGCCGTAGTCGTCGCCGACGTACGCACCGAGCGGGATTGCGACGCCGCCCTCACTCGTACCTTCGGCGTGGCGGTCGCTGTCAACGCCGCCTTCGCCCTCTGCCGAGCCTCCGGCCCAAAATGCCACGGGGATGATCTGCTCGTGGCCCAGGTCGATGCGGTCGCCATAGGCGAGGCGCGCACCAAGTTTCGAAATTGCGTCACCGGCTGGATTCAGTCGTTCACTCATGGGTCACACGCTACGGAGCTTGCATCCGTACATCCTGGAAGCCGCGGTCGAATCGTTGTGCCCCGCGCATACCGGGACACGGACACCCCGATTCAGGTGAACGGCCACCATCCCGACATAGAGTGACCTATTGATGAACGAGTCAACTATCGCTGAGACCTGGCCCGGTACCCCCTACCCGCTTGGAGCAACCTACGACGGCTCCGGCACGAACTTCGCGATCTACTCGCAAGGCGCGGAGCGCGTAGAGCTCTGCCTGTTCGATGACGATGGCACCGAACGTCGCCTTCGACTCTTCGAGCAGGATGCATACGTCTGGCATTGCTACGTCCCCTCGATCCAACCTGGCCAGCGTTACGGCTACCGCATCCACGGGCCGTATGACCCGGCCTCCGGGCAACGGTTCAACCCTTCCAAGCTCGTACTCGACCCCTACGCGAAGGCCGTCAGCGGCGATATCAAATGGGACCAGGCCGTCTTCAGCTACAACTTCGGTGACCCGGATTCACACAACGAAGACGACTCGGCAGCATTCATGCCGAAGGGCGTTGTCATTAACCCGTTCTTCGACTGGGCCGGAGACCGCCACCCCCGCACCCCGTATGCCGATTCCTTCATCTATGAGGCGCACGTCAAGGGTCTCACCCAGCTGCACCCCGAGGTACCCGAGGAGATGCGCGGGACCTACGCGGGCGTCGCGCATCCGGCCGTTATCGAACACCTCAAGAAAATCGGTGTGACCGCGATCGAGCTCATGCCGGTGCACGAGTTCGTGCACGACTCGGTGTTGGAAGAGAAGGGCCTGCGGAACTACTGGGGGTACAACACCCTTAACTTCTTCTCGCCCCACGGCGACTACTCCTTCGCAGGTGATCACGGCCAGCAGGTGCAAGAGTTCAAGGCCATGGTGAAGACGTTGCACGCGAACGACATCGAGGTCATCCTCGACGTCGTCTACAACCACACCGCCGAGGGCAATCACCTCGGCCCGACCCTCAGCTTCCGCGGTATCGACAACGAGTCGTATTACCGCCTCGAGGAAGACCGCCGCTACTACACCGACTACACGGGCACCGGCAACTCGCTCAACATGCGCAGCCCCCACTCGCTGCAGCTCATCATGGACTCGCTGCGCTACTGGGTCACCGAGATGCACGTCGACGGCTTCCGCTTTGACCTCGCGTCCACGCTTGCCCGCGAACTGCACGACGTCGACAAGCTTTCGGCGTTCTTCGACCTCGTGCAGCAAGACCCGATCGTCTCGCAGGTCAAGCTCATCGCGGAGCCTTGGGATGTTGGCCCCGGCGGCTATCAGGTCGGTAACTTCCCGCCGCTGTGGACCGAATGGAACGGCATTTATCGCGACACGGTCCGCGACTTCTGGCGCGGCGAGCCGTCGACCCTCGGCGAGTTTGCGACACGAATCTCGGGCTCCCCAGACCTCTACGAGCACTCGGGCCGCCGACCGGTCGCGTCCGTCAACTTCGTCACCGCACACGACGGCTTTACGCTGCGCGACCTCGTGAGCTACAACGAGAAGCACAACGATGCCAACGGTGAGGACGGGCGCGATGGCGAGAGTCACAACCGCTCCTGGAACATGGGCGCCGAGGGACCGACCGACGACCCCGAGATCAACTCGCTGCGCGCACGGCAGCAACGAAACTTCATCGCAACGATGATGCTGTCGCAGGGCGTGCCGATGATGCTGCACGGCGACGAGCTCGGACGCTCGCAGCAGGGCAACAACAACACCTACGCACAAGACAGCGAGCTGTCGTGGATCCACTGGGATCAGGCAGACGACGCGCTCATCGAGTTCACGAAGGCCCTGTCCCAGCTGCGACGCGAACACTCGACATTCCGACGCCGCCACTTCTTCAACGGCAGGCCGGCAAAACGTGGCGATGGCCAGGGCCTCCCCGACGTCGTCTGGATCTCGACCGACGGCGGCCAGATGGAGCACGAGGACTGGAACGAGGCCTACATCAAGGCCATGGGCTACTTCCTCAACGGTGACGCGATCGCCGGCCGTGGCTCGCGCGGACAGCGCATCACCGACCACAGCTTCCTCATCTACTTCAATGCATCCGGAAACGACGTCGAGGTAACTCTCCCCTCCGGCGAGATCACCTTCAACTGGGAATCGCTGATCGATACCTCCGGGACTACCACGGACAGCGCGATCCTGGAGCCCGGTGACACGTTCACGCTGCCACAGCGGACGCTTGTCGTGATGCGCGAGTACGACGAACCCGCGGCCGAACCGGACCACTCGGTTGCGGCATCGGTCGCGAACTGGACCCAGCCCATCCAAGTCATCACCCCAGGAATCGACGAGACGCCCGCCAGCTAAGCAGAAGGAAGATGCAAATGCGCACGCCAGCGAGTACCTACCGGTTGCAGTTGAACGCGGAGTTCACGCTCTACGACGCTGCCGAGATCATGCCCTACCTCGCGGGGCTCGGTGTCGACTGGGTGTACTTGTCCCCAATCCTGCAATCCAAGACCGGTTCGACGCACGGCTACGACGTCGTCGACCCGACTCGGGTGGATGAATCCCGCGGCGGGCGACGCGGCCTCGAGGCCCTCTCGAAGGCGGCACACGACGCGGGGCTGGGCGTACTCGTCGACATCGTGCCGAACCACGTCGGCATCGAGGTACCGCGCGAAAACCCGTGGTGGTGGGATGTGCTGCAGCACGGGCAGGAGTCGAAGTACGCGAAATTCTTCGACATCGATTGGGATCACGGTGGCGGCCGGGTGCTCATCCCGGTGATCGGCGACGACGACATGCCGCCGAGCCCAGGCGACCCGATCGGTGGGCTGTGGATCGACCGTGGGGCCGGCGTCGTCCGCTATTACGACCACGAGTACCCGCTCGCGCCGGGCACGGCCGACAACGAGGATGACGACCCGCGCACGGTGCTGCGGCGCCAACACTACAAGCTCGCGCACTGGCGCGAGGGCGATTTCGCACTGAACTACCGCCGCTTCTTCACCGTTACGACCCTCGCGGGTGTTCGCGTCGAGGACGACGAGGTCTGGGAGGATGCGCACGCCGAGATCCTGTCGTGGGTGCGGGACGGCCTCGTCGACGGCCTGCGGATCGATCACCCAGATGGACTGCGCGATCCGGAGGGCTACCTCGCGAAGCTACGCGATCGCACCGATGGCATCTACGTCACGGTCGAGAAGATTCTCGAACCCGGCGAGGACCTGCCCGACTGGTCTTGCGATGGGACGACCGGCTACGACGCGCTCGGCGAATACGAGCGTGTCATCGTGGATGCGACGGCGGTGCAGGTGCTCGACGAATCGACCTCGGCGCTCTCCCACACCGACATCGATGACTGGCCGACGCTCGTGCACAAGATGAAGCGCTTCGTGACCGACGGCCCGCTGCAGGCCGAGATCCGCTGGGTCGCGCGGGAGATCGCGCGCTCCGGCGTGCAGATCGACCGGGCCGAAGATGCGCTGTCGGAGATCGCCGCATCCTTCGCCGTCTATCGCACCTACCTCCCGACGGGCCGCGACCAGCTGGACCGAGCTGCGCGCGACGCCGCCGACTGGCGCGAAGACCTCGCGGCGCAGATCGAGCAGGTCTACGCGCTGCTGGCCGACCCCACGCATCCTGCCGCGAAGCGATTCCAACAGGTCACAGGCATGGTTATGGCCAAGGGCGTCGAGGACCGCGCGTTCTATCGGTATTCGCGGCTCACCTCGCTCAACGAGGTCGGCGGCGACCCGTCGCTCTTTTCGATCGACCTTCGGACGTTCCACGCGCTGCAGCAGCGCCGCCTCGAGTGGTGGCCCGCCGCGCAGACCGCGCTGTCGACGCACGACACGAAGCGCAGCGAGGATGTGCGCGCCCGCATCGACGTGCTGTCGGAGTTGCCCGAGCAGTGGCATGACCTGCTTGAGCAGCTGCTGGAGATCGCGCCGATCCGCAACCACTCGTTCGCGAATCTGCTGTGGCAGGCCGTGATCGGTGTGTGGCCCGCGCGTCGGGAACGCCTGCACGAATATGCGCTCAAGGCGGCGCGGGAGGCTGGCGATCACACGACCTGGACCGAGGTTGACGAGGACTACGAGGCCGAGCTTCTCACCGCGGTCGACACAGCCTTCGACCACCCCGCGGTGCGGTCGTTGATCAACAACTTCCTCGACCTCGTGCGCGTCCCGGGCTGGACGAATTCGCTCGTGCTGAAGACCATGCAGCTTCTCGCCCCGGGCGTGCCGGATGTCTATCAGGGTTCCGAGCTGTGGAACTTCTCGCTCGTCGACCCCGACAACCGTCGCGCCGTGCGCTGGGACTCGCGCCGGACCGCGCTCGACGCCGTGAACCGCGGCGCCCGCCCGGAGATCGACGAGTCGGGCGCGGCCAAGTTGATGGTGACGACCGCGGCGCTGCGGATTCGCAAGCACTTCGCGGAGCGGCTGAACCGCTACGAACCGCTGTACGCGACGGGAGCGGGCCGCGACCACGTGATCGCATTCAATCGCGGCGGCATGGCCTTTGTCGGGATGCGCAGACCCGTCGGTCTCGAAGCCGGCGGCGGCTGGCACGACACGAAGCTGGCGATACCTGAGGGCACCTGGGTGGACCAGCTCTCGGGCCGTCAGTTCGCAGGGTCGGTTCCGCTCGGCGCCCTGCTGAGCGAACTGCCCGTCGCGATTCTCCTGCGAAGTTAGTGCCGATTCTTGAGTCACGGATCTTGAGTAGCGAAGTGTACCGAAAGACCAGCGCTGCGCTCGACCGCTAGTGAAGGAGGCTGATCGCCATGCGCGATCCACGTTTCGATGTCTGGGCACCGTTCGCCAAGCGGCTGCGCGTCCAGGTTGATGGCGAGATCTACGACATGGTGCGTAGCGACGAGTCGTGGTGGCGTCCCGTCGGACTTCCGGAGTTGCCCCCTGAGGGTGCCGGTCATGAGTCCGACTATGGCTACCTGATTGACGATGACGCGCATCCATACCCCGACCCGCGATCGCGCCGCCAGCCCGGCGGCGTGCACGGGCTCTCGCGCACCTTCGACCCGAATTGGTACGACTGGGGCGACTCGGAGTGGCGTGGTCGCCAGCTCGCCGGTGGAGTCATCTACGAGCTGCACATCGGTACGTTTACCCCCGACGGCACGCTCGACTCGGCGATTGAGCGGCTCGATCACCTCGTTGACCTCGGCGTCGACTTCGTCGAACCCATGCCGGTCAATGCCTTCAACGGAGACTACGGCTGGGGGTACGACGGGGCTTACTGGTTCGCGGTGCACGAGCCCTACGGCGGCCCGCTCGCGTATCAGCGCTTCGTGGATGCGTGCCATCAGCGCGGTCTCGGCGTGATTCAGGATGTGGTGTACAACCACCTCGGTCCGTCCGGTAACTACCTCGGCAAGTACGGGCCCTATGTCGCGAATCAGCACCAGACGGCGTGGGGCGATGCGGTCAATCTCGACGGCTTCGACTCTGACCAGGTGCGGCGCTACATCACCGACAACGTGCTGATGTGGGTGCGGGACTTCCATGTCGACGGGCTCCGGCTAGATGCGGTGCATGCGCTCGTCGACACTCGCGCGGTGCACATCCTCGAGGAAATCTCGATGGAGGTGGAAGCGTTCTCGGCCCACGTCGGGAGGCCGCTCACGCTCATCGCGGAATCCGACATGAACGCGCCCCGGATCATCCAGCCGCGAGTGGCCGGCGGCTACGCGATTACTGCTCAGTGGTCCGATGACTTTCACCACGCCGCCCACGTGACGCTGACAGGCGAGGACGATGGCTACTACGAGGACTTCGCCGAAACCCGCGGCCACGGGATGGGCGCGCTGAAGAAGGTACTCACCCGCGGGTTCTTCCATGACGGGGCAATCTCGACGTTCCGGCGCCGACACCACGGCCGTCCGCTCTCCCCCGGAACCAACGCGTGGCGACTGGTCGCATCCACCCAGAACCACGACCAGATCGGCAACCGCGCCCGCGGCGACCGGCTGTCGGAGAAGCTCTCGGCCGATCAGCTCGCGGTCGGCGCCACGCTGCTGATGTGTTCGCCGTTCACGCCGATGCTGTTCATGGGCGAGGAGTGGGGTTCGACGACGCCGTTCCAGTTCTTCTCGTCGCATCCCGAAGCCGAGCTCGCGAAGTCGGTCTCGCAGGGGCGCATCCAGGAGTTTTCGCGGATGGGCTGGGACGAGAGCGAGATTCCCGATCCGCAGGATCCGGAGACCTTCCGCCGCTCGAAGCTCGAGTGGATGGAGCTCGACAAGCCCGAGCGCGCGGCGCTTTTGGATGTGTACCGGCGGCTGATCGCGCTGCGGAAGGCGCATCCTGAGCTCACTTCCCCATGGCTGCGGGATGTGACAGCCGAGTACCACGTCGAATCGCGTGTGTTCACCTTCTGGCGCGGCGACCTTGAAGTCGTACTGAATTTCTCGGATGAGACCCAGCACGTCGCGCTGGACGTCGACGTGCACTGGACTGAATACCGCGAGCTGCCGCGCATCCTGTTCGCGACTCGTGACGACGTGCGCGTGGACGGCGAGCGCGCGACACTGCCGCCGTACAGTGCCGCGGTCTTCGGCCCGACGCCCGAGTGAGGTTTGGTTCTGCGGCTTGAATTTTCAAGCCTGGCGAGATTGGTGGCTTGAATTTTCAAGCCAGTATTTTCTTCGGTGAAAGATCAAGCCAAATACGTGCCGCCGAGGGGATATACCCTCCGCGCCAGGTATTTGGCAGAACTTTTTAAGCCACCGTTTGGCGGCTTAAAATTTCAATCGAGAACTCGCGCAGTGCTTAAATTTTCAAGCCTTAACTCGCGAAATACGGTGAAACCTCACACCAGAAAGCTAACGCCTTACGAATTTTTGGCGGGAAAAGTGTCAAGGCCGAAGGAATTAAACCGAAAAAAACTTTCCTGAATACAATTCCATGCTGCCGAAACTCGCGACACCTTATTTCACCTGGGCTCACATCCCTTCAACACCACATGTCCGACGGCGAGCTTCAATTTGTGCGTGATGCCGCAAACAAGGTTACCCATTGCTGAGCATTCAGATCTTTAGGAAGCATTGAAGACACAATCCGTTCCTCGGCAAGGACCCGCTGAACATTATTTCGGGCGCTTGGCTCGACTGTGCGCTGCAGAATCGAATGCAGTCCTCGCCCACGACCCGTGAACACTGCGTGAACGAACCGGTTGTACGCTTTCCGTTGTTTTCGCGACACGAGAGGCTCCGGTCGTCGACGCATCCTGAGCAACCCGCCGTCCACGCTGGGCCGCGGTTTGAAGGCCGCGGCCGGGACTCGGCCTTCAAGAGAAAACTCGATCCACGGCCACCACTGCGCCGTCATCATCGTCGCGCCGCCGACGCCTCCGCGTCGCCTGGCCACTTCCCACTGCACAAGCAAAACGGCGTCGGTCCACGTATTGCTATGCAGGATGCGTCGAAGCATCGCGGTCGTGAGATGGAACGGCAGGTTTCCCACAATGACGCTCGTGGATGGATGGAGCCGCCAATTGAGAAAATCTTCGTGAACGACCAGCACGGAATCGTCGACCCGTGGCTTTAAGCGGTCGACGAGTGTGCCGTCAATTTCCACCGCGGTGATGGGCCTACCCAATTCCTGCAGTTCGAGTGTGATCGCGCCTGACCCTGCGCCAATCTCAAGGATTGGTCCTTTAGTTTCAGCCACAAGGCGCACTAGCTTGGCAATAGTTTTTCGGTCGGTGAGAAAGTTTTGACCGTGTTCATGGCGACCGCCACGATATGTAGACATTAGAAAATACTCCGCAGAAGTTGCAAACTTCCGGGCAGCATGTATCGCCGCCCGGCTGGATACCGGAAACGGCGGAGTGAGAGGAGTCAGCCCGCCGCTATGAGCGGCGAATCCGAACGAAGGCGATCAATGCACGAGAACACATGCCATTAGTCTATCAAACGACAAAGTTGACAGCGGGCGCGTTCCGACTGCTCGTGACCTCAAGAAATTCGGTCAACATCTTCACACCGCAATCAGGGGTGGCCTAAAATTTCACGCAAAAGCAAACGCGGGCTTAAATCTTCAGACCGCACTTTTCACGTCTGAAAATGAACGCCAAATAGCTGGTGTGGAGGTATATAGCCTCGGTGAAAGCCATTCGGCGGGATTTTTCAAATCATCATTTGCGTGGCTTAAAACTCGTAGCCACGCTTCGTGGCGGACATGAAAATTCCAGCCAGGCTTCGGGACGAAAGCGAAGATTCATTCCAGACGAGCGCCGATGGTGAACGGTCGTGCCGACAGCAACAGTCAGTCAAACCCCTGGGAGGGGCGGTTCGGGCGCTCACTGAGGCCGGTGCCGCGGTCGCGACGTTCGCGGCGGCCGAGCAGGGATGCGGGGCGCAGCGCATCCCGACCGAACCGGGTCGTCGCCTGGTCGATGGTGCGCTCGGCGGTGTCCCATTCGTCGGTCTGTTCCTCGTCCCACAGCGTGAGCGCCATCCCCTCGCCGCCCACCGCAAGCTGGTCGGCGCGCACACCGATCAACCGCACGGCCTGCCCCTCGCGGTGCGCCTCGTCGAGCAGCCCACTCGCCGCCTTGAAAATCGTCAGCCCTGTGTCGGTCGGCCGGGAAAGCCGGGTCTGCCGAGTGATCGTCTCGAAGCTCGACCACCGCAACTTCAGAGCGATCGTGCCCGCGACCAAGCCGGCCTTGCGCAGCCGGGTGCCCACCGCATCCGCCTGGGCCCGCACCTCCCGCTCGAGTTCAGCGTGCGAGGTCACCTCGTCGAAAAACGTCTGCTCGTGAGAGACCGATTTCTCGGCCCGCTCGGTCTGTACCGCTCGCGAGTCGCGACCCCACGCGAGTTCCGAGAGCCGGCCCGCGCCAGCCTTGCCCACGATCCGCTCCAGCACCGGCACGGGCGTGTGCGCCAGCTCAAACACGGTGTGGATGCCCCGGCTCGCGAGGCGCTTCTCGGTCGCGTCGCCGACGCCCCACATGGCGCCGACCGGGAGCTGGTGTAGGAAGGCGACGGTGTCCTGCTCGGGAATCACCAGCAGCCCGTTCGGCTTGGATTTCCCGCTCGCGAGCTTCGCCACGAACTTCGTCGCTGCGACCCCGACAGAACACGGCAGGCCCGTGCGCTCGAGCACCCGCGCGCGAATCAACCGCGCGATCTCGGTTGGCGAGCCGAACAACCGGGTGGCCCCAGACACATCCAGGAACGCCTCGTCGATCGAAAGCGGCTCGACCAACGGCGTGATCTCGCGGAAGATGCCCATCACAACGGCGCTTGCCGCGCGGTATTTCTCCATGTGACCGGGCAGCATCTCGAGGTGCGGGCACAGCTGCAGTGCTCGGCCGATCGGCATCGCGGAGCGCACCCCGAACGCGCGCGCCTCATAGCTCGCGGAGGAAACTACCCCGCGCCCGCCCGAACCGCCCACGACCACCGGTTTGCCGCGCAGATCGGGACGATCGAGCAACTCGACCTCGACGAAGAACGCATCCATGTCGACATGAAGGATGGTGGCAGTCGAGTCGTCGGCGACAACGCCAACCTCCCGAGCACCAAAATCCTTCTTCGACATACCCCCTATTGTCGCCCCAACCCCCGACATTTCGCGCCTGACGCATAGACTCGAAATTATGGATGCGAAGCAGATGAATGCCACGCGCGCGTGGACGAAGAACTATGCCGAGAACGTACCCACCGACATTGACCCAGTGACCGAGTCGATGTACGACGCGCTAGCGAACCGGGCCAACAACTACGGGGACTCCCCCGCACTCGAATTCTTTGGCGCCGAGCTCACGTTCGGTCAGCTGCACGAGCACGTCCTCCGCTTCGCCAACGGCCTGCGCCGCATCGGCGTGAAGCGTGGCGACCGCGTGGCACTCGTGATGCCGAACTGCCCGCAGCACGTCATCGCCTACCTCGCGATCCTCCGGCTCGGGGCGATCGCCGTCGAGCACAACCCGCTCTACACCCGCAGCGAGCTGCTCACCCAGTACCGCGACCACGGCGCGAAGATCACGATCGCGTGGGACAAGGTCGCCCCCACCGTGCAGTCGCTCGCCGGCGAGGTCGACGTGCAGCACGTCATCGCCGTCAACATGACGAAGATGATGCCGCTGAAGCTGCGCCTCGCGCTGTCCCTCCCCGTCGCGAAGGCCAAGGAATCGAAGGAGAAGCTCACCGCAAGGGCGCCGGGCACCGTCCCCTTCGAGAAGCTCCTCGGCCAGCAGCCGGTGCCCGAGTCACTCCCCGGCCCCGCAGCGAGCGACATCGCCTGCCTGAGCTACACCTCGGGCACGACTGGTACCACGAAGGGCGCGATCCTCACCCACTCGAACCTCCTCTCGAACGGCCGACAGGGTTCGGCGTGGATGCCCGAGTTCAAGCCCGGCGAGGAGACGATCTACTCGTTCCTCCCGCTGTTCCACTCGTTCGGGATGCTGCTGGGCCTCACCTACTGCATCGTGTCGGCCTCGCGTGTCACCCTTTTCCCGACCTTCGACCCGGAGCTCATCGCCACCGCATCCAAGAAGCACCCCGCCACGTTCATCCCCGGTGTACCGCCGATGTACGACCGGCTCGCGCGCGTGGCTAAGCAGAACCCAGATCTCGACCTATCGCAGTCCCGGTACGCGATGTCCGGCGCGATGACGCTGACGGACGCCACCGTCGAACGCTGGGAAGCGGTCGCCGGCGGCAAGCTCAACGAGGGCTACGGCCTCACCGAGGCATCGCCGTTCCTCTTCGCGAACCCGTTCTCGGACAAGCGCAAGATCGGCACGATTGGCCTGCCCTGCCCATCCACCCACATGAAGGTCGTCGACCAGGACAATCCCGATGTCGAGGTCGAGCTCGGCGAGACCGGCGAGCTGCTTGTCAAGGGCCCGCAGGTGTTCCAGGGCTACTGGAATAACGATGAGGAGACCGCCAAGGTCCTGCTCGAGGACGGCTGGCTGCGCACCGGTGACCTCGTATCGCAGGATGAGGATGGTTTCGTCACGATCGTCGACCGCAAGAAAGAGCTCATCATCACGGGCGGGTACAACGTCGCGCCCTCCGAGGTCGAGCGCGTGCTGAACGCGTACGACGGCATCGCGGAGAGCGCCGTCGTCGGCGTCTCCCGCGGCAAGTCCGGCGCGGAAATCATTACCGCGGTCGTCGTTCTCGAAGACGGCGCCGAGTTCGACGAGATCGGCCTGCGCGCACACGCCCGCGAATTCCTCGCGGAGCACAAGGTGCCCCGCAACTATCTCGTCTGGGACGAGCTGCCGAAATCCATGCTCGGCAAGGTCCTGCGTCGCCAAGTCAAAGAAAAGATCGTGAATGACTAAGAACTACCCGCTCGATGACTCGGATGCACCCGAGATGGGCGATATCGACAAGCTGCCGCCGCTCGAGTCATTCCTCGAAACGCTCAACCTCGTCGACACGGGCGCGCGCACGAGCAACGACATCTTCACCGGGAAGAGCCAGTGGATGCCGCACGGTCGCGTCTTCGGCGGACAGGTCTCGGCCCAGTCGATCATGGCCGCGAGCCTCACCGTTGACGAGGACCGGCCAATGCACTCGATGCACGGTTACTTCCTACGCCCCGGCGACGTTCGCTTTCCAATCACGTTCGCGGTCGATCGCATCCACGACGGCCGCTCGTTCAGCACCCGCTCGGTGCGCGCATTCCAGCATGGACAGCAAATTTGGTCGATGATCGCGAGCTTCCAGGTCGAAGAGGACGGGCTAACCCACGCGGCCGAGATGCCGGGCCGCATCCCCGACCCCGAATCTCTCGAGAGCGAGGCCAGCCAGGTCGCGGTGGCCGGTGAGTCGCTCGCAAACTACTGGGTGCACCGGCGACCGTTCGCGATGCGCCACGTCGATGGCGCACTCTATCTTCGCCCGGCAGATCGGCGCGAGGCCCGCGAGATGGTGTGGGTCAAGGCGCAGGGTCAGCTGCCGGATGACCCCGCCGTGCACCGCGCCGCGCTGTGTTACGTGAGCGATTACCTCATGCTCGATCCGATTCTTCGCCGCCACGGACTCGCGTGGATCGACCGGCGCATCCGCGTCGCGAGCCTCGACCACGGGCTGCGCTGGCACCGCTTCGCCCGGGCCGACGAGTGGCTGCTGCTCGTGCTCGATTCACCGGCCGCGCAGAACGGTCGCGGCCTCACGAACGGCCAGTTCTTCGACCGCCAGGGGCGTCTCGTCGCGAGCGTGTCGCAAGAGGCGATGATCCGCCTCAAGGAGTAGTCGGGCTCTCGCCTGCGCCGGCGACGCGAGTAGCGCGTGCGCGGCGGGCCAGCGTGACCGCAGCTCAGTGCGCCAGCGCGAGCCTCAGCTACCGGCCGGGCTCGCTAACGTAGCGCCAGGGCCTGGTGGTGGCCTCGAGACGGTGGCGGCCTTTACCGGTGCCGTCCTCGTCCTCGAACTTCGCGTCGCCGAACCAGCAGAACATCTTGCCGCCCTCGCGCACTCGCGTCTCGAAGTGCTCGAAGGGCTCGGCCGCGCAGCGCTCGAGCGCCTCGGAGGTGCTGCTGGATGCGCTGATCTGGAACAGCGTCACCCACGTTGGCGGCGCGAGGACGATTTCCTCGCGCGCGTGGGCATCGAGCATGTCACCGGGGCGCACCCACGCGAGGTCCACGACCTCGGACTCATGCGCTACCGGCGTGCCGCCGGGGTTCGGGCCCATAAAAAACCATGTGCGAAACCGCGGCCTCACTTCTGCGGGCGGGCTCCAGATCGCGTGCGCAACAAAGGTCGACGGGTCAGCCTCAAGGCCGGTCTCTTCGCGCGTCTCGCGAACGGCCGCTGCGAGTGCCGCGGCCCCCTCGGCCTCGTTCGGCGCAAGCGCGTCCCCGTGATCTTCTTCCTCAACGGCACCGCCCGGCCAGACCCATGCATCCGCAAACGAGCCCTTCGCCGGACGCTTCATCATGAGCGTCTCCAGCCCCGACTCACCGTCACGCATCAAGATTGCCGTCGCGGCAAGTCGAGTCCCGTTCCGGTCCGCTGACTGCATATCCAACTTGCCTTCCGTTGTCGTGAAGTGCGTGTCTCGCACACTACCGTCCTCATCCTGTGCGGACGAGTAGCCTGTAGATATGACCACCCTCGATGGCCCTAAGAGCCTAGTTCAGTGCATCCTGGCCCCAAATCCAAACCACATGACGCTCCAGGGTACAAACAGTTATGTGCTTGGAGCGAATTCCGGACGATCGGTCGTGGTTGACCCGGGTCCAGATATGGCCGAGCACCTGGATGCGATCGTCGCCGCAGCGGGCGAGGTCGAGTTGGTGATATTCACGCACGAGCACATCGACCACACCGAGTCGATCGACAGTTTCGTGCAGCTCACCGGTGCCCCCGCGCGTGCCCTACGAGCCGAGTACTGCCGTAATGGCGCTCCCGTTATCGACGGCGAGGTGATCGAGGCCGCGGGAACGACCCTCCGCATCCTCGCCACACCTGGCCACACCTCGGACTCGATCAGCATTGTGCTGCCCGAGTTCGGCGAGCACGGTGCAGTGCTCACTGGCGACACGATCCTCGGCGGTTCGACCACCGTGATCGTGCACCCGGACGGTTCGATCGCGGACTACCTCGAGTCGCTCGACAAGATCGAGGCCCTCGGGGACGCGCGCATCTTCCCGGGTCACGGGCCCGAGATCGCGAGCGCGGCGGATGAGGCGAGAAAGTTGCGTGCGCACCGCAAGAAGCGCCTCGCGCAGGTCGAGCAGGTTGTCGCCGAGCACCCGAACGGGGATGCGACCAGCGTCGAGGATGTCCTCGCGATCGTGTACGCGGATGCGCCGCAGCGCGTGTTGGGTGCCGCGCGGCTGTCCATCGAGGCCCAGCTGCAGTACCTGCGCGGGTAGCGCGGCGGGCCTTTCGAATCGGCGGTCTTCGACCGTCACTCAAGGCACGGGCAATACCGCAGGTGCCGCCCGCCTACGCGAGGGCCTGACAGTGTTCGCGGGCCACACTTCGCTCGTCTAACGAAGCGTGGCCCGCGGTGTATTCGTCCGGGACGCGACCTAGTTGCTCGCGGCGCGCTCGAGGATGAGCTCGCGCACGCGCTTGGCATCCGCCTGGCCACCCATAGCCTTCATGACCGCACCGATGATCGCGCCGGCGGCCTGGACCTTGCCGTCCTTGATCTTCGCGAGCACGTCCGGCTGAGCTGCCAACGCCTCGTCGATGGCCGCGATGAGCGCGCCGTCATCCGAGACCACGGCGAGCCCGCGGGACTCCACGACCTCACGCGGCGAGCCCTCGCCTGCGATGACGCCCTCGAGCACCTGGCGCGCGAGCTTGTCGTTGACGGTGCCGTCCGCGATCAGCTCTTCGAGCTGCGCGATCTGCTCCGGGGTCGCGACCTCGGTCGGGTGGTTACCGCGCTCGTTCGCGATGCGGCTCACCTCGCCGAGCCACCACTTGCGCGCACCGGCCGCGGTCGCGCCGGCCGCCACGGTCTCGGCGACAGCGTCGAGCAGGCCACCGTTCACGATGTCCTGGAACTCCTGGTCGCCAAAGCCCCAGTCCTGCTTGAAGCGGCGGCGACGCAGCACCGGCTGCTCCGGCAGCGCATCCCGCAGCTCCTGCACGAGCTCGGCCGAGGGCTGGATCGGCATGAGGTCCGGCTCCGGGAAGTAGCGGTAGTCGTCCGCGTCTGACTTCGGACGGCCCGACGAGGTGCGCCCGGTGTCCTCGTGCCAGTGGCGGGTCTCCTGCTGGATCGAGCCGCCGCCCGCGAGAATCGCGGCCTGGCGCTGGATCTCGTAGCGCACCGCGCGCTCGATCGAGCGGAACGAGTTCACGTTCTTCGTCTCGGTGCGGGTACCGAGCTTCTCCGCGCCGCGCGGACGCAGCGAGACGTTCGCGTCGCACCGCAGGTTACCGCGCTCCATCTGGGCGCGCGAAATGCCGAGGGAACGCACGATGTCGCGAATCGTCGACACGTACTGCGCCGCGAGCTCGGGGGTGCGGTCCTCGCCGCCGAAGATCGGCTTCGTCACGATCTCGACGAGCGGCACGCCCGCGCGGTTGTAGTCGACGAGCGACGAGCTCGCGCCGTGGATGCGGCTCGCGTTACCACCCACGTGGGTGAGCTTGCCCGCATCCTCTTCCATGTGGGCGCGCTCGATGTCGACGAAGAAGACCGTGCCGTCCTGCAGCTCCACCTCGACCTTGCCGTCGTACGCGATCGGGTCGTCGTACTGCGAGATCTGGTAGTTCTTCGGGTTGTCCGGGTAGAAGTAGTTCTTCCGGGCGAAGGTCGTCGTCTCCGCGATCTCGCAGCCGAGGGCGAGGCCGAGCGAGATCGAGTAGTGCACCGCCTGCTCGTTGACGACCGGAAGCGTTCCGGGCAGGCCGAGGTCGACCGGGCCGACCCACGTGTTCGCGTCCTTGTCGTTGTTCTCGTACGCCGGGTTCGGCGTGGGCGAGAACATCTTCGTCTTGGTGGCGAGCTCGACGTGCACCTCGAGACCGATGACCGGCTCGTACAGCTCGAGCGCCTTGTCGTAGTCCATGAGTTCTGGCTTAGCCATTAGCGGTTCGACTCCTTCAGTACGGGTGCCTGCGTGTGGAACGGCGTGCCCCGCTCCGCTTCGAGCGCCTGCTCAAGCGCGGCGCTCACCTGGTAGAGGCGCGCATCCCCGCGAGCTGGCGCCATGAACTGCATGCCGACCGGCAGGCCGTTCACGAGGCCGCCCGGCAGCGAGATCGCGGGCACGCCCGCGAGGTTCGCCGGGATCGACGTGAGGTCGCTCGTGTACATGTCCTTCGGCTCGGTCAGCTCGCCGAACTTCTTCGCGCCGCTCAGCGCGGTCGGGGTGAAGAGCACGTCGACCTGCTTGAAGGCCTCGGCGAAGTCGTTCTGCACGAGCGTACGAACCTTCTGCGCCGATCCGTAGTAGGCGTCGAAATAGCCCGAGGAGAGCGTGTAGGTACCGAGCACGATGCGGCGCTTGACCTCGGGGCCGAGGGCGGCGGCGCGCGTCGCGCTCATGACGCGCTCGACGTTGGCGTTCACAGCCTCGGGCACGACGCGCACGCCGTAGCGCACCGAATCGTAGCGGGCGAGGTTACTCGACACCTCCGAGGGCATCAGGATGTAGTACGCGGCGACCGCGTACTCGAACGTCTTGGTGTCGATCCAGGTCACCTCGGCACCGAGCTGCCGGAGGATCTCGACGTTGCGCTGGAACAGCGCGGCCACCTCGTCGTCATACGCGTCGCCCTCGGCGATCTGGCGCGGCACACCGATGCGCAGGCCCTTGATCGAACCTGGCTGCTGACCCGCGCGCGCGGCATCCGCGAAGGACTCCCACGCCTCGGGCAGCGAGGTCTGGTCACGACGGTCGTGGCCGCCGATGACATCCTGCAGCAGCGCCGAGTCGAGCACGGTGCGGCTCGCGGGGCCGATCTGGTCGAGCGACGACCCCATCGCGATGGCGCCGTAGCGGCTCACCGCACCGTAAGTCGGCTTCATACCGACGGTGCCGGTGAAGGATGCGGGCTGACGGATCGACCCACCGGTGTCGGTGCCGAGCGCGATCGGCGCCTCGTACGCCGCGACGGCTGCGGCCGAACCGCCGCCCGAGCCTCCGGGCACGCGGTCGAGGTCCCACGGGTTGTGAGTCGGGCCATAGCCCGACATTTCGGTGGATGCGCCCATCGCGAACTCGTCGAGGTTGGTCTTACCCAGGATGGGCAGGCCCGCCTCGCGGAGCTTCTCAACGACGTGCGCGTCGTACGGCGGCACCCAACCCTCGAGCACGCGGCTGGCCGCGGTGGTCACGAGGCCCTTGGTGACGATGTTGTCCTTGACCGCGACGGGGACACCCGCGAGCGGTGAGGTCTGGGTACCGGCGGCGCGCGCCTTGTCCGCAGCCTCGGCCTGCGCAAGAGCGCCGTCCGCATCAACCGCGAGGAACGCGTGGATCGAGCCGTCGACGGCGGAGATCCGCTCGAGGTGCGCCTGCGTCGCGGCAACCGAGGTTGTGTCGCCCGCGGCGATCGCGGCCGCGAGTTCGGCGGCTGTCAGTGTGGTGAGATTCGTCATTCGTCGCTCCTACTGCTCGTCGCCAAGAATTGCGGGAACGCGGAACTGTTCGCCGTCCTGATCGGGGGCGCCCGCCAGCGCGTCGGCGCGGTCGAGCACGTCTCCCGGCTCGTCCGGGCGCAGCACATTACTCATGATGTGTGGGTGGCTGGCCGGCGGGATGTCTGGGGTCGCCACCTCACTCACCTTCTCGATAAGCGGCTGGATGGACCCGAGTTGCTCGGCCATGACGGCGACCTCGTCATCAGTGAGGTCGATGCGCGCGAGGTTGGCGATGTGCGCAACTTCGGCAGCGGTGATGTCGGACATAGTGCTCCGTCTTCGAATGCGAATACGACGCACGCCAGTCTAGTTGCTAGCTTGCGCGGCGCTGGACCTTGACGGGCTGCTCACGCAGACTCACGAGGCGGCCGCTCTCATCCGTTTCGATTTCGATGCCACCCGCTTGGCTCCCGATCGCCGCGGTGAGCGGGTCGTGGGAGGTGACGGAGTAGTCGAGCCCGACGTGTCGGGCGTAGCACTCGAGCGCATCCAAGTGGTTCTCGGTGACGCCGAGGTCGGCGCCCTGCATCGTCACGTCGACGAGTTCTTGCCCCGACAGCGGCCGCAGCGGGCCCATGTCCACCGCGAACAGGAGGGTGAGGCCGCGTCCCGCATCCACCGTCAGCGTGTGGAAGCCACCGCCGAGTGCCTCGGCCGCGAGGCGCAGGACGAGCGACGGTGTGTCCGAGAGGGTGATCACCGGGGTCTTGAGTTCGGGAATGTCGAGGGAGACGCCGCGATCGTGCACGAGCTTCGCGAGCTGCAACGCCTTTCCGGGCAGGCGATCCTCGTGTGAGCTCTGCCAGCCCCACATCCACGTGCCAGCGGACTGGGCGATCGAGCCAATGAGTTGAACGGGGTAAGTGAAGGTTTCCGAGTCTTTGATGAACGTGACGGTTGCGTTGTCGAGGTCGACCTGCCACTGCGAGTCGAGCGTCAGCGCCGTCATTTCCGTTTCCGCATGGACATGCGAGAACAGTGACATTGCGGCTAAATCGCGCAAGTGTTCACTGATCATAGAGCTCCTAGAGATGATGGGATTCCGGGGGAAGAATCACCGAAACAGCGTAACGAGGTCCCGTCGCAAAGCGAAGTGGAAATCGATGCTGTATGCAAATCGATATAAAGTTTCGGCCCGAATGCTTAGGCCTGGCTGAGACCCGCGACCGCGTCCGGACCACCCTCGAGGAGCGCACGGAACCCGTCGGCATCGAGGACCGGGATCCCCAATTCCTCGGCCTTCGTGAGCTTTGACCCGGCGCCCGGGCCGGCCGCGACGAAGTCGGTCTTCTTCGACACGCTGCTGGCGGCCTTGCCCCCCGCGGCAATGATCGCCTCCTTGGCCCCCTCACGCGTGAAGCCCTCGAGCGTGCCGGTCGCGACGACGGTAAGCCCGGTCAATGGGCCTTCGACGGCCTCGTTGTTGCCGGGGCCGGGATGCCCTGGAGTCGCGAACCGCACGCCGGCTGCGCTCCAGCGGTCGATGATCTCGAGGTGCCAGTCGACCGTGAGCCACTCGCTGATCGACTCCGCGATGATCGGTCCGACACCCTCGACATTCGAAAGCTCCTCGACCGAGGCCGCGCGGATCGCGGCGAGCGAACCAAACCAGTCCGCCAGCGCGCGGGCGGCGACCGGGCCGACGTGGCGGATGTTGAGCGACACGAGTTGCCGCCACAGCTCCTTGGTCTTCGCCTTCTCGAGTTCCTCGAGCAGCTTCTCGGCCTGCTTGCTCGGGCTGTAGACGACGTGGTCCTTCTTGATGCCCGCGGCGCGACGCTCGGCCGTCGTCATGTTCTCGGCACCAGGCGGGTAGGCCTTTGTGCTCGTGCGGAAGGGCGTGCGCTGGCGCGGCTGGCCGTCGCTGTCGACGCGCGGTTCGCCCGTGTCGGCGTCTTTCACCGTCACGATGATCGGCACGAGCTCCTCGAGCTGCAGCTCGAACAGCCGCGCCTCGGTCGTCAGCGGCGGCTCCTCGGGCACATCCGGTTGGGTCAGGGCCGCAGCCGTGACCTCGCCGAGCACCTCGATATCGAGGCCCTGGCGCGAGCCGATGTGCTCGACTCGACCGCGCACCTGCGCCGGGCAGCTGCGCGCGTTCGGGCAGCGCAGGTCGACGTCACCCTCCTTCATCGGGCGCAGCGTCGAGCCGCACTCGGGACACTCGGTCGGCATGACGAACTCGCGCGCATCCGCCGGGCGCTTTTCGAGCACGGGCCCGAGCACTTCGGGAATCACGTCGCCGGCCTTGCGCAGCACCACTGTGTCGCCGATCAGCACGCCCTTCGCCTTCACGACGTCCTGGTTATGCAGCGTCGCGAACGTGACCGTCGAGCCCGCCACCGTCACCGGGCGCATTACCGCGTAGGGCGTCACGCGCCCCGTCCGGCCGACGCCGACGCGAATGTCGAGCAGCTCGGTGTGCACTTCCTCGGGCGGGTACTTGTAGGCGATCGCCCAGCGCGGCGCCCGCGAGGTCGCCCCGAGCTCCTCGTGCTGCGCGAGGTCGTCGACCTTGACGACGATCCCGTCGAGCTGGTGCTCGATGCTGGCGCGGCGCTCGCCGAACTCCGTGACGTACTCCAGCACCTCCGCGGTCGCATGGCACACCCGCGTGTGCGGGCTCGTCGGCAGGCCCCAGGACGACAGCAACTCGTACACTTCCGACTGATTCGCAACCGGCGGGTTCGCCCACGCACCAATGCCGTGCACATACATGCTGAGTCGGCTCAGCCGATCACGCATCAGCTGCAGGCGATCGGCGGACTTGCCCTCGGCCTTCTGCCGCAGCGAGCCCGAGGCCGCATTGCGCGGATTCGCGAAGGCGCTCTCCCCCGCGGCGACCTGCAGGGCGTTGAGTTCCTCAAAATCATCGACACGGAAGAAGACCTCGCCCCGGACCTCGACGACCTCCGGCAGCGCATCCGCCTCGCCCGCGAGCCGCTGCGGGATGGCGCGGATGAACTCGACGTTCTCGGTCACATCCTCACCGGTGCGACCGTCACCGCGGGTCGCGGCCTTCGTGAGCCGACCGCGCTCGTACGTGAGCGAGATCGCGAGGCCGTCGATCTTGAGCTCGGTCAGCCACGCGACGTCGCCGCCCGCGGCCGCGTTCGTGCGCACGAGCCACGCTTCGAGCTCTTCGGTCGCAAACACGTTGTCGAGCGAGAGCATCCGTTCCCGGTGCACGACCGGGGCGAAGAGGGTGGATGCGCGGCCCCCGATGGTCTGCGTCGGCGAGTCCTGAGACTCGAGCTCGGGATGCGCTTCCTCGAGTTCCCGGAGTCGGGCCATCGCGGCGTCGTACTCGGCGTCCGGGACCTCCTGCACGTCCTTCGCGTAGTAGCTGTCCGCCCACGCGGCGATCTGCTCTCGAAGCCGATCAACCTCGGCACGCGCAGTCTCGAAGTCCACTCCGGTATCGGCCTCGGTCGCCATGGTTGTTACCCCTTCGTCACGCCTCGGATCGTGTCGGTCGCCGTCTTGCGGCTCACGCCGAGCAGCCAGTCGACTTTGTCGGCCAGTCGCTTCGCCGCACGCTTCTCACTCGTGGTGTCGTAGTAGACGTACGCGATGCCAACGATCGCGATGAGCACCGCGACGACCAAGAATACCCAGAACCATACGCCCGTCGGCTGCATCAATAGCACCGACCCAAAGAAGACGATCGCGCCGAGAATGAGCCACAGCGGGACGGCGATGATCCATTCCTTG
Organism: Gulosibacter molinativorax; assembly: GCF_003010915.2. Lineage (NCBI taxonomy): Bacteria > Bacillati > Actinomycetota > Actinomycetes > Micrococcales > Microbacteriaceae > Gulosibacter > Gulosibacter molinativorax. Next base: position 50,238 of record NZ_CP028426.1, on the reverse strand, counting down.
AGGCCAAAAGGGCGCGCCCCTACGGTGCACTGGGCCGCGAGTTTTGCCGCCTCGGGGCGGAACTTCGCATCGAAATCTACTAGGAACTGCTTCTCGTCGGACTGGTTCTTATATTTTTTCGCCCATCGCTCGGCGCGATCGGACAGCTGGTCAACGGCCTGACCGTCTTTAAGGGTGGGCAGGCCGTTTGTGGCGTTGGTCAAGGAGTCTCCTAGGCAGCGAGCGCTGCGATATCAAGTTGGGAAGTCGCGCGGTCGATCGTGAATTGGCCGACGACGCGGGTGCCGTCGTAGATCACCGCGGTCTGGCCCGGCGCGACGCCGACCAGTGGCTCATCGACCCGCACCGCGATCTCAATGCCGGGCTCGGTCGCGTCCGGTCGGGTCGCCGTGTCGGCAGCGCGGATGATGCACTCGCCCGGCACGGTCTCGCCGTGCGCGCGAATCTGCACGTCGCAACGGAACTGGTCCATGTTCGGCTTCGGCCCGGCCCACGTCCAGCGCTGCCCGGAAATCTCGCCGATCGCGAGCGCCTCCTTGGGCCCAACCACCACGGTGTTGCTCGCGGGGTCGGTGCCAAGGACGAACCGGGGCTTGCCGTCAGCGGCGGGCTGGCCAAGCTTCAGGCCCTTTCGCTGACCAATCGTGAAGCCCACGGCGCCATCGTGTTCGCCGAGCTGCTCGCCATCGCGGTCGACGATCGCGCCCGGGCGCATCGGGATGTGTCCCCCGAGCCAGGTCTTCGTGTCGCCGTCCGGGATGAAGCAGATGTCGTAGCTGTCGGGCTTGTTCGCGGTGACGAAGCCTCGGTGCTCGGCCTCGGCTCGCACGAGTTCCTTCGAGGGCGTTTCCCCGAGCGGGAAGGAACAGTACGCCAGCTGCTGCTCGGTGAGCACACCGAGCACGTACGACTGGTCCTTCGATTCTTCGCTCGCGCGGTGCAGCTCGCGCACGCCGTCCTCGCGGTCGATGATGTGGGCGTAGTGCCCGGTGACGACCTGGTCGAAGCCGAGGTCGATCGCCTTGTCGAGGAGGGCGGCAAACTTGATCTTCTCATTGCACCGCAGGCACGGGTTCGGCGTGCGTCCCTGCTCGTACTCGGCGATGAAGTCATCGACGACGTCGAGGCGGAATCGCTCCGAGAAGTCCCATACATAGAACGGGATGCCGAGCTCGTCGGCGACGCGCCGTGCATCCATCGCGTCCTCGATCGTGCAGCATCCCCGCGAACCGGCCCGCAGCGTGCCACCCGCACGCGAGAGTGCGAGATGTACGCCAACCACGTCGTGCCCGGCGTCCACCGCCCTCGCTGCTGCGACGGAGGAATCGACCCCGCCGCTCATTGCTGCTAGTACCTTCATGCCCTCGATTCTACTCGTGAGCCGAATCCGTCAAGGGGTCCTGCTCCCGGTAGAGATCGGCGTAGTGGCCCCCGAGCCCGAGGAGCTCCTCGTGCGTACCGCGTTCGACGATGCGGCCGCGATCGAGCACGTGAATCACGTCCGCATGCCGGATGGTCGACAGCCGGTGTGCGATCGAGATGACGGTGCGGCCGCGGCTCGCCTCGTCGATCGCCTCCTGGACGTGGCGCTCGCTCACGGTGTCGAGCGCGCTCGTCGCCTCGTCGAGGATGAGCACGGGCGGATCCTTGAGGAGGACTCGCGCGATCGCGATGCGCTGCTTCTCGCCGCCGGAGAGCCGGTAGCCGCGCTCGCCCACGATGGTCTCGTAGCCGTTCGGGAAGCTCATGATCTGCTCGTGGATGCTCGCCTTGCGACAGGCTTCCTCGAGCTCGCTCATCGAGGCCTCGGGTTTCGCGAGGCGCAGGTTCTCGGCGATCGTCGCGTGCACGAGGTAGGACTCTTGGCTCACCAGCCCGATGTGGCGCATGATTTCGCTGCGACGGAGGTCCCGCACATCCACCCCCGCGAACCGCACCGTGCCCTCGGTCGCGTCATAGAGCCGGGCCGCGAGGTAGCTGATCGTGGACTTGCCCGCGCCGGACGGCCCGACGAACGCGGCCATCTCGCCCGCGTGCACGGTGAAGCTCACGTCGCTCAGCGTCGCCGGTTCGTCCTTCGACTGGTCCGGATAGCGGAACGAGACGTGGTCGAATTCCACCTCGCCGGCGCGATCGGGGTTCGGTGCCTTGGGCTCTTCCGAATCCTCGATCGCGGGCTTGAGACCCAGGTACTCGAAGATGCGCGCGAAGAGCGCCTTCGAGGTCTGAATCTCGAGCCCGGTGCGCATGAGGCCGGTGAGCGGCCGGGTCATCTGGCTGTTCACCGACGTGAACGCGACGATGGTGCCCGCGGTGAGGCCGGTGCCGCCCGCGATGAGAAAACCGGCGACGAGGTAGATCACCACGGGCACGAGCCCCATCACGACGCGCATGAATCCGAAGAACCACTGGCCCATCATCGCGAGCTGCCGCTGCAGGCGAACTTGCTCGCGGTTCGCGACGCGGTACTGGTCGAGCGAGGATTCCTCGCGGCCGAGCGTCTTGGTCAGCAGGATGCCCGAGACCGAGAGCGATTCCTGCGTCATCGCCGTCATGTCGGCGAGCGACTGCTGGGTCTTCGTCGCGACCCGCGCGCGACGCTGCCCGACGCGTCGCTGCATCGCGACGAGCGGCGGCATGATGATGAGCGACAGGATCGCGAGCTGCCAGTTCAGCACGAACATCGCCGCGATCGACGCGATCGTCGCGACGACGTTGCCGATCACCGAGGTGAACGTGTTCTGCAGCGTGGTGGCCACGCCACCCACGTCGTTCTGCAGCCGCGACTGGATTTCGCCGGTCTTAGTGCGCGCGAAGAACGCGAGCTCCATCTGCTGCAGCTTGTCGAAGAGACGGATGCGCAGGTCGGCAGTGACGCTGTTGCCGATCAGCGCGGTCAGCCAGCTCTGCCAGATCGACAGGCCCGAGTTGAGGATGAGCACGGCGACCATCGCGGCGAGGACCCACCACAGCGCGACCAGGTTCGGTCCGCCGCCACCGACCGGGAACAGGCCCCGGTCGAAGGCCTGCTGGGTCAGCAGCGCGGGCAGGACCCCGAGCGCCGCGGTGACGAGCACGAGCACGAGCGAGAGCAGCAGCTCGCCGCGATACGGCGTAAAGAGCGCCCCGATCTTGCGCCACAGGTTCTCGACCTCGGGTGCCTCGGAGTTCTGGGAGCGCAGTTCGGACTCATCGCGGAAGGCTGGCGGACGGCCGCCGCCGCGACCGCCGCCCGCGCCGGGTGGCATCATGCTCATGAGGACGACTCTACGGTCTGCGCCGCCTGTTCCACTCGAGGCTCGGTGCCGGTCAACCGGCCGATCTGGTCCATCAGGTGGTAGATCACGAGCGCCGCGAGGGTGCCTAGTGTGTTGCACCGTTAATTCGTTGCTAGTTTTGTAGAATGGAGTATGGCAACACGTGGACCTTCTCTTCCCGAACTGAAGCTCTCTGAAACTGAGCGTGACCAACTGGAACGGTGGGTGCGTCGCCGGAAGTCAGCGCAGGATCTCGCGTTGCGTTCTCGGATCGTGTTGGAATGCGCGACTGGGGCTTCGAATTCCGAGGTGGCCAATCGTATGGCGGTGTCGTTACCGACGGTGCGCAAGTGGCGTTCGCGGTTTCTGGAGCGGCGGCTGGACGGGCTCGTTGACGATCCGCGGCCGGGTCGCCCCGCGCTGATCAGTGTGGACCGTGTGGAACAGGTGGTCATCGACACGCTGGAATCGACGCCGCAGAACGCGACGCACTGGTCACGGGCGAAGATGGCGGAAAAGTCGGGGCTGTCGAAATCGACAGTGGGGCGGATCTGGAAGGCATTCGGGTTGAAGCCCCACCTGGAGGAAGGGTTCAAGCTCTCCAACGACCCGCTGTTTACTGAGAAGGTCTACGACATTGTTGGCCTCTATCTGAACCCACCCGAGTCGGCGGTGGTGCTCAGTGTGGATGAGAAAAGTCAGGTGCAGGCTTTGGCCCGCTCGCAACCGGCGTTCCCGATGATGCCGGGAGTCCCCGAACGGCGCTCACACGACTATGTCCGGCATGGCACCACGAGTTTGTTTGCCGCGCTGAACGTCGCTGACGGGACGGTGATCTCCTCAATTCATCGTAAGCATCGCTCGATCGAGTTCAAGAAGTTCCTCCAGAAGATCGACAAGAACGTCCCCGAACACCTCGACGTGCATGTGATCTGCGATAACTACTCCACACACAAGCACCCCACCGTTAAGGCGTGGCTTGCCAAGCACCCTCGGTTTCACATGCACTTCACGCCGACTTACTCGTCATGGATCAACCAGGTTGAACGGCTCTTCGCCGAAGTTACTCGTGATCTTTTACAGCGTTCCGATCATCGCAGCGTGCAAGCGCTCGAGAGAGACCTCCGCGGTTGGGTGAAGGCGTGGAACGAGAACCCGAAGCCGTTCATCTGGACCAAGACCGCCGAGGAAATCCTCGAATCCATCGCCAAATACCTGAAACGAATTAACGGATCAGGACACTAGCGCGATGCCGTTAAAGATGATGCCGCCGAAGTCCCACGTGACGTTCGCGATACCCACCACGAGCGCGACCCCCGCGGTCATCTGGTTCTTCGCGCTCGAGAAGTCGACCTTCGATTCCACCCACATACGGATGCCAACGATGCCGATCAGGCCGTATAGCACGAAGGTCACACCGCCGAGCACGCCGGCGGGAATCGAGAAGATCAGCGCGCCGATCTTGGGGCTCATCGCCAGTGCGATGGCCGCGAGGCCCGCGACCCAGTAGGCCGCGGTGGAGTAGACGCGCGTCGCGCTCATCACACCGATGTTCTCGCCGTACGTGGTCGTCGGGGAACCGCCGAAGGTCGCCGAGAGCGCCGTCGCGATGCCGTCCGAGGCAAGCGTGCGGCCAATCATGTTGTCGAGGTTGGTTCCGGTCATCTGGGCGACCGACTTCACGTGACCGACGTTTTCGGCGATGAGCACGAACACCACCGGCAGGAACATCGGCAGCACCGACAGGTTGAACTCGGGGCTGTGGAACTCGGGCAGCCCGAACCACGCCGCCTCGTTGAAGGCCGTCAGGTCCACCTCCCCGCGTGTTGCAGCGAAGGCGTAGCCGATTACGACGCCGAGCAGCACCGAGATCCGCCCGAGGAATCCGCGAAACAGGGCCGTGCAGAGAATGACGGCGAAGAGCGTCACGAGCGCGGTGGGTGTCGACTGCTGAAAGTTGTCGTACGCCGTCGGTGCGAGGTTAAAGCCGATCAGCGCGACGATCGAGCCCATCACGACCGGCGGCATGAGCACCGTAATCCAGCGGGTGCCGGTGAATTGCACGAGCAGGCCCACGAGCGCGAGGAGCACACCGGTAATCAACACTGCGCCGAGCGCGACGCCCATGCTGTGCGACTGCGTCGCCGCGACGATCGGCGCGATAAACGCGAAGCTCGAACCGAGGTAGCTCGGCACGCGGTTCTGCGTGATCAGGAGAAAGAGGAGCGTGCCGATACCCGAGAAGAGGAGCGTCGTCGACGGCGGGAAACCGGTCAGTAGCGGCACGAGGAAGGTCGCGCCGAACATGGCGATCACGTGCTGCGCGCCGATGCCGATGGTGATCGGCCAGGACAGGCGTTCCTTCGGGCCGACCACCGCGCCGGGTTCGACGGTCCGCCCGTTACCATGCAGTTTCCACTTGAACATCTCGCTCCTTCTTCGCCGCGCCGCGCGGCGTCCGAAGCGTAATGCTAGTGGCGCGGCGCCGCCCGGTTCGACAGTCCTGCCTTCTTTGCCTGCGCGACCGCGGCAGGAAGGGCTTCGAGGACGAGGCCGATGTCCTCCGCGGTGGTCGTGTGGCCGAGCGTGAAGCGCAGCGCACCGCGGGCCGTCGCCTCATCGAACCCGCAGCCGAGCAGCACGTGGCTCGGCTCGGGGATGCCCGCCTGACAGGCCGAGCCTGTCGAGACCGAGATGCCCGCCATGTCGAGCAAGAACAGGAGCGAGTCGCCCTGGCACCCGGGGAACGTGAAGTGCGCGTTGAGGGGCAGGCGAAGTGGCCCGGGCTCCGGGCCGTGCAGCTGTCCATCCGGAATGCGATCGCGGATGCCGGCGATCAGTCGATCCCGCAGCTCGCTCTGCTGCGCAGTGCCCGGCAGCACCCCGCCCTCGAAGGTCTCCGCCACGGCAGCGAACGCAAGCACTCCCCCGACGTCCTGGGTTCCCGAGCGGATCCCTCGCTGCTGGCCGCCGCCGTGCAGCAGTGCCTCGGGCGTGACGTGACGCGACACCGCGAGCGCGCCCACCCCGACGGGCCCACCGATTTTGTGGGCCGACACGCTCAGCGCCGCAATGCCCCAGTCCCGCAGTGAGACCGGGAGCTGGCCGTAGGAGGCCACCGCGTCAACGTGCATCGGAATTCCCTCGGCCTCGCACAGCTGCGCGAGCTCGCGAACCGGCTGCAACGTGCCGATCTCGTTGTTGCCGTGCAGCGTCGTGAGGAGCGCTCCTCGATCGCCAACGCGAGCGATCGCCGCAGCCGCCGCCGGAAGATCGATCAGACCCGACCCATCCACCGCGAGCCACTCGACCTCGGCACCCTCGTTCGCGACGAGCCACTCGACGGCGTCGAGGGTCGCATGGTGCTCCGTGCGCGTCGTCAAAATCACGGGGCGAGATGCGCCGCGGTTCCGCGCCCACCACAATCCCTTAATTGCGAGGTTGTTAGATTCGGTGCCGCCGGAGGTGAACACGGTTTCGATCGCCTGGGCGCCGAGCGTGCGCGCGATGCGCTCGCGGGCGGCCTCGAGCTCGCCGCGAGAACGCTGCCCGTGGGCGTGAATGGATGCGGGGTTCCCGACCTCGGAGGTCGCGCGCAGCCACGCTTCTCGTGCCGCCGGATGCAAAGGAGTCGTGGCGGCGTGGTCGAGGTATACGGACATAACACCTATTGTTTCACCGTTACGAAACGCCGGTCAGTAAACTTGCAAAGCTCATCCACAAGCAATAGAACGAGAGCGTATGGACGCCCCCGAGACCGGTGCCCTTGGCATCACGTTGAACTCTGGTAAACCGCGGCTGCGCGTATTTTCGGAGAACGCGACGGCCGTAACGGTCGTGCTGCTTTCCGAACAGCGAACCGTGCTGCACGAGATTCCCCTGTCGCGAACCGGCGACGTCTGGGAGGTCGAATCGAGCGTGCTCGTTCCCGGCGCGTACTACGCGCTGCGAATTGATGGCCCGCACGGGCCGCACCACGGCTTCGATCCCAAGCGGCTTTCGCTCGATCCCTACGCGCGCCATGTCGTGAACCTTGGCGACGCGCGATCACCGTTCTGGGTCTCGCGGGTGGTTCGCGAGGAGGAGTTCGATTGGGGCGTGCACAAGCATCCGCACACTCCGATGCGCGACACCGTGATCTATGAGGCCCACCTCAAGGGGCTCACGAAGCTCGCGCATTTCGTCCCCGAGGAGCTGCGCGGCACGTACGCGGGCCTCGCCCACGAAAACGTCGTCGCGCACCTCACGAACCTGGGCATCACCGCGGTCGAGCTGCTGCCGGTGCAGGCGTTTACCAGTGAGCGGCACCTCCGTCGTGACGAACTCACGAACTACTGGGGCTACAACACGCTCGGATTCTTCGCGCCGCACGCCGACTACGCCACGAAGTCGGCCCAGTCGGCTGGCCCGGAGGCCATCGCCCGCGAATTCAAGTCGATGGTGCGCACGCTGCACGCCGCTGGCATCGAGGTGTTGCTCGACGTCGTCTACAACCACACGGCCGACGAGGGCGCGGAAGGCGACTCCGTCCTCTTCCGCGGGATCGACCGCGCCTCGTACTACCGGCAGGACCCGGCGGGCAACCTCGTCGACGTGACCGGTTGCGGCAATTCGCTGAACACGGCGCATCCGGTCGCGCAGCGATTCGTGCTCGACTCGCTGCGGTACTGGACGGAAGAGTTCGGTATCGACGGGTTCCGATTCGACCTCGCGGTGACGCTCGGCCGCGACGGCGGGCACGGCTACACGCCCGACCATCCGCTGCTGCACGCCATCGTGAACGATCCCATACTCGAGAAGTCGAAGATCATCGCGGAGCCGTGGGATGTGGGCATCGGCGGCTGGCAGACCGGCCACTTCCCCGCCGGGTGGTCCGAGTGGAACGACGAGTATCGCGACCGACTGCGCCGCTTCTGGGTCGAAAGCTTCTCGCATGCTCGCGTCACCGGTCAGCACCGCGAGGCGATCGGCAAGCTCGCGACCGCGATCGCAGGCTCCTCGAATCGCTTCACGGACGACCGCGGCCCGCTCGCATCCGTGAACTTCGTGACCGCGCACGATGGCTTTACCCTCCGAGACCTCGTGTCCTACAACGTCAAGCACAACCTCATGAACCACGAGCTCGGGCGCGACGGCACAGACAACAACCACTCCTATAACTTCGGCCTCGAGGGCGAAACCGAACACGCGGGCATCCAGGAGGCGCGCCGACTCACCGTCCGGAACCTCATCGGGACGCTGCTGATTTCTGCGGGCGTGCCGATGCTGACCGCGGGCGACGAACTCTCCCGCACCCAGCACGGCAACAACAATCCGTATAACCAGGACAACGGCGAGTTCAGCTGGATCGACTGGGAACTCTCGGAGGCGCAGGAACAGACCATTCTGCACACGCGCCGCCTCATCGAGATCCGCCGCAATCACCCGGTGTTGCGGCCCGGTCATTACAACCACACGACCGAGACGATCCCGGACGCTACGCGCTTCTCGTGGTTCGACGCGTTCGGGCAGCACATGGCCGACTGGCAGTGGACGACCCCGGCCAGCCGCTCGGTGCAGTTCATCGCATCCTCGCTGCTGTCGGATGGCACGGCAGACCAGCTGCTCGTGATCATTCACGGCGTGACCGACCCGGCGCCCTTCCGCCTCCCCCAGGTGGATGGTGTGGGCGGCTACCGACTGCTGTGGGACTCGGCCGCGTATCGGGTTTCGGAGATTGATACCGATGCGATGTCGATCGCGGCACCGCGTCAGCGGATGCGCCTGGTCGGCCCCTCGATGCGGATCTACGAGGTCATCGATAGCGAGTGAGCGTGCGCGCACTGACAAAGGTTTCCGTGTGCGCGCCACCGATTCCAAGGATGACCAGGAACTCGGCAAACGAAACTTGCTAGGTTCACAGACGTGGCTACGACATCTGGACTGAGCACCCCTGATTCCTCCCGTTCGACCGACTTTCCCGGCTCGGGTTACGAGCCCGTGTATGGTCGCATCCCCATCATGCGGCTACGCCCGCAGATCGAAGACGCCCTGTTTTCTTCCAAGGCCTACGAGGGCGAGGTCGTGCCGTTTTCGTGCGTCTCGTTCCGTGAGGGTCACGACAAGATCGGCGTCGATCTCGTCCTGACTTCACCGGCTGGCACCACGACGCGCACGCGCCTCGACCGCGGCAATGCCGGGCTCGATGAGTGGCGCACGACGGCGCAGCTCGACGCCACTGGCGAGTGGCGCTGGCACATGGAATCGTTCGGGGACGACTTCGCGACGTGGCGACACAACGCCGAGATCAAGGTTCCGGCCGGAATCGATGTCGAGGTCATGCTCGAGGAGGGCGCGCGCGTCCTCGATCGCGCCGAGCAGACGGTGGCTGTGTCGTCGGCCGCCGCCGCGGCCCGCGACACGACCGCAGCCCCACTCGACCGGCTCCGCGCGCTCCTCGCGGATGCGGTGGTCGCCCAGCTGACCGCGTCCCCCGTGCGCTCCCTCGTGACGCCGTCGGCCGAACGCGTCATTCGCGTCGAGCGCCAGCGCGCGGGCTTCGGCGCGTGGTACGAATTCTTCCCGCGCTCCGAGGGCGCGATCCCGAACGCCGATGGCTCGTGGACGAGCGGCACGTTCCAGACCGCAGCCGGGCGCCTCGACGGCGTCGCGGCGATGGGCTTCGACGTCGTCTATCTCCCGCCCATCCACCCGATCGGCACCACGAACCGCAAGGGCCCGAACAACACGCTCGTCGCGGGGCCGCACGACCCGGGCTCGCCGTGGGCGATCGGCGGCGAGGCGGGCGGCCACAAGGATGTGCATCCCGACCTCGGTACCGAGGCCGACTTTGTCGCCTTCCGCGAGCGCGCGGAGGAGCTCGGGCTCGAGATCGCGCTCGACCTGGCACTCCAGGCGACGCCCGACCACCCCTGGGTCAAGGAGCACCCCGAGTGGTTCACCACGCTCAACGACGGCAGCATCGCCTACGCCGAGAACCCACCGAAGAAGTATCAGGACATCTACCCGATCAACTTCGATAACGATCGGAACGGCATCTACGCCGAGGTGCTCGATATCGTGCGGCACTGGATCTCGCTCGGCGTGAAGATCTTCCGCGTCGACAACCCGCACACGAAGCCCTTGCAGTTCTGGGAGTGGCTGATCCACGACATCAACGCGGAGTATCCCGAGGTGATCTTCCTTGCGGAGGCCTTCACTCGCCCCGCGGTGATGCAGTCGCTTGCGAAGGCGGGTTTCCAGCAGTCGTACTCGTACTTCACGTGGCGCAACACCCGCGAAGAGCTCGAGGAGTTCCTGGACGAGATCTCGCACGACACGAGCGATTTCATGCGGCCGAACCTCTTCGTCAACACCCCGGACATCCTCACGGAGTACCTGCAGCGAGGCGGTCGACCGGCGTACGAGGCGCGCGCCGTGATCGCGGCGATGGCCGGTTCGAACTGGGGCATGTACTCCGGCTTCGAACTCATCGAGAACGTCGCCCGCCCAGGCTCCGAAGAGAACATCGACAACGAGAAGTACGAGTTCAAGAACCGTAACTGGGCGGCGGCAGAGGCCGCGGGGATTTCCCTCGCGCCGCTCATCACCCGACTCAATGGCATTCGGCGCGCGCATCCTGCCCTGACGCAGCTGCGAAACTTCGAGGTGCAGAGCGCGGACAACCAGCAGGTGTTCTCGTTCTCGAAGCACCTCGACGCGCGGTACACGGGCTCAGGCATTCCCGACACCGTCGTCACCGTCGTGAACCTTGACCCATTCAGCGCCCAGGAATCAACCCTCGTGCTGGACACCGAAAAGTTCGGGATTCCACACGGCTCGACATTCCAGGTCGAGGACCTCCTGAGCGGATCGATTTGGGACTGGTCCGACTACAACTTCATCCGGCTCGCGCCAGGGCAGGCACACGTACTCAATGTCCGGCACCACTAAGAGAAACGCGGTTGCGAAATGAACACGCCAGTTAGCGAAGACCACATTTTCCCGGACGCCGAGCTGCTCGCGCTCGCCGAGGGGCACCATTCGGGCCCGCACGGCGTGCTCGGGCAGCACCCCCTCGATGAGGAGGGCACGACCGCGGTCCGAGTACGCCGCCCGCTCGCGAAAAGCGTGCGCGTCGTGCTCGAGGCCTCGGGCCGAACCATCGAGCTCGAGCACCTCGCGCACGGTATCTGGTCGGCCGTCCACAACTACGGCCTCGACGACTACGTGATCGAGACGACCTACGAGGGTGGCGAAACCTATACCACGGATGACCCCTACCGGTTCATGCCCTCGGTTGGCGACACCGACATTTACCTCTTCGGCGAGGGCCGCCACGAGCAGCTCTGGAAGGTGTTCGGCGCGCACGTCCGCGAGCACTACGGCACCCACAAGTTCGTCCAGGGCACGTCCTTCGCGGTGTGGGCTCCGCACGCCCGGGCCGTGCGCGTCGTCGGCTCCTTCAACAGCTGGGACGGCGCGCAGCACGCGATGCGACGCCTCAACGAGCGTGGCGTCTGGGAACTGTTCATCCCGGGCCTTGGCGCGCACGAGACGTACAAGTTCCAGATCCTCAGCCAGGACGGCATGTGGATCGACAAGGCCGACCCGATGGCGCTGCACGCCGAGCGGCCGCCGCACACGGCATCCGTCATCGCCCAGCCCTCGCAGCACGAGTGGGGCGACGGCGAGTGGCTCGCGCACCGCGCATCCACCGACCCGCACAACCAGCCGATGAGCGTCTACGAGCTCCACGCGATGTCGTGGCGACCGGGCCTCGGCTACCGCGAGCTCGCCGACGAACTGATCACCTACCTCAACGGGATGCAGTTCACGCACGTCGAGTTCATGCCCCTCGCCGAGCACCCCTTCGGTGGCTCGTGGGGCTATCAGGTCACCGGCTACTACGCACCGACCTCGCGCCTCGGCTCCCCCGATGACCTCCGCTACCTCATCGACCGCCTGCACCAGGCGGGCTACGGCGTGATCATGGACTGGGTGCCGGGGCACTTTCCCAAGGATGCGTTCGGCCTCGCCGAGTTCGACGGTCAGGCGCTCTACGAGCACCCCGACCCCCGCCTCGGCCACCAGGCCGACTGGGGCACCTACGTGTTCAACTTCGGTGACTCGCAAGTGCGCAACTTCCTCGTCGCGAACGCCCTGTACTGGCTCGAGGAGTTCCACATCGACGGCCTGCGCGTCGACGCGGTGGCCTCGATCATCTACCGCGACTACTCGCGCGACGAGTGGCTGCCGAACAAGGACGGCGGCCGCGAATACTACGAGGCCATCGACTTCCTCCAGGAAGTCAACGCGACCGCGTACAAGCTCAACCCCGGCATCGTCATGATCGCCGAGGAATCGACGAGCTACCCGGGCGTCACTCGCGCGACGGACGAGGGCGGGCTTGGCTTCGGGCTCAAGTGGAACATGGGGTGGATGAACGACAACCTTCGCTACATCGCGAAGGACCCGATCTACCGCAAGTGGCACCAGGGCGACCTGACGTTCTCGTTCGTGTACGCGTGGAGCGAGCAGTACATCCTGCCGATCTCGCACGACGAGGTCGTGCACGGCAAGGGCTCGATGTTCTCGAAGATGCCCGGCGATGACTGGCAGAAGGCCGCGAACATGCGCCTGTTCTACTCCTACCAGTGGGGCCACCCGGGCAAGCAGCTGCTGTTCATGGGGCAGGAGTTCGGTCAGCCGAGCGAGTGGTCGGAGGACAAGGGCCTCGACTGGTGGCTGCTCGAAAACGACACGTTCTCGGGCATCCAGCGCTACGTCGCGGCGCTGAACAATCTCTACCGCTCGACGCCCGCGATGTGGGAGCTCGACAACGACCCCGCGGGACTCCAGTGGATTTCGGGCGACGACTCGCAGAACAGCCTGCTCGCGTTCGTCCGCCGCGATCGCTCGGGCGGCGCGCTCGCTGCCGTGTTCAACTTCTCGAACCATTCGCTCGAGGGGTACGAGCTCGGGCTGCCCTCGGGCGGCGCGTGGGATGAAGTACTCAACTCCGACGACCTCGCCTTCGGCGGCAGCGGAGTGACGAACGACACGCTCATCGCAAACGGGGCACCCGCGCACGGCCACGGCCAGTCCGTGTCCCTGCGAGTGCCCCCGCTCGGCGCGACGTTCCTGCGGCGTCGCTAGGCGAACAGCAGGTTGGTGAGCTGCTGACGCGCGCGGATCACGCGCGCGTCAGTCGGCCCCACCACATCAAAAAGTTCGAGGATGCGTTCGCGCACCTCGTTCTTGTTTTCCGAGTCGACCTTCGAGAACAACGCGAGCAGTCGGTTGAAGGCGTCGTCGACGTGGCCGCCGGACAGGTCGAGGTCGGCGACATCGAACTGGGCCTCGATCGAATTCGGATCCTTCGCCGCTCGATCGCGAATCTCCTGCAGCGTCTTGCCTTGCAGGCGCACGAGCAGGTTCACCTGCGAGAGGCCGACCTTCGCGTCGTCGTCCGCCGGAGATTCTTTCAGCGCCTGCTCATAGGCGGCCTTGGCTGCCTCCACGTCACCGCGCGCGAGCGCATCCTGCGCTTCTTGGTGAAGCGGCGGGATCGGCTTAGGCGCGGGTTCGCCAGTGCCTGCGGCGTCGGCCCCGGTGATCACGGCCTGGCCGGTCACGTCCTGCTGCGCGGCGACCTGGATGAGTTCGTTGACGACCTGCACGATCTGGTCGCGCGGCGGGTTCCCCTGGAAGAGCGGCACCGGACGGCCGCCGACAAGCGCCAGGACCGAGGGCTGACCGCCGAGCTGGGGGTGCGCATCCGCGTCGATGCGGAGCATGATGAGCCGGCCATCAGCCGAGCGCACGAGCTCTTCAAGGACCGGGGTCAGCGCGATCGAATCAGGGTCGCGCTGCGAGTACACCTGCACCAGGACGGGTACCTGCGTCGAGTACTGCGAAAACTGCTCGAGTTCCGCCTCGCCACCACTCATGACAGCGTCTGGCAGCGAGATGGCAGCGCCACCGCCAGCTTGACCCTGCGGTGCACCTTGCGCACCCGGGGCGGCCTGTTGCCGCTGCTGGTGCGCCTGCGCAAGCCCGCTTAGATCGACTCCGCCACCCATTGCGGACATGAGGTTATTCGGATCAGTCATCGTGCTTAGGACTCCTCTGGTAATTCTTTCGCGTCGGTCATTGCTTGGGACACGCCGAGGAACTGGATGGGGCCACCCGTCTCGGCGCTCGGAACGTAGAACAGCAGTTGATCGGTGTACGTGCGGTCAAACCCGGTGGCGCTCGTCTCGACGCCCGAGAGCACCGCGGTTCGGCCCGTCACCGTGATGCGGGCGCGGTCGTTGGCGGCCTTGAGAGTCTCGGTTTCCGTGATGGACACGGCGACAATGGCGCCGCCGTCGATCGAGGTGATCCCGATCGGGGCGGTCTTCGACGCCGCATAGGCGAAGCTGATCGTCACGACCTCTGGGTCGAGTTCATCCGACAGGCCTTTGCGATAGGCGTCGTTCACCTGCGCGCGCAAGGTGTCGTTCGTCGCATCGAACTTTGATGCGAACTCCGATTTGTCGCCCTTGGAGATGATGTCGGCGTAGGCGGGCGCGATCTCGGCAGGGTCCATCACGAGCGGCCCCTCGAGGTTCGCGATGCTGGGAGCGCCGACGCTGACCGGGGCTGCCTCGGGCAGCGAAATGCCGGCGGCAAGCTCGGTGAGCGACGCGATCTTGAAGTTCGAGCGCGCGTCTTCCTGCACGAGCATGATGGCCGCGGGCGAAACACTGGCGTCCGCGCCCTCGCCGGGGCTCACGACCGCGAATACCACGCGGGGCCACGCATCCGTCGCCTCCGGGATGGCGTAGACGATCTCGCCCGCCGGGAACGGAATTGGCCCCGCGAGCTCGCCGTCGATTTTTTGTGCCTCGTAGAGGGCGGTGCGGTACTGCAGAGCGTCGCCCGTGAATCGTCGCTCAAGGATGCTCGCATCCATCGCGTCGTCGGCCTCGGCCGCGAGATTGGCCGCGTCCGCCACGACGTCAGCGAGCTGAGCCTCATTCAGCGTGGGCGGCATCGCGCCTTCTTCGATGAGCGCCGCTTCCACGGTCGAGGTCGGCGTGCCGGTCGGGGCAATGTCGGCGTTGGTCCATTCGGCTGGCCAATACTGCGGCGCGCAGCCCGCGAGGGTCAGTGCAGCGACCGCCATGACCGGTGCCAGGAAGAACTGGCGCTTCGGCGCGCTCGAGCGGTTGCGGCCCCGCGGACGGCGCCACTTGGTGTCTTCGCTAGGCGACGACGCGTCGGCGGGTTCTGCGACAGGTTCCGGCTCGAGTTCTGCGACAGGTTCCGGCTCGGGTTCTGTTTCTGTCACGGGCTCGGGCTCGGGTTTTGTTTCCGTCACGGGCTCGGGCTCCGGTTCTGGTTCTGTTGCGGTCGCAGCCGCGGGTTCTGGCTCCGTTTCGGTCGGCGAAGCAACAGCAGGCGGCGCGAACGGCGAGGCCTCGGGCTCGCCAGGTTGCGTTGTCGCAACAGGACTCTCGATTGCCTCGGCGGCTTCGGTAGCCTCTGTTACCTCGCCAGCCTCGGTCGTCTCACCAGGCTCGGTCACTTCAGCTGCGGTTTCGCCCGCGGGCGTCGAATCACCCTCGGTGCTCGGCGCTGCGGCATCTGTCTCATCGACGGGAGGGGTGCCCGATTCCGCATCGGGCACCGCGAGGTGCGCTTTGCGCCTGCGCTTCGTGGTGTCATCCGGCGCACCGGCGTCGTCCGCCGCGTCCACCCAGGGCACGGGCGACCACTCGGCTTCGGTCATGGCCACGTCGCCAGCCGCCACCGCCTTGTCGCTGGCGGCCGCGCGCTTAGCAGCGAGGGCCGCCTCACGCTTAGTGCTCCGGCGGTGCATGAGTGCCCAGGCGAGCAGGGCGAGAGCGACGAGGAGGAGAATCGCACCAGCAGTCAGCAGCGGCCCGACGAGCGGCGCATAGCCACCGAACGGCCAACTAATTTGGATATCACTCGGGGCGGGGTCAGTCCCGTCCGCGGCGATGATCATCGAGTAGCCCGGCGAGACGACGAGGTCGAGCGACAGGGTGCCGTCCCCCGAGTGTTCCTCGAACCACAGGTCCTGACCCAGCACCGACGGCACCGTCGGCTCCGTGCCTGATTCGGTGAATACGAGCGCCAGCGTCTGCTGGTTGCGGGTGTCAGCGGTCTCATCGATCGTGACCGTGTTGTGCAGCGCATCCCCGACCCAAGCAGTAACGTCTTCCGTCCGACCAACCGCGACATTGATCGGTCCGTCTGCTTGAATCACGATCGATTGAGTACCTGCGCGCGAGGCGAGGGTTTCGGAACCAATCAACGTGATCGGTGCGGTCGACTCGGTACTACCGATTGCTGACACTTCGCTGACGTTCGAGGCCTGCGAATATTGGACCGCGCCGGTGATAAGCATCGCGACACTCGCAACGAATGCCACTGCTGCCAGGATGAATCGCACGCGTTCTCCTTATTACTAGATCGGGCAAGTTGCACAAAGCTGAGCGTTAAATCCTATCGCAACCGCGGATTTGTGACCTGATCGTGATCTGATCGTACGCTTTTCCATTACCCGGCGTGCGCCGCTCCGGGCGATTCCGACGCATCCTCCATCTAGACTTCAACCATCTCACTAGTGCGTTTTGCGCTTCACTCTTCACCTTGGAAGGACGGCTGTGGAAGGCTTCAACTTCACCACGACCATGCGCGGATACAATCGCGAGGAGGTTGACCAAGCTATTGGTGAGCTGCAGCAGCGGCTTCACGAAACGCAGTCGGCGCAGGACGGCGCGGCACGTGAAATTGCCACGTTGCGCGCTCAGGTGGAGAAGCTCAACGAGGACCTCAAGGAGGCCGACTCCCCGAGTTACGCGGGTCTTGGCACGAAGCTCGCGGGCACGCTTGCTACCGCTGAGGATCAGGCGTCACGCCTCGTCTCCGACGCAAACCGCGAGGCCGACGAGATTCGCGAAACCGCACAGCGCGAAGCCGTGAAGATCCACGAGGATGCGAACGATTACGCCGAGCGGGTCTCGAACGACGCGGATCAGTCGGCCCGTCGCATCGCCGCCGAGGCACAGTCGACGGCCGACCAGCTGGTCGAAAACGCTCGGCAGGAAGCCGAGCTCACCAAGCTCAATCAGGAGCGCGAAATCGACTCGGTCAAGGACCAGGTCACGTCCGAGCTCCGCGAGAAGCGCCACGCGACCGACCGCGAAATCGAGGCCGCCCACGCGCAGACAAACGAGGAGATCGCGCGTCAACGCCAGCAGCACGAGGAAGAGCTGGCCGTAGCCCTCGCGGCCCTTACCAAGCAACAGCGCGAGTTCGCCGACTACGAGGCGCAAACGCGTCACGCGCTCGATGAGGACCGGGAACGGTTCGAGCGCGAGTCGGTCGAACGCCGCGGCGAGTCGGAGCGCCAGCTCGGCGACATCCGCCGCACCCAGGAGCAGGAACTTGCCGAGGCCCAGGCCGCCTGGACGAGCCAGCAGACCATGCAGCGCGAACAACTCAATGCCGAAATCGCCCAGGCCCGAGCCCAGCTCGAAGATGAACTGACGTCGGCCCGTGCCAAGCACGACCGCGAGTTGGCAAACGAGCGCGAACTGCTCGAAACCGAACTCGCCGACAAGCGCACCAAGCTTGAGCTCGAACTCAACGAACTCCATGCCCGACAGACCCGCGAGCTTGAGCAGGAGCGCCAGCGCGTGACGACCGAGCTCGCCGAGTTGCGGGAGAATTCGCTACGCGAGCTCGCCAAGACGAAGAGCGACCAGGAAGTTGAGCTCGCCGAAAAGCGGAACGAGTTCGAGCAGCAGCTCGTCGTCGCCGGCCGAAACGCGGAGGCAGCCGCGAAGAAGCTCATCGATGACGCCACCGAGCAGCTCGCCGATCTCAATCAACGCAGCGAAATGGTCCGTCGCGAGGCAGGCAAGATCACCGCGGATGCGCGGCGTCGCGCGCAGGAAACGGTCCAGACCGCCGAGACGCAGGCCGCGAACCTGCTCGAGAACTCAAACCGCCAGGCCCGAGAGCGTGCCCGCGAGCTCGAGAACCGCAGCCGTGGCGAGCAGCAGCAGGCGGAACGACGCCTCAGCGAGATCCGTGAAGAGCGCGACCAGATCGCGGAGCATCTCGAGCAGATGCGTTCCGTGTTCTCGCAGTTGAACATCCCCACGATTCCGTCGACGGTGTCCGACGAGGCGCCGACGAACGCTGCCGCGCAGGCAGATGCGGCGCCCCAGGGTAAGGCCGAGGACGACGCACAGCGGCAGGCGCAGGACGCCGACAATCAGGGTTCCGGCTCGAACGAGGATGCAGCGGAGGAATCCGTCCCGAGTTCGCAGGACGCAAAGCGCTCCTAGACCATGGAGAAGCGCACCTGGAGCGTCGAGAATCCGTTTAAGATCGGGTTTCTCGGCGCTCTTGGTGCGCTCGTCGCGCTGCTGCTGGCCGGGATTCTCGGCTCGATATCGACGGTCCTTACCTACATCGGGGCGGCGCTTTTTCTCGCACTCGGCTTCGATCCGCTGATTTCTTTTCTCGAGCGCAAGAAGTGGCCGCGCCCCGTCGCGATGCTCGTGCTGTTCGTCGGCGTGCTCGTGATCATCGTGCTCGTCGTCTGGGCGATCGTGCCATCCATTACCGAACAGGTCAACGAACTGTCGATTCGCTACGGCGCGATCATCGGCGACCTGCTCAACTCCAATATCGTGGAGTGGCTCAGCGCAAACTTCCCCGCCCTCGATGTCCAGGCGGCGATCGCTCAGGCCACCTCGTGGCTGCAGCAGAACGCGGCATCCATCACGGGTGGCGTCCTCCAGGTCGGCGTCGGCATCATCAACGGCCTATTCGGAGTGCTGATTGTCTTCATCCTGATGATCTACTTCGTCACGAGCATGAACACGATCAAGCAGGGTTTCTACCAGCTCACTCCCGCATCCAATCGAGCATCGACGATGGAGATCACGGAGGAGATCACCGGCTCCGTCGGTAAGTACGTCGTTGGCCAGATTTCGCTCGGCCTGATCAATGGCGTGCTCTCGTTTATCTTCTTGTCGCTCATCGGCGCAACGATGCCCATGGTGTTCGCCGTGATCGCCTTCCTCGGCTCGCTCATCCCCATGGTGGGGACGATCAGCGCATCCACGATCATCGTGCTGTCGCAGCTCATCCTGAATGATCCGAACTCGCCGATCTGGTGGATCGCCGCGATTTACTACCTGGTCTACATGCAGATCGAGGCGTACCTGATCAGCCCTCGGATCATGTCGTCGGCGGTGAAGGTGCCCGGTTCGATCGTCGTCATCGCCGCGCTGACCGGCGGTACGCTCCTTGGTTTGCTCGGTGCGCTTATTGCGATCCCGGTCGCCGCGAGCCTGATCATCATCGTGCGCAAGGTGATCATCCCCCACCAGAACGCGCGGTAGCGCGGGCAGGCTAAGCCACTCGCCAACACTGATTGTGCCAGTGTCGGCGATCGGCGAGGGCCGAGTCGTCGCCCATGATGCTGTCGGCCTGCCACACGGCGACGTGTGCGGTGCCAGGTAAGACGTCGCGCCCGCAACCGGGACAGATATAGACCTTGACGGCCCGCTCGGCGCGGATGGGCTGGACGGTGTACTCCCGGCCGCGCTTGATTTCGGTGCGACGGAAGCCGCCCTGGAGTCGCTCGACGTCGAGCGGCTCCCAGCCGGCGTCGCGTTTGCTGCTTCGTCCACGGGGATGCTGGCGGCGGGGTTTATTGGAACGAGGCATGCCTCTAGTCTTACGCAGGAATTGCAAAACGGCCCGATCCTTGCGGATCGGGCCGTTTGAAGTTCCAACATTCAGCTCACTCGGAAGAGCGGGGCTGGTTTAGTACCAATACCGTTCAGTTAGCAGCGACTGACGCTGATCGTCGTCTGCTTAGCAGGCTGGGGCCAGTCGGCGTGCTCGGCACGTTTGACGTGCCACTTCACGTACTTCCGTTTCACCACCCGGGGAGCAGAACGGCGTCGACGCACGGGATTGAGCCGCGCAAGGAGCCGGCGAAGGAACCCGAGCCAGCCGGGACCGTCGCGGTCATGCTGGTCAGGGGAAAAAAGCGCCCGGATGGGCGAGGGTTTGACGAGTGATCCGCAACGCAGCAACAAAACTCACCCGGTCCGGATCATGCCCTTGATGGGCGGCAGCCTCGCCCATCAAGGACCGGATCGCGAAGTGGCAGCACAAGTGTCCCCAGATCTCCTGCAACACCAGATCCGGAGACTTGGAACGCAGCACCGTACGCGGCCCTCGTTGGTGGGTCTTGAGCTCGTCGAAGGCCAGCTCGATCTCCCACCGCTGGGAATAACCGGCGGCCAGCTGCGTGGCAGACACCTCATCCGGATCAAGCAGGGTTGTGAACAGACGGTATCGCTCGGGATGTTCGCGGCCGTCATCGATCGTGTAGTCGATCACGCGCACGCGCATCGGCTCGGCCCGCCGGGCTGCGGCCGAGTGCGTCTGGCGCAGGTCAGCCAGCCACGACCCGTCGGGTAGATCCGCGACGTGGACCGGCTTCGGTGCGCTCTTGTCGGTGCGGATCCGCCACAACAAGTCCGCGCCGGTCGCGGTAGCCTTCCGCCACAGGGCGTAGGAGAAGAACCCGCGGTCGGCGGTGAGCACCATCCCCCGTTGCAGCTTCGGCACAAGCCGCGCAGCGAGGGTCGCTTCGGATTCGCGGTAGGGGCCGATCTCAGCAGCGAAGATGGCGTGGGTGCCACACTCCGCCAACGCCACGACCCGGGCTTGGGGGAACGCGGACTGCTCGCCCTTGCTGGTCGCAGGTCGACCGAAGTGCGCGTGGTTCACCGCAGTGTCGGCAACATCGAGGCACATTCCATCGATCGCGACCAGCCGACGGCCCGCCAACCAGACACCCGGCGTGCTCGCGTCACCGATCGGGTTCGCGACTCGCTCGAACAGCGCAGCCAACGGTTCGAACCCCAACCGGGCCCGAGCTTGGAAGATCGCAGACTTGCTCGGTGGTGTGTAGGTTTCGGTCCAGCCAGAGGCCCAGGACAGGCCATCGGTCAATTGCGACCAGATGTCCTCGTACGACCCCTCCGAGTACAGCGCCATTCCGATGGAGAAATACGCCATCACCCGCGCCGGTAGCGAGCGATGACGTTGCTCGGTACGACCTGTCTCGGCGATCACGTCATCGACCACGCCGGGCGGGAACACCCGCGTCAGCACACCGACCGACACCAAATCCGACAACCGACGTTCGGACTCCGACTTCTTCCACCCAGCTCTTGGCATACCACCAAACTACACCGCTGTAACCCTAACTGAACGGTATTGGGTTTAGTACCAGTTGTTGGCGTCCCAAAACGACTTAGCTCCACACGGGGAACCATAGCGACCATTCATGTAGTCGATAGCCCAGTTGATTTGCACAATCGGGTCAGACCGGTACGCGGGGTCGTTTTGCATATCCATGGACTGCCCAAGGCCATACGTACCCGAAGATGGGTTCTGCGCATTCGGGTTCCAGCTCGACTCATGATCGATGATGAAGTCGAAACAGGTCCATTGGTCACCCATACCGCGTTCATTGAGCATCTGCTGCGCGGTTGCCTGCAGAGAGCCAGGGCTGTACGAAACCGATGACTGGTAGTTGGAGGAGCTGCTTTCGCTCGAAGACGAGGACGAATACTCGTCGCTCGACGTGTCGGCGGGTGCCGCTTCCTCGGTGGGCGTCGACTCTTCCGCGGTCTGCGTGGGCTCGGGCTCTGGCTCGGGAGTGGGTTCCGGCTCAAGCTCGGCTTGCACGGAGTCGGTACGCTCGAGGGTGCCCTTCGAGTCGTCCGCCGCGGTCACTAGGTTGGCCTGGTAACTCTGCGACTGCGAATTGGTGATCTCGGCAAGCGAGGGTGCCTCGGCCGCATCGGCCACGGAAGCAGTGCCGGTTGGCTGGAGAAGTCCGACTGCCGCGATACCCGCAAGCGCGCACGTGGCGCCAATTGCGATGAACGCGCGATTGCGTCGTCCATGGCTGAGCGTTGCGGGCTTGGGTGCGCGGGTCGAACCGGTGCGCATCGTGTCGGTAATCAAGAATTGCCTCTCGTTGGAACAAGAACGCATCCAACGATAACGGAATGGTTACGGAGAGGCAACGGGTCTGTTATAAACTCCCAGGTTCGGCTCAGACCGGGCCCCGCAATGCGACCGTTCCGAGACAAACTAGCGAATGGCGAGCATCACGTCGACCACGGCGTCGATGAGCAGGTCGACTTGCCCCTCGCTGTAGCCGCGGCGCTTCGAGGAAAACGCGACACCTCGTGCTTCACGAAGCGTCATCGGCGCCTTGCCACGCAGGAAGTCGTCGATTCGTTCGCTGAATGCATCCACTTCACCCACCGCGTAGCCGCGCTGGAACGCCGAGACGCGCTCGAACCGCTCCCCCGGGCCGCGCTCAAGGCGTTTCAGAATGGCGCGCGCCGCATCCTTTGTCTCAGCGAGGTATTCCTCCTTGCCGATCTGCGACACCCGCTCCTCCTGCTCACGAACGGCCACCGCATCCTCGAGTCGCTCGAGGGCCGCGTCCACGTGCGGCGCCGAATAACCGCGCTTACGCATCGTGAATGCCGTGTGGCGGATGCTCTTCGCCGTGAGCCGCTTTCCGCCGGAGGCGTTGTCGAAGTTCTCGTATCGCTCGCGGGCGACAGCGAGCGCACGCTCGACCTCGTCTTGGTCGTAACCAAACTCGCCGCGAGGCGCTGTGGGGAAAAGGGCTTCAGATGTCACCCGACTATTCTGCCCCATCCCGTGATGAACGAATGCACAAACGCGGAAGTTGCTCAGTGCATGAGCGGCGCGGCCCAGAAATAGAGCGCAAATGCCATCGCGCCCGAGGGCAACATGGAGTCAAGGCGGTCCCAAAAGCCGCCGTGGCCGGGGAGCCAGTTCGACATGTCCTTGATACCGAGCGCGCGCTTGATCATCGACTCGGTGAGGTCACCGACCGTGGCGGTAATCGTAATGGCGACGCCCATCACGATGCCGAACCACCAGGGCAGGCCGAGCAGATAGATGCAGAGCAGAATTCCGGCGATGACGGCGAACACGGTGCCGCCGATTGAGCCTTCCCAAGTCTTACCGGGGCTGATGCGTGGCGCGAGCTTGTGCTTGCCGAACTTGAGCCCCGTGGCATACGCGCCCGTGTCGACGCACACCACCACGATGATGAATGCGAGCGCCCAATACTCGCCGTTGGGTTGGGCCACGAGCAGCGCCGAGAACGATCCGAGGAAGGTCGCGTAGAGCTGCGCGAAAATGATTGCGGTCGCATCGACCTGCAATTGCTTCGCGCTCAGGCGCGGCTTCTCGAGGACCCATTCCACGACCCGCCAAAGCAAGACGACGATCGTGCCCGCGATCAGCGCCGCCCACATCCATTCGGCGCCGAGGTAGAACGCCGCCGGCACCACTGCGAATGTCATCGCGACCGAAGGAATGCGGGGGATGCGCAGGCCCACTCGTCGCATTGCCGTCGAGAGTTCTACGACGAGCACCGCGACCATCGCGATGCCCAAGATGATGAACCAGCGCTTATCGATGAGCAGGCTCGCGAGCACCGCCGCGATCATCACGAAGGCGATCGCAATGGCGCTGCCGAGATTTCGCCCGCTTCGTTCGTTGACCTGATCGTTGATCTCGCGAACGCGTTTGCCGATTCGGAGCGCCTCTTCTTCGAGCGAACGCCCCGCTAGCCCAGGATTCCCGACGACACCACGAAGCGGGGCGTCGGTATCACCGGCGTCCCGCTTCGCGTCGTCTCGAGCATCCTCGGTCACGGCTAGACCTCGAGTAGGTCAGCTTCCTTTGCCTTGAACGCGTCGTCGACGCGATCCGTGTAGGTCTTCGTGATCTTGTCGAGTTCCTTCTCGGCGCGCGCGATGTCGTCGTCGCCGATCTCGCCCTCGAGCGCGTCGAGGTCGCTCTTCGACTTGCGGCGGATGTTGCGCACCGCGACGCGGGCATCCTCCGCCTTGTCGCGAGCAAGCTTCACGTACTCCTGACGACGCTCCTTGGTGAGTTCCGGCATCACTACGCGCACGATGTTGCCGTCGTTCTGCGGGTTCACGCCGAGGTTCGGCTGTGACGCGATCGCTTTCTCAATTTCTTTGAGTGCCGACTTGTCGTACGGGGTGATGACGAGCATCCGGGCCTCGGGCTGCTGGAACGACGCGAGCTGACCCATCGGAGTCGGGGTGCCGTAGTAGTCAACCAGCAGCTTGTCGAAGAGGGCCGGGTTCGCACGTCCGGTGCGGATGTTGCCGAACTGCTCGTGAGCGTGTTCGAGTGCCTTCTCCATTTTTTCTTTGGTCTCGGCAAGTACCTCAGAGATCACGTTGTGTCCTTTCGCTGCTGGGTCTCCCCCATCCTACTGATACCGGGAGCTGGGGATTACGAAGCGGTCGAAATACCGCTCACGTTGTTCGACACGAGGGTGCCGATCTCTTCGCCCAGCAGCGCGCGCTCGATGTTGCCATCGGGATGCATGCCAAAGACGCGCATGTCCATGCTGTTGTCCATGCAAAGGCTGAACGCGGTCGAGTCGACGACCTTGAGCCCCGTCTGCAGCGCATCCTGGTACGAGACCGATTCGATCATCTTGGCGTCGGGGTCGGTTCGCGGATCGGCGGTGTAGACGCCGTCGACCCCGTTCTTCGCGACGAGGAGCGCGTCCGCACGAATCTCGAGCGCGCGCTGCGCCGCGACCGTGTCGGTAGAGAAATAGGGCAGGCCGGCACCCGCACCGAAGACGACGACGCGTCCCTTTTCCATGTGGCGCTCGGCCCGAAGTGGAATGTAGGGCTCGGCGACCTGACGCATCTCGATCGCCGACTGGACGCGCGCCGTGGCGCCTGCCTGCTCGAGGAAGTCCTGCAACGCGAGGGCATTCATGACGGTGCCGAGCATCCCCATGTAGTCCGCGCGGCCGCGGTCCATGCCCGAGTTCGCGAGCTGAGCACCGCGGAAGAAGTTTCCGCCACCCACGACGATGGCAATTTGTACGCTCTCGGCAGCGCGCGCAATCTCGCGCGAAATGTTCGTCAGCGTGTCAGGGTCGACACCGAGCCGACCGCCACCGAACGCTTCGCCCGACAGCTTGAGCAAGACACGACGCGGCTTGCGTGAGGAAGTTGGCAATTGCGCTCCTAAGTTCAGTCATAGACGGCGCTAGCTACCCTAGTTGCCAGCGCCAGGAAATCGTCGGTATACGCACTGGGGCGGTCAGCTTTTCAGCTGACCGCCCCAGTGCGATTCACCAGTCGGAATTGACTAGGCGTCTGCCTCTTCCGAAGCTTCGACGCCTACGCCCACCTTGAGACGAGCGAAGTCAGCGATCTTGAGACCAGCCTGCTCCGCGATCTGAGCAACGGTGTGCTTCGGGTCGCGGGCGTACTCCTGCTCGTTGAGCACAATCTGCTTGAAATATGCGCCGAGGCGGCCTTCAACGATCTTCGGGAGTGCGGCCTCAGGCTTCCCCTCGGCGCGGGTCAGGTCTTCGACAACCTTGCGCTCACGTGCGATGTCCTCTTCCGAGACATCCTCACGGTTGAGCACCGACGGGTTCGCGAACGCGATGTGCTGCGCGATACCGTGTGCGGTCTCCTCGTCGCCACCCTCGTAGCCAACGACGACGCCAACCTGCGGCGGGAGGTCCTTGGAGGTGAGGTGCATGTAGATGTCGAACTTCTCGCCCTTGACCGAACGAACGTTGCGCAGCTCGAACTTCTCGCCGATAACTGCGGCGACGCCGTCGATGAGCTCGGCAACGGTCTGGTCACCGGCAGGAGCCGCGAGCGCCTCAGCGGCGTTCGTTGCGCCCGCAGCAGCGGCAGCCTCGAGGACCTGGTTGGCCAGGTCGATGAACTTCTCGCCCTTGGCGACGAAGTCGGTCTCGCAGTTGAGTTCGATGATGGTCGCGGTCCCGTTGCCGTTGTCCTTGGCAGCGATCAGACCCTCAGCGGCCGAACGGTCAGCGCGCTTGGCGTTACCCTTCGCACCCTTGAGGCGGAGGAGCTCAATGGCCTTGTCCATGTCGCCGTCGGCCTCGTCGAGAGCCTTCTTGGTGTCGGTCAGGCCGGTGCCGAGCTGCTCGCGCAGCGCCTTAACGTCAGCAATGGTGAAGTTTGCCATATGGTTCGCTCTCCCTTTTGGTTACTTGGTCTCTTCGGCCGCAGCGGCCTCAGTTGCAGTTTCGGTTGCCTCGGTAGCCGATTCCTGAGTGGCTTCCGCGGTCTCCGACTCCTGGTTCTCGCCCTGCTTGAGGAGTTCGAGCTCCCACTCGGCGAGCGGCTCTGCGGCCTGCTCCGACTCGCTCGGCTTCTGGTGACGGGTCATGAGACCCTCAGCAGCGGCGTCGGCGATGATGCGGGTGAGCAGCGCAACCGAACGGATTGCGTCGTCGTTGCCCGGGATCGGGAAGTCGACGTCGTCCGGGTCGCAGTTCGTGTCGAGGATCGCGACGACGGGGATACCAAGCTTCTTGGCCTCGTCGATCGCGAGGTGCTCCTTGTTGGTGTCGACGATCCACAGCGCGGACGGCGTGCGGGTCATATTGCGGATACCACCAAGGGTCTTCTCCAGCTTGTCACGCTCGCGACGCTGGATGAGGAGCTCCTTCTTCGTGTAGCCCTTCGACGTGTCGTCGAAGTCGACCATGTCGAGTTCCTTGAGGCGGTTGAGGCGCTTCTGCACGGTCTGGAAGTTCGTGAGGAGGCCACCGAGCCAGCGCTGGTTGACGTAGGGCTGGTTGACGCGGGTTGCCTGCTCGGCGATTGCTTCCTGAGCCTGCTTCTTCGTACCAACGAATAGGATGGTGCCGCCGTGTGCGACGGTCTCCTTCACGAAGTCGTATGCCTTGTCGATGAAGGCGAGCGACTGCTGAAGGTCAAGAATGTAGATGCCCGAGCGGTCGGTGAAGATGAAGCGCTTCATCTTCGGGTTCCAGCGACGGGTCTGGTGGCCGAAGTGGACACCGGCGTCAAGAAGCTGACGCATTGAGACGACTGCCATGGTCGTAGTCTCCTAGGGTTGGGCACGTCAAACGACGCGCATTGCGGTTATTAGTGTCGGATCAAGTCGCGACAATCCTGGTGCCCGGGGCCACGCCCACCCCATCGCAAGCGATGGGGACCGAGGGGCGCACCACTACCGGACACGCGAAGTCAGCCCGTTTTCACAGACTGCAGGTAAGAGTTTAGCGCTTAACTCCCCCGCTGGCACACCCCGACAAGACTCACTTCAAGTGCCCGCGAAACACCCTCGATGCCTCACATAAAAAGGCCCGTGAAACGGTGACGCTCAAGGCATGGGAAGTGAGTTGTCAATGGCCGCCCGAATAGAGATCACCCGGAAGTATGCCCGGCAGTACGCCAACGCCTCGAAAAAGGACCGTGGCCGGCTGTTGGACGAGGTCGTCGCGGTCACGGGCTGGTCCCGCGATAACGCCCGACGCCGACTCGCGAAAGCCTCCAAACCAGGACCACGGGCCGTTACGACCGAACGCAAACCACGGCCACGGAAGTATTCCTACGACGCGACCAAGGTACTGCAGCGGGTGTGGGCCGCGACCGGCGGCCAGTGCGGCAAATACCTCGCCGTCTCCATGCCACTACAGCTCGATGCCCTCGAACGCCACCACGAACTCGTTCACGGCCAGCAGCGGTACTCGCCCGACGTACGCGAAGAGTTGCTCGCGATGAGCGCGGCCACGATCGACCGGTACCTCGCCCCGGCCCGCGCCAGCGACCCGCTGCGCGGGATCAGCACCACAAAACCCTCACCCTTGCTGCGTTCCTCGATCCAGATCCGCAAAGCCGGTGACGAAGTCGAGGACGAGCCCGGGTTCTTCGAGGGCGACACCGTCGCGCACTGCGGCCCCACGCTGAAGGGCGAGTTCGCACGGACATTGAACCTGACCGACATGCGCACGGGGTGGGGGTTCACCCGCTCGATCCGGAACAACGCGACTATCCACATCCTCGCCGCGCTCGACGCAGGTGTCACCAGCATCCCGTTCGAAGTCACCGGCTTAGACTTCGATAACGGCAGCGAGTTCATCAACCACGAAGTGATCGGTTGGGCCGCGGACCGGAAGATTTTCTTCACCCGCTCACGCCCGTATAAGAAAAACGATCAGGCCACGATCGAGTCGAAGAACAACCATCTCGTGCGGCACTACGGCTTCTACTGGCGGTATGACACCCCCGAAGCGCTGACGCTACTGAACCAGCTGTGGCCGCTGGTCAATGACCGGTTGAACTATTTCACACCCACGATCAAACCCACCGGCTACAGCACCGACCGCGTCGGCCGCCGCAAACGGGTGTACGACGACCCGCGAACCCCGTTCGATCGGCTCCTGGACGCGGAAGTGCTCGCTCCCGCGCAGATCGCGGAATTGACCGCGTACCGCGACAGCCTGAACCCCGCCGAACTCGCCCGCCGGATCGTGTCCCTCCAACGCCGGTTGACCGGCCTCGCGCAGCGCCCGACGCTGGAGTTGGAAGCCGCGACCGTGAAGCCACTGCCTGACACCAGTCGTGGGGTGCGTCGCAAAGCGAGCTAACCCGTGCCCGCGAAACCCTGGCCCGGGTTGGGCACGATTTCGCGGGCATTCACAAGTGAGGCATGGAGATCATTTCGCGGGCATATTGACATGAGGCATCTCGCACCCCTGACTTGTGGATGCGCGCTTTTCCACAGCCTGCCCGCATCTTCGAGCGGAATCGCCCTGATCATTCAACGATAGGCGCATGATCTCGTTCGTTGGAGCCCGCGTACTCGGCTCACTCCTCGCCCTCACCATCGGCGCCTGGATATTGCCGGCGCCAGCCCCGGCCGTAGGCTCCGGCTCCGTGCCGAGCGTCGTAGACACCGAGACGGTCGAGCCCGGGATCTGGTCTTGGCCGCTCGAGCCCGTCCCTGACGTCACGCGCCCCTTCGACCTGCCCCATCCGTACGGCGCGGGCCACCGTGGCGTCGATCTCAATGCCGCGACGGGTGCACCCGTGCTCGCGCCCGACGACGGCATCGTGCATTTCGTCGGCTGGGTTGTTGATCGCCCGGTCCTCTCGATCGCGCATCCGAATGGGCTCCTCTCGAGCTTTGAACCCATTACCGCGTTGGTCGCGAAGGGGGATGCGGTGGCCCGCGGCCAGGTGATCGGTCACGTAGCAGAGGACCCGGCCCATTCGCCAAGTGGCGGACTGCACCTCGGTGCCCGGGATGGCGACGCCTATATCGACCCGCTCGCGCTGCTCGGTGCCGTGCCGCGCGCCGTGCTTCTACCTCTCGGCACCCCATAGTGACGAGTTCCTACCCTCAACCTCCCGCCGAAGCTTTGCCACCCACTCGAAACGAGGAACACATGACCACCCGCCCCGCTTCGTCACGGGAACGTGACCGATCACTCGCACTCCCCCTCAGACTGTTCCTCGCGTTCAGCACCGTTATCGCGATCGCGTGCTGCTGGTTGTGGCTCGGCACCGGTGCGGCCAAGGCCGCGGATGCAGGCCCCGGTTACTCGAAGGACGACACCGCCGCCAGCTTCATTGGCGCGCTTACCTTCGATCGCCAGAATGCGTATTGCATCCAGCTCACCGTCGAATCGCCGATCGGTGCCCCGACACGGAAGCTTCGCACCGACGAAGCCACGCCGCAGGTCGTCGCGTCGCTCGATCCGCTCACGCTCGCACAGCTTAACTGGGCGATCTCGACGACCGGTCGTTCGAGCGATCCGCGGGACACCGCCGCAACGGCCCTCTTCGTGTGGGAGACCGCCGACCCCGAGCACTACCGCGGCGACCAGCATTATCTCGGGTTCCTTCCCGTTGAAGTGCGCGATGCTGTGGCCGAGCGCCTCGATGCAATTCGCTCGGGTGCCCGCGACGTCAAGGTGTCGAAACCCCGGTCGAATATCAGCACGTCGCTTTCGGTTTCGGATGCGGGCGTGCCAGTGTTATCGGTCGGCAACGTTCCCGCGGGGATGGTCGTCGATGTCGCGCTCACCGGCGCGACGGTCGACGGTGAGCCGACGCTCCAGCTCGGTTCGGGCTCGTCGCACGAGGTCCCGCTTGCGGCCAAGAAGGACGCGAAGGAAGTTCGCGCGGATGTCTCGGTGAAATCGGCCGAACACCATTGGGCGCCTTCGGTTCAGGTGCTCGTGACCGAGGGGCGACAGCTGCTCATTCAGTCGGCCACCGGATTCGGAACAACGCAGGACCTCGTCGTGTCACTCTCGCCGAAGGTCACGCCCGGCCTGGCAAGCACCTCCAAGCCGAAAGCATCGCCGACACCCTCGGCCACCCTTGGTAGTTCGTCGAGACCGCAAGTCTCCCCGTCACCGTCGGCGACGCCGTCCGCGACGCCGAAGCCAGCACCTACCCGAACGACCGTGCCGAAGGACACTCCGGCGCCAGCCGCGAAGCCGAAGCAGACAACCGCGCCCGTGGCGACGCCGACAACCGCGCCTACGCCGAAGCCAGCAGAATCCACCGCACCGAGATCAAAGCCACGCGAGACTCCCGCGCCTGAACCCACGCCCGATACGACGCCGAGCCCGAAGCCGGAGCAGATCGCGAAACCTGAGCCAGTTCCGACAACGGAATCGGCACCTGAACCCGAGGCTGTCATTGAACCCGAACCCGAACCAATAACGGAGCCAGACGCAGAGCCACATAGCGAGCCCGAATCCGAGACTGACACTAGCTCTAACGCTGAATCATCCGACGAGGCGACCGCTAAGCCTGCGCCGCAAACGGCATCACCGGCAGACACACAGTCCACGCCGCAAGCGTCGCCTGCACCCAGCGTGACGCCAACGAAACCGTCCGAACCGCATCCTTCGACGGACCTCGTGACACCTGCGCCCGACTCTGAAACGACCGCCGCAACACCCACCGAGACGATGGCCCCGGATGAGCTCGCCCAAACCGGAGCGAACCCCCTGGCTTGGCTGATCCCCGCTGGATTCGGAATCACGTGTGTCGGTGCGGGCGGGTGGCTGCTCTCGCGATCGGTTCAGCGCCGAAAGGAGCGCGCCGACACGTGGTGATCCCACTCAAGGCCGTGGACCGGTGACCATGACACAATTCGCGCCTCGGGGATTGAGGAATCACTCATCCCGGAGGCGCGAATTGTGCCGCGCGGGCTTATTCATGCTGTCGCTACGCGCGAGGATGCGCCCGACGATACGTCTCCCGCAAACGTTCCGCGGAAACGTGCGTATAAATCTGCGTGGTCCCGAGGTCAGCGTGCCCGAGAAACTCCTGCACCCCACGAAGGTCGGCCCCGCCATCAAGCAGGTGCGTCGCGGCCGTGTGCCGGAATGCGTGCGGACCGGCCGGGCCCGAACCCGGGGCATGCTCGAGCAAGCGGCGGGACAGCTCGTAGACGGTGCGCGGATTGATCCGCCCACCGCGAGCGCCGAGGAAAAGCGCGTCCCCCGAATCGTCGTCCTCGAGCGCCGTCCTCCCCTGCGCGAGCCATGCGGTCACGGCTTCGGCCGCGGGCTGCCCGAACGGCACCACGCGCTCCTTATTTCCCTTCCCGATCACGCGCACCACACGTTCCGTGAGATCGATCGAGGCGATGTCGAGGGAACACAGTTCGGATACGCGCACGCCGGTGGCGTACAGCAGCTCGACGATCGCGAGATCGCGCAACGCAACGGGGTCATCGGTGGCAGCGCGCCCGCGAAGGTCGCTAAAGATGTCGTCCATGGCGTCGGTGGAGACCATGCGCGGGAGCGAACGGCCGGACTTCGGCGAACGAAGCCGACGGGCTGCATCCGGACCGCGCCCCGTATTGTGCAGCCATGCAGTGAATCCTCGAGCGCTCGAGGCTCGCCGCGCGATAGTCGAGGAGGCATAGCCTGCCTTCGTTTCCTGCCACAGCCAGTCACGAAACTGCTCGAGATCGAGCGATTCCGTGTCGCCTTGGCCTGCTCGTGCATCCGCCAGGAAATCGGCGAAATGGCTGAGGTCGCTCTCGACCGCACGGCATGTGTGATCGGAGCGACCGTGTTCGAGGGAAAGCGCGCGCACGTAGTCGCGGATCGCATCCCTCAGGTTCGCCATTCGTCCATCGTAGGCGGCGCCCGGCGCGAATCGCGGGCGTCGCGCCGGGCATCGCGGCGCTTTGCGCGAATGCTTTCAGAAGAAAGACGCGGGCGGGATGGCTCGATCCGTAGAGTCGCTAGGTCAGCGCCCGGGCCTTCCGCCAGCCGGATTCGTCGTCCTCGGCGAGCCCGGCGAGCTGCAACTCCATGAGGCCCGCCCGGACGGTCGCCGCGCTCATGCCACACTCCTTCGCGATCTCGTCGACGCGCTGGCGTCGCCGCGGGCGGAGCGCATCGCGCACGCGTATCGCCGCAGCGGAGAGCCCGTCCGCGTGCGAGCCGGACAGGTCGCCCAGGTCAAGCTGAGCGTCGCCGCTCGTTACCAGGCCGGTCGGTAGCCCATGCTGCGCCGCGCCCTCCTGCCACAGCTCGTAGAGGTCGTTCGAGTG
Organism: Gulosibacter molinativorax; assembly: GCF_003010915.2. Lineage (NCBI taxonomy): Bacteria > Bacillati > Actinomycetota > Actinomycetes > Micrococcales > Microbacteriaceae > Gulosibacter > Gulosibacter molinativorax. Next base: position 17,443 of record NZ_CP028426.1, on the reverse strand, counting down.
GGCGACGAGTCGCGCGAGCTGATCACGCAAGAGTCCGTGGCAGCCGACAGAGGATGCACTGGTCACGGGACCGGGCACCGCGCCGAGCGGCCTGCCGAGGTGCATGGCATGGTTCGCGGTGTTGAGCGCGCCGGAGCGGGCGCCGGCCTCGACGACCACGACGGCCTGGGCGAGCGCGCTGATCAAACGATTTCGCTGCAAAAATCGCCACCGGGTGGGCGGCTGCCCCACCGGGGCCTCTGTAATCACGACGCCTTCGTCGCAGATCCGCTCGAGCAGCGCCCGGTTTCCGGAGGGATAAAGCCGGTCCCCGCCGCCCGCGAGCACCGCGATCGTGTTGCCCGTGCTCGCGAGCGTCGCGCGGTGCGCCGCGGCGTCGATGCCGTACGCGCCACCGGACACCACCGCGATGTCGCGAGCCGAAATTTCGGCGGCGAGGTCGCCTGCGACCCGGTCCCCGTAGGGGGTGCTGGCGCGGGAGCCGACGATCGCGACGGAGCCGCGGCCGCGAGCCAGCGCATCCACGTCGCCCCGCAACCACAGGCCCTGTGGGGCGTGCGGTCCGAGGTCGTCGACCTGATGCGGCCACGCGACGCTCTCGGGCGGGAGAAAGCGCAGCCCGAGCTGCGTCGCCGATCGGCACAGGCCGAGCACCCGGTCGAGGTCGAGCCGCGGTGCCCAGCGCGCCATGGTCCCCGCAAGGTCGAAGGCGCCACTTCCCAGCGACGAGAGGGCGCCCGCCACCGCGTCCACCTGCCCATCGGCGAGCACGAAACACACCTCGGGGCCAAGCAGCTCGGTCAACAGACCCGCGTCGGCATCCCCTGGCTCTACAACCGTGTTCCACGTCAGTCGCGCAAAGGTGCGCATCACGGTTTCGTCATCGAGGCCTGCGCTCGTCCCAACGAGCGGGCCGAGGATGCCGGCGAGTTTGTCGGGATCAATACGGCGCCGCATGTCCGAGGTCAGGGTGAATTGGGGCTGCTGGATCGTCATCAGGCAACTTTCTGTGCGTCACGAACTCGGTAGTAGAGGGCCTCGGCGACGTGCGCCGAGGTGGGTCGGTCTTTGCCTTCGAGGTCGGCAATCGTCCACGCGACCCGTTGGATGCGCGAGTAGCCCCGCATCGAGATTTGGCCGCGGACGAGTGCGCGATCGAGGAGGTCGGCTGCGCCCGGCTCTGGGCGCAGTTCGGGAGCGCGCAGCGCGGCCGAGGTGAGGTCGGCGTTGCGGTCGAACGACATCCGCCCGAATCTCCGCCGCGCGCGCTCGCGCGCTTCCCGCACCTGCGCGGCCGCAACGGCCGTGGTCAGGCTCCCGACCGCCCCGTCGGCCTGGAGCCGCAGCGCGGCGATCCCGGCTTTCTCGACGCGCAGCTGCACGTCGACTCGGTCGAGCAACGGCCCGCTCAGCCGCGCGAGGTACCGGCGCTGCGTGCTCGGGGTGCACTCACACGCGAGGTCGGCGGCCCCGGCATTCCCGCACGGGCACGGATTCGCCGCGAGCACGAGCTGCGCCCGGGCGGGGAAGGATGCGCTCGAGCGTGCCCGGTGAATCGTGATCTCCCCGGACTCGAGCGGCTGCCGGAGGCTGTCGAGCACGTGCCGCGGGAACTCCGGCGCCTCGTCGAGGAACAGCACGCCGTGCGACGCGAGCGACAGCGCACCGGGCTGAATGACGCCCGATCCCCCGCCGATCAGCGCGACCGCCGAGGCCGTGTGGTGCGGCGCTTGAAATGGCGGTCGCAGGCTGAGCTCGCCGGGGACATTGAGCCCGCGCAGGGAGCGCAGCGCGGCCACCTCGATCGCGCGGCTCGAATCGAGGTCGGGCAGGATCCCCGGGAGCCGCTCGGCAAGCATCGTCTTGCCCGATCCTGGCGGCCCCTGCATGAAGAGGTGATGACCCCCGGCCGCCGTCACAAGCAGCGCCCGCACGGCCTCTTCTTGACCGAGCACATCCTGCAGGTCCGACGTCGCGCGGTCTCTCCGCGACACCGCCGTCGCCAGCGGGCTCCTCACATTCGGTGGCGGCTCGATCAGCGACAGCGGGTCGGCCCCGTAATGCACCGCAAGCTCATATACGGATGCGACCGGCACGATGCGGATCCCCTCGACGAGGCGTGCCTCGGCCTCCGATTCCGCGGGCACAAGGGCCGTCTCGAATCCGGCGTTCCGCGCGGCGAGGACCGCGGGCAGCACCCCGCGCACCGATCGCACCTCACCGGTAAGCGAGAGCTCCCCGATGTGCATGTTTCGCCCGGGCGCGGCCGGATCGATCATGCGCGTCGCGCCCAGTATCGACGCCGCGATGGCCATGTCGAAGCCCGACCCATGCTTACGCAGCGACGCAGGCAGCATGTTCGTCGTCACTCGCTCGGGCGGTAGCCGGCAGCCCACCGAATCGAGCGCCGCCCGGATGCGGTCCCCCGCCTCCCCGAGCGACGCATCCGGCAACCCGATCAGCGCGAAGCGAGGCAGCCCGGAGGTCACGTGCGTCTCGACCTCGACGCTGTGTCCGCCGAGCCCCTCGAGCGCGATCGACCAGGACTTGCTCGTGACGCTCACGCGAGGTCCCCCACGCCCTCGACGTGGATGAGGGCGGGCTCGGCACCCGGCGCCAGCACGATGGACACCACGTCGAGGCGGAGTGCGCCGCGATACTCGGGATGTGCCGCGACCCACGAGACGGCGACGCGGCGCATCCTGCCGAGCTTGGCCTGCGTGATCGCCTCGAGCGGATGCCCCGCCCGCAGAGAACGACGCGTCTTCACCTCGACACACACGATGCTCTGGCCGTCCCGAACCACGAGGTCGATCTCGCCATCGGCGCACCGCCAGTTTCGCTCGAGAATCTCGTAGCCAAGCGATTCGAAGTACCGTGCGGCGAGCGCTTCCCCGGTCCTCCCCAATTCCACGTTCGACCCCATCGACGTCCCCTCGTTCAAGCGACGCCGGCGACCATTGACACGGGCCCTGCGTCGAGTAGTTTCAAGAACGAGGATGCGCTGCTCGCGCGGGAACCGCTCGGCCACCGCTGTTAGGTGTGGACAGCCAGAACTCCACAGCCACCCCCTGCGCCACCTGACAATCTGTAAAGCTTTTTTGCGATCAATATCGCAGAAGAGAAAGTTCGGGTAGCGTCGGAGCACTTCCACTCGAAGCCCCACCGCCACTCAATGCTGATTGGAGCACCGCGCATGACCACCGTCGCAGAACGCATCGCCACGACCCTCGGAGCCAACGCCAAGGACGTCTTTGGCCTGATGGGCAACGGAAATGCGTTTCTCATTGACGCCATGCTGCGGCTGACCGACCTGCGCTTCACCGCGGTCCGCCACGAGGCCGCGACCGTCGCATCCGCAGACGCGTATCACCGCGCCACCCGCGAACTGGCCGTCGCGACCGCGACCTATGGCGCTGGCTTCACGAACACCCTCACGGCACTGACCGATGCCGCTATGTCGCGCACCCCGCTCGTGCTCGTCGTCGGCGACGCCCCCACGAGCGGGCCTCGCCCGTGGGACATCGATCAAGTTGCCGTCGCGAAGGCCTGCGGTGCACCGACGATCGTCGTGACGCGTGAGACACCGGGGCGCGACACTCGCTCGGCGGTCGAACTCGCGCTGCAGACCCGCGGCCCGGTCGTCCTCGCGATCCCCTACGACCTCCCCTCGGCCAGCACCGACGAGCCCGAGGCCGACTTCACTGCCGCAGCCCCCGAGCGACCCGGCGCGGATGCGCAGCAGGTTGCCGAGATCGCGAGCCTGTTGGGCGGCGCATCCCGACCGGTCATCCTCGCGGGCCGCGGCGCACGCGAGGCTCGGTCCTCACTCACCGAGCTCGCCGACCGCCTCGGCGCGGTCACGGTGACCTCGGCCCCCGCGCGCGGCATGTTCGTCGGCCGCAAGCTCGACGCCGGTGTCTGCGGCGGCTTTTCCTCGGACCGAACGCTCGAATACCTCGGCCAGGCCGACGTGATCCTCGCGGTCGGCGCGAGCCTCAACCAGTTCACGATGGGCTTCAACCGGATCTTCCGCGAGGATGCGAAGCTCATCCAGATCGACCTGCTCGATGCCCCGACGTCGCCGAAGGTGACCCACTTCATGCAGGCGAGTGCCGCATCCACGATCGAGGGCATCCTCGCCGAGGTGGCCCCGAGTGCCGACACGTGGCCTGGCCTTAACGCCGACGAGGTCTCGACCGCGCAATTCGCGCGCGACGAGGCTCCGGAGCTTGCCGAGGACGGTCGCCTCGACCCGCGCTCCCTGACCAAGGCGCTGGACGAGCGCATCCCGGAGGCGCGACTCATCGCATCCGACGGCGGCCACTTCATCGGCTGGGCAAACACGCACCTCAGCATGCCCTCCCCCGACTCGATCGTGCTCGTGGGCACCCAGTTCCAATCGATTGGCCTCGGCTTCTCGTCCGCGCCGGGTGCCGCGATCGCCGCGAACGACTCGGACCGGATGCTCGTGCTCGTCACGGGCGACGGCGGCGGCCTCATGGCGATCGCCGACCTCGACTCCACCGTCCGCACGGCGAAGCGCGCCACCGTCGTGGTCTACAACGACGCGTCCTACACCGCCGAGGTCACGCAGTACGGTCAGCTCGGCCTCGACGAGACCCCCATGCTGATCGAGCAGGTCGACTTTACGAAGTTCGCCGAGGGCGTCGGCGCACGCGGCACCGTCGTACGCAGCCTCGCGGACCTCGACGAGTGGGCGGCCTGGGCCGCGGGCGATGAGCCCGGCACCTGGCTGCTCGACTGCCGAATCTCGAACACGGTCGTCGCGCCCTACCAGCGCGAGATCATGGACAACCTCAAGCGCCAGACGCAGGCCACGGTCGACGCCTAAGTACCCGGCAGCCGCTGCCAGATCGGCGGATGCGCAAGCTCACTTTCGCGGTGCAGTCGCGTCGCGAGCGGTGCCCAGAGCATGATCGCGACGCCGATCCCGATGAGTAGGCCGCCGACGGTGTCGGAGATCCAGTGCGCCCCGAGGTACGTGCGTGACAGCATCATGCCGATCGTGTAGATGCTACCGAGCACCCACACCCACACCCGGGGAAAAATGATCGCGAGCGTCGCCGCCATCACGGCGGCGTTCGCGCTATGCCCCGACGGAAACGAGCCCGGGTCGGTTGCGACCAGGATCTCGGTCGGTCGCGGGCGATGCACGAGGTACTTCACGACCTGCACGAGCACGGTCGTCAGAATCGTCGCGGACGAGTAGTAGACCGCCGCCCAGGGCCGCCGGAACAGTAGCAGCGCGACGATGATCACGACCGGAATCACCGCGATGGCGAGGATACCGCCGCCAATACTGTTGAACACCATCGCGAGGGCCGTCCACGGCTGGCCGCGGTGCTCGACGATTTCGCCCATCCATTCGACCTCGAACCCGAAGGGCTTATTCGCCTCGCGATACACGATGACGAGCGCGAGCGCCGCGACGAGCCCAAACGCCGTGAGCGCCGAGATGAGCGGCCAGTGACGGGACGCTTTCGCCGCAGTCTCGGGGGTGATTCTGGGATTGGTCATAGAGCGAATGTAGCGCTCACTGCCCGATCCGCCGCGCGACTCGCTTGACGAGCCACCGCGGCTTCTTACGCGCCCTCGCTAGTCGTCGAGCGAGAGTTCTTTGGGCAGCTCGAAGTCGTGCGCGTTGAGTTCCTCCACGTTGACGTCCTTGAACGTCAGCACGCGAACCTGCTTCACGAAGCGGTCGGAGCGATAGATGTCCCAGACCCACACATCGCGCATCGTGAGCTCGAAGTAGAAGTCGTTCGCCGCATCCCGCCGCTCGAGCGAGACCTCGTTGGCGAGGTAGAACCGCCGCTCGGTCTCGACCACGTACTTGAACTGCGACGAAACGTCGCGATACTCCTGGAACAGGGAGAGTTCGAGCCCGCGCTCGTAGTCGTCGAAGGCATCGTCATTCATAACTCACCAGTCTAGTTCCGTTTGGTGAACCCGTGGGGTTCCTAACTGGAAGCGGTCAGGATGCGACTCAGCCAGCTGCGGCGATGCTCACCGCTCGGCCCGTTCGCGATGATCGCCTCGCGGTGGGCAGCCGACCCGTAGCCCTTGTTCGATTCCCAGCCGTAGACCGCGAGCGAGGAATCGGATGCGACAAGCTCGCGCATGTGCGCATCCCGCCTCACCTTAGCGATGACGCTCGCCGCGGCGACGACCGCGCAGTCGCGGTCGGCCTTCGGACGCACGGTGACGCGCAGCGGGGAGTCAAGCCCCGGCGTCAGCCAGTCGTGTGAGCCATCGAGCAGGATGCCCGCCTCGCTGATCGGCACGCCGGCCTGCCACAGCTCGCCGAGGCCCCGCACCGCCGCGGCGGCGAGGCACGCCCCGATGCCGTACTCATCAATCTCGGCCGCGCTCGCCCAGCCGACCGCGCTCTCCCAGACCCACGCGGCGCTCGCGGGTGCGAGCACCTCACGCTTCTTTTCGCTGAGGAGTTTCGAGTCTCGCAGCCCCTCCGGGAACGCCACGTCGAGATCCTCCACACGAAGCGCGCACAACCCGACCGCGACCGGGCCCGCGAGCGCGCCGCGACCAACCTCGTCAATCCCGATGACAATTGGTACGTCGCCGAACATCCCTCGCTCGACGTCGAGGGACGGTACCGCCGGCGTCATTCGTTCGGGTCCCGACTTGGCACGTCGGTGAACACCTCGGGATGGCTGTCGAGGAACTGCATCCGGTTCGCGGGCCAGTTGATCGCGAAAGCCTGGCCGACGATGTCGCTATACGGCACGAAACCGCCGGTGGGAAGATCCTGGTGCGCGCGCGAGTCCTGCGAGTTGTAGCGGTTGTCGCCCATCACCCAAATGGAGTCCTTCGGCACGGTCACGTCGAACTCGATTCCGGAAGCGGCGGTGTTGTCGCCGAACACGACGTACGGTTCCTGAACCGGCACGTCGTTGATCACGAGCTGACCGTACGCGTTGCAGCACACGATGTGGTCGCCCGGAAGCCCGATGATGCGCTTGATGAGGTGATTGGTGGAGTCCTCGGGCTTCAGCCCCACGGCCTCAAGGATCCCGTCGCCGACCGCGGTGATCGGGTCCTTCGGTGGCGGCGTGGTCACGGGCATCCACCCACCCGGATCCTCGAACACGACGATGTCGCCGCGGTGCAGCTCGAAGAGCTTCGGCACGAGGAGGTTCACGAGCACGCGGTCTTCCTCGACCAGGGTGTCGTGCATCGAGGCCGACGGGATGTAGAAGGGTCGCAAGAGGAAGGTCTTGACGACCATCGAGATGACGAGCGCCAGCGCGGCGATGACGAGGAGGTCCCGAAGGAAGAGTCCGACCGTGTTGCGGTGGACGACGTTGCCGTTGTCGTCGACCCCGGTGCCAACACGTACACGGTGACGCGGACCGTGAGAGTGCCGGATGACGTCGGGAATGAGTTCGTCGTCATCCGGGATTTCGGGGACTGGCAAGCGGGTTTCTCCTCGTAATTGATCTCGACTGAGTCTAGGCCCACAAAACACGCCGACCCCCGCACGAATCGTGCGGGGGTCGGCGTGTTACGGAATCGAGATTAGTTCTCGCGCTTCTCGCGGATCTTCGCTGCCTTACCGCGGAGGTCGCGGAGGTAGTACAGCTTCGCGCGGCGAACCTGACCGCGGCTGACGACCTCGATCTTCTCGATGATCGGCGAGTGCACGGGGAACATACGCTCGACACCAACCTGGAAGCTGATCTTACGAACGGTGAAGGTCTCCGAAACACCGGCGCCCTGGCGACCGATCACGATGCCCTGGAATACCTGGACACGCGAACGCGTACCTTCAACGATGTTTACGTGTACCTTGACGGTGTCACCCGGACGGAAGTCGGGTACCTCGCGGAGCGATTCCGCGTTGATTTCGTCAATGATGTTGCTCATGATGAGTAATCACTCTCTGTCCCGCCACAGGTCGGGTACATAAGAAAAGTCAAAAAATCCGCATTCGGAGTGTCCCCTGTGGCAGAGTCACGACGCGGCACAAGCGATAAGCCTACCCTGTCGGCACCGTGCCGCGCTAGTTCGAATGTGGCCGAGCTTGCCATTCTTCGACGTCGGGGTCGTCGTCTTCGTCGTCCCGGAGGATTTCGCCCTCGATCGGCTTGCGCCTCGGGTTGGTTGCGGGACCCCGCTCTTCCCACTCGGTATTGGTGTCCTGCGGCTCGTCACGACTTGTATCAACGATGATGATCCGCCCCGCGCCCGGACCCTTCGGCCTGGGAAGCGGCCCGCTGTTCTGCTCATTGAGGAAGTCGCGCATTCGATCGGCGCGCTCGGTCATGGTGTCGACCGCCTCCTGACGCGAACGCTGACCGATACGCGACATCCCGATTGCACCGATGATGAATGCCGCCACCGCGACGAGGCCACCCCATTGACTTGGCAACGCCGCGGCAATCGCCCACGCGGCGAACGTCCCGAAGTACCACCACGCATCCTCGGCAGTGAAGGCGCGCGAGAGCCGGATGCTCGGACGCAACCACAGCTGAAACCCGAGGACGGCCATTTGGATGAAGGCCGCCGGAATCATGATGAAGAGCGAGAGGAAGCCCGACACCGACTGGTGCAGCACAAGCCACGCGACGAGCACCCAAACGGCCAGGATGAAGGGCGCAGGCACCAGGATCCGGTAGAAGAAGCTTTGGGCACTCTTAGACATAGGGAAACGGTACCCGGAACAACTGCGAAAACTCGGCGGGCAGCGGCCTAGCGGAGCATTTCCGCGCGGAGCGAATCGATCATGCCCACCTTGCCGCCCGTGCGCATCGATGCGCGCTGGCGATCGGCCGGGGTGTTTTCGACGATCGCGAGGGCCGCGACGAGCTCGCCCTCGCAGGCGAGGTCGCGAGCGATCGGCATGAGCTCGTCGATGCGGCGCGCGAGCGATTCACGGCCACCTTCTTGGCGGCCATCCGCCGAAATAATGAACTTCGTGTCGAAGCCCCAGCGCGCCGCACGGAACTTGTTCTCGCGCACCGCCCAGTCCGGCAGGCGCATCGGCTGGCGTCCCTCGTCGATGGCGCGCAGCGACTCCTCAACCACGCACTGGGTAAACGCCGCATTGGCCCCGATATCGAAGAGCGAGGGAAGCCCGTCTGCGATGCGCACCTCGAGCGTGCCGAAGTGCGGCGCGGGCCGCACATCCCAGCGCAACTCGTGGGCGTCGAGCACGACCTCGCCGTGGAGCATCCCCTCGAGCGTGCGCTCGTAGTCGGCCCACGTCTCAAGTACGGGCGGCAGGCCGCCCGTCGGCAGCTGCTGGAACAGCATCGTGCGGTGCGAGGCGAAACCGGTGTCTTGCCCATCCCAGTAGGGGCTGGAGACTGACATCGCGAGCAGCCACGAGTAATTCGCCAGCAGCGCGTGCATGGTCGGAATCACGCTGTCTTTCGAAGGGATGCCGACGTGCACGTGCACACCCCAGATCGACAGCTGGCGCCCCCAGTCGCGCGCGCGATCGGCGACGCGCATGTACCGTTCGGCGGGCGTGACCGTCTGCAGCTTCCAGTCGGCGAATGGATGCGTTCCGACTCCGATTGCTGCGACGCCTGACTTCGCTGCCGCCGCCGCGAACTGCGCCCTGAGGTCGCGGAGATCTTGGACGGCGTCGCCGACCGTGTGGTGCACATCCGTAACGAGCTCGATTGTGTTCGTGAGGAATTCCCCCACTACGCGCGCGTTGTCGACCTCGGCGATAATCTCGTTGGCGCGACCGGTCAGGTCACCGCTTGTGGGGTCGACTAATGCGAGTTCCCACTCGATTCCGAGAGTGACGCGCTCCGTGGGGGCGAATTCCATGCGTCTATCGTAAAAGAGCCGGTTCCGTTCCCCAAACATCCGGAATCTCTGCAAGAATGGAGAGCTGAGTCTGCGCCAGCGACCCTCTAACCGCGTGCGCAGCAATTCCGAGCCCTGACCGAGAGTGCCCCACATCCCCGGTCGATGTTCTTCAGTTCATTCACTTATAACCCGCAGGAGACACGTGTCTGTAAAGATCCGTCTTAAGCGCCTGGGTAAGATCCGGGCACCGTTCTACCGCGTCGTGGTCGCCGACGAGCGTTCGAAGCGCAACGGTCGCGTCATCGAGGAGATCGGCAAGTACCAGCCGACCGTCCACCCTTCGCTCATCGAGATTGACTCGGAGCGCGCACAGTACTGGCTTTCCGTTGGCGCACAGCCGACCGAGCCCGTCCTCGCACTTCTGAAGCTCACCGGTGACTGGGGCAAGTTCAAGGGCGAGGGCCCGACCGAGTCGCAGGTTCAGCAGCCGGAGGCCAAGGAAGAGTTCGTCGCGGATACCGCGAAGAAGCCCGTCCTCAAGCCCAAGGCAGCTCCGAAGGCTGAGCCCAAGGCTGAAGAAGCACCCGCTGAAGAAGCAGCCGAAGAGGCTACTGAAGAAACCGAGGCCTAGTCATGCTTGCGTCCGCACTGGAACATCTCGTCCGCGGCATCGTCGATCGTCCCGACGACGTTCGTGTGGACGCAATCAACTCGTCGCGCGGCGAGGTCCTCGAAGTGCATGTGCACTCCGAGGACCTCGGTCGCGTGATCGGCCGACAGGGCCGCACCGCAAAGGCACTGCGCACCGTCATCACGGCACTCGCCGAAGGACGCCGCGTCCGCGTGGACGTGGCAGACAACTAAATTGACGGGCAACAAGCGCGGCATCACTCAGCTGCGAGTTGGCCGCCTCTCTAAAGCGCACGGCCTCAAGGGTGCGCTCAAGCTAGAGCTCTACACTGATGAGCCCGAGAAACGATTCGTTCCGGGCGCATCATTTTCACTCCAGGTCCCGAGTTCATCCCCGTGGAAGGGGAAGAAACTCGTCCTGCGCGAACTCCGCTGGTTCAACGAAGCACCGGTTGGATTCTTCGAAGACGTTACCGATCGCACCACCGCCGAGTCACTCGTGAAGGCCATTCTTTGGGTCGACCAGGACGACGCGGAGGAGCTCGACCCCGACACCTGGTACGACCACCAACTCGTCGACCTCGAAGTCGTTCTCGACGGCACCGTCGTGGGCAAGGTCAGCCGGGTCAACCACTCCCCAGCCCAAGATCTGCTCGAGGTTGAGACCGAGAACGGCATGGTGATGGTCCCGTTCGTCAAGGCCATCGTGCCCGAGGTCAACGTCGCGGCCGGCACGCTGACCGTCACTCCCCCGCGCGGGCTCTTCGACACCGAGAATGCTGAGAATGCGGCCGCCGACGCGGTCGCCTCGAGCGGCGAGGATGCATAAGCGGATGCGCGTAGACATCGTCACGATTTTTCCGCAGTTCTTCGACGTGCTTGATATTTCTTTGCTTGGTAAAGCGCGCGCGAACGGCATCGTAGACCTTCGGGTTCACGATCTGCGCGACGCCACCCACGATCGCCACCGCACCGTCGACGACACGCCATACGGCGGCGGCGCCGGCATGGTAATGCGCCCCGAGCCCTGGGGCGAGACGCTCGACGGGATCCTGGGGGCGGGCGGTGCGTCTGTTGCCCTGGGTGACGCATCCACCCCTGGCGATGCATCCACCGACGACCTCGCTTCCACTGCGAGCGACGCACCCACGGCGTGCGACGCATCCACCCCGCTCATCGTCTTTCCCTCGCCTGCAGGTAACGTCTTCACACAGAAGACCGCGCGCCGCTATGCGCAGGAAGAGCACATCGTGTTCGGCTGCGGCCGGTACGAGGGTATCGATCAGCGTGTGTTCGACTGGGCAGGGACCCGTGCTCGCGTTGAGCTCGTATCGCTCGGCGACTACGTGCTCAACGGCGGCGAGGTCGCCGTTATGGCGATGATCGAAGCATTCGGTCGGCTCATCCCCGGCGTCGTCGGCAACCCCGATTCGCTCGTTGAGGAGTCGCACGAGGGTGGTCTGCTCGAGTACCCCAGCTACACGAAGCCCGCGCAGTGGCGCGGCTACGATGTCCCCGATATTCTCCTCAGCGGCCACCACGCGAACATCGCGAAGTGGCGCCACGAACAGCAGGTCGAGCGCACGAAGCGCATCCGACCCGACCTCTACGAGGCATGGGCCGCCGCGCAAGACTAGCGCCGCGCAGCCGCTTTGCCTCGAGCTTGTGACCGCACCACCCCGGCCTGCTCGCCATTGCCGCTAACGCTCAGCCTTGCCCGAGCACGACCCCGGGCAAGCGCTAGCCGCAATGATGCAACAGCATCCATTGCCGGTAGCCGCCATCATTGCCCGTACACCGGCCTTGGTAAGCCATAGCGGCAATGATCGCGCTAAGCCCGAGCACCCGGCGCGGAAAGGAAGGTGGCCGCCCACCCCATTGTGAACGGCCACACACCTTGCCGAAAGCGCTCGAGAGCCCGAGCCCGAGCCCGCGCCCGCGAAGCGCCCTAGCGCTTAAGGAACTGCTGCAGTTTCTCGAGTTCTTCCGGGGTCGGACCTTCGCCAGACGACTTCGCCGCGCCGAATGCGGCGCCGGTCGGCTTTTTCTCCACCGGTGCTGGCTCGATGCCGCGCTTCGCCGGGTTCCCCGAGAACTTCTTGCCCTTCGTGGACTTCTTGCTCTTCTTACCGCCGCGAGCGGGCGAACCTGCACCCATCGGGCCCATGCCCGGCATTCCCGGCATCGCACCGCGAGCCATAGTCTTCATCATCTTGGCCGAGGCCTCGAAGCGCTTGATGAGCTCGTTGACGTCTTTGACCTCGGTACCCGAACCGCGCGCGATTCGCGCACGCCGCGAGCCGTTGAGCACCTTCGGGTTCTGCCGCTCGAGCGGCGTCATCGACTGGATGATCGCCTCGATGTGCACCAGGCTCGACTCGTCGAAGTTCTCGAGCTGGTCCTTCATGTTTCGGTCCATGCCGGGGAGCATGCCGATCATCTTCTTGAAGTTGCCAGCCTTGCGAATCTGCTGCATCTGTGCCAGGAAGTCCTCGAGCGTGAACTGGTCGCTCGCGATCTTCTCGGCGGTCTTGCGGGCTTCCTCCTCATCGAAGGCCTTCTGTGCCTGCTCGATGAGCGACAGCACGTCACCCATGTTCAGGATGCGCGAGGCCATGCGGTCGGGGTGGAACACCTCGAAGTCGTCGAGTCGCTCGCCAGTCGAGGCGAAGAGGATGGGCTTACCGGTGGTCTGGGCGACCGAAAGCGCCGCACCACCGCGGGCGTCACCGTCGAGCTTCGTGAGCACAACGCCCGTGAACCCGACGCCCTCGTCGAAGGCCTTTGCGGTGGCAACCGCATCCTGACCGATCATCGAGTCGATGACGAACAGGACCTCGTCCGGGTTCGTCGCCTCCTTGATGTTGTGTGCCTGGCGCATGAGTTCTTCGTCAACACCGAGGCGACCGGCCGTGTCGATGATGACCACGTCGTGCAGCTTCTCGGTCGCAATCCGCATCGAGTCGCGTGCCACACGAACCGGATCACCGACGCCGTTGCCGGGCTCGGGAGCGAAGACGGGCACGCCAGCCTGGTCTGCGACGATCTGCAGCTGGGTGACGGCGTTCGGACGCTGCAGGTCGGCCGCGACAAGCATCGGCGAGTGCTTCTGGCCGACGAGCCACTTCGCGAGCTTGCCCGCGAGGGTCGTCTTACCGGCACCCTGCAGACCGACGAGCATGATGACCGTCGGCGGACGCTTCGCGAACGAGAGCTGGCGCGCCTCGTCGCCGCCGAGGATGCGAACGAGCTCCTCGTTCACGATCTGGACGACCTGCTGGGCCGGGTTTAGCGCACGGTTGACTTCGTCACCGAGCGCGCGCTCGCGCACGTGCGCGGCGAAGTCCTTGACGACGGGCAGTGCGACGTCGGCCTCGAGCAGCGCGCGACGAATTTCGCGCACCGTGCCGTCAATGTCAGCAGCGGTGAGCTTGCCCTTCGAGCGAAGATTGCTGAGGGCCTCGACGAGCCGATCTGAAAGATTCCCGAACATAGCCATAGGGATCTATCCTACCGTCTTCCGCCGCACGACTAGCTCGAGTTCGCGCGCCCTGCGATTTCCACGAGTTCGAGCGCCGCGGTGGGCAAAACCCGGTCCTCACGCCACACCGCGGTAAGCGGCCGTCGCAATTCCAGGCCGCGCACGGGCACGCGCACCAGGCGGCCACCCACGAGGTCATCGGCCACCGTGATCGCGCTCATCACCGACGGCGCGATCCCCGCCTCGACGGCACCCCGCACCGACATCACGGCCGAAAACTCGGCGGCGGGAGGCACCACCTTCAAAGACTGGTCGAATTCCGCGAGTAGGGTTTCGAGCGCCTGCCGCGTCCCGGACCCCTCCTCGCGCACCACGAGCGGGGTTCGCGCCAATTCCGCGGGAGTGACGCCGCCCGGCAACGCAGCCCAGGGGTGGTTCGGGGCGACGACCACAACGAGCTCATCGTGTCCCACCGTCCGCATCGCAAGGTCGGTCGGCAGGTCGAGCGTCTCGATGAATCCGACTGACACGGTGCCGTCGCGCACCTCGCGCATCACCTCAACGGAATTCACGGCGTGCACGTGCGGACTCGTCGCCCCGTTCTTACCCGACGTCTTCATCGTCCCAATCCACGCCGGCAGCAAGTAACCCGCGATGGTCTGGGATGCGGCGACCCACAGATCGACGTTGCTGTCGGCACGGAGCGAGTCGATCCTCGCGTTGAACGTCCGATACGCGGCAAGGAGGTCGGCCGCCCAATCCGCGACGAGCTTGCCAATTTCAGTCGGGCGCGAGCCTCGGGCTCCACGCTCCAGCAAATCGAGCCCGAGCGACTCCTCGAGCCTGCGCATCCGTTCGGATACCGCCTGCTGGGAACGCCCCGCCTTCGCAGCCACCGCATTAATGCTGCCAATGTCGACGACGCCAACGAAGAGTTCGAGGGATTCGCGATCAATGTGAGGCATAGGTTCAACTTACCCGCGACATGCAAAGATTGGCTCCATGAACAACGGACCGCTCATCCTCCCGCACAATGGCAAACTTCCGCGCATCCACGAGACGGCATGGATCGCTCCCAACGCGACGATCATCGGCGACGTCGAAATTGGCCCCGACTCCAGTGTCTTCTACGGCTGCGTGCTCCGCGCCGACTCCGGCAAGATCAGCATCGGGGCGCGCACAAATCTGCAGGACGGCACCGTCGTGCACGTCGACCCGGATGCGCCGTGCACGCTCGGCGACGACGTCACCGTCGGCCACGCCGCGATGCTGCATGGCACGACGGTCGGCAACGGCACGCTCGTCGGGATGCGCGCATCCCTCTTGTCACACTCGGTAATCGGCGCCGGCTCGCTCATCGCGGCCGGCGCGGTCGTGCTCGAGCACGCCGAGATCGGCGACCGCCAGCTTGCCGCGGGCATCCCCGCGAAGGTCCGCCGCGACCTCACCGACAAGGAATCGGCCGGATTCATCCCGCACGCCGGCAAGTACGTCGAGTTGTCGAAGGCGCAGGCCGACGCGTCAGAGGCTGTCTCGATCGACGACGTTCGGTTCAGCTAGGCGGCACGGTGATGGCCGAAAGCGGACCAAACCGGAGCCTCTCGCGCGCTGCCGCGATTCTCGATGCCGTCGAGGATGCGCCCCGCACCGTCAGCGAGATCGCGCGACTCACCGGCGTCTCGATTTCGGCGACGCACCGGCTCGCCAACGACATGCTCGAGCTCGGGTTCCTACGCCGCACGCCCGAGAGCAAGTATTACCTGGGCCGCCGGTTCAATCGCTCGACCGCGGGTGAAATCGCGCGCCCCTATATTGAGGACTGTCGCGACGAAACGGGCGAGACGACCCAGCTCTGGATTCGCCAGGGTGACTACCGCATCTGCGTCACTTCCGCGGACAGCAACCAGGAGCTGCGCGCGACCCTGCCCGAGCTCGCGCGGCTGCAGCTGCCCGAAGGCTCCGCGGGCCAGTTGCTCGCGGGTACGCAGGATGCGCTGGTCGAGCTCGGCAAGCACGGTTGGGTTGAGTCGGTGAGCAAGCGCACCCCCGGGCTGTCATCGGTGAGCGCCCCGGTGGTCGTCGACGGCAAGCTGCTCGGCGCGATCTGCATCGCGATTCCGATGGCCCGGATCAAGGTTGGTCCGGGAGCGGAGTACGGGGATGCGGCGATCCGGTGTGCGGCCGCGGTCGGCTCGGCGCTCAGCGGCGATTAGGACTATTCTTCCCACCTGTCGGGATTATCCTTTGGACCATTGACCAATTCTCGGGAATCTTCCTAGCCTCGAATTCAACCAGCGACGACCAAGGCCGTTCGTGCAGCGCTGGATTAGAGTTTGGAGGCTCACATGTTCCCCACCACCAACATGCCGCTCGAGGGCATCCGCGTGCTCGAGCTCGGTAACTTCATCGCGGCGCCGTTCGCATCCCGCATCTTCGGCGACTTCGGCGCCGAGGTCATCAAGGTCGAAAAGCCCGGCACCGGCGACGAGCTGCGCGACTGGCGCAAGCCCCGCGGCGAGACATCGATGCTGTTTCGCACCCTCGGGCGCAACAAGAAGTCACTCGTGCTTGATCTGCGCTCCGACGCCGGTCGCGAGGCGATCACGCGGCTCCTGCCGACAGTCGACGTCGTGATCGAGAACTTCCGTCCCGGCACGATCGAGAAGTGGGGCATCGGCCCCGACGTGATGCAGGCAGCCAACCCCGATCTCGTGCTCGTGCGCATCTCCGGCTACGGTCAGACCGGGCCGTACAAGGATCGCGCCGGTTTTGGCAGCGCCGCAGAGTCCTTCGGCGGCCTGCGCTTCATCACCGGTGAGCCCGACCGCCCTGCGGCGCGTTCCGCCGCGAGCATGGCCGACACGGTCGCGGGCCTCTACGGCACCCTCGGCGCACTCATGCTCATGCTCCAGAAGGCCCGTGGTGGCGCGTCGAACGCCCCCGCGGTCGTCGACGTTGGCCTCTACGAGGGGATCTTCAGCCTCCTGGAATCGATCGTGCCCGACTACGACGCGTACGGCATGGTTCGTCGCCGCAGCGGCGGCACGCTGCCGGGCGTCGTCCCGATGGGCGCCTACCCCTGTGCCGACGACCTCGAGATCGTGATCGGCGGCAACTCGGCTTCCGTGTTCTCGCGCCTCATGGTCGCGATCGGGCGTCCCGACCTCGCCGAGGATGAGTCGCTCCAGAGCGCTCAGGGGCGCACCGCGCGCGAGGACGAGCTCAACGAACTCATCACCGCCTGGACCAAGTCGCACACCCTCGCCGAGGCGCAGGCCACGCTCGACGCCGCCGGGGTCCCGGCCGGCCCTGTCTACGACGCACCGAGCATCGCGGCCGACCCGCACTACCGCGAGCGCGGGATGATCGAGGAGCACGAGGTCGTCATCGATGGCGCGCCGGAGACGGTGCGTTTCCCCGGTGTCGTGCCGGTGCTCCCCGGCCACGAGGGCCGCACGCGCTGGATCGGCCCCGACCTCGGCGAGCATTCCGCTGAGGTGCTGAGCGAGCTCGGCTACTCCC